>CANJHI010000115.1 GCA_947474005.1 Alphaproteobacteria bacterium | reverse complement strand
GGTCGCCGCCGAGCAGACCGCGGCCGCCAGCCTGCGGCTTTCCGAGGAGCAGTACCGGCTCGGCGCGGTGAACTATCTGATCCTGCTCAACGCGCAGCAGACCTATCAGACTGCCGTCATCAACCGCCTGAAAGCGCAGGCCGCGCGCTACACGGACACCGCCGCTCTGTTCCAGGCATTGGGCGGCGGCTGGTGGAATCGCACCGACGTCGATCCGAAATCCATGGGCAAGCCTGGCGTGTTCGCCCTGCCGCCCGTGCAAGACATCAAGCTGCCCAGAGCCGGTCACTGACCGGGCGGGCCGTCAACATTCGAGTTCAGTTCAAAGAGGCACGCGATGATCAAGCGAATGCTCATCATGCTCATTCTCGTCGGCGCAGTCCTGGGTGGGCTGTTCGGCTTCAAGTCCTTCGTCGGCGGCAAGATCAAGGAAGCTATGGCCGGCATGGCCAACATGCCGCAGACCGTCTCGGCCACGAAGGCCGGGAGCAGCGACTGGCAGCCCCGGATCGACGCCGTCGGCAGCCTGCGCGCCGTGCGCGGCGCCGAACTGTCGCTCGAAGTGCCGGGCGTTGTGGAAGAGATCACCTTCCAGTCGGGCGACGAGGTGCAGGCGGGCCGGGTCCTGCTGCGCCTGCGCAATGACGACGAGGTCGCGAAGCTGCAGTCGCTCGAGGCGACGGCACAGCTCGCCCAGATCACATACGATCGCGACGTGAAGCAGCTCAAGGCGCAGGCGATCAGCCAGGCGATCGTCGACAACGACGAAGCCAACCTGCGCAACGCCAGGGCGCAGGTCGCCCAGCAGAAGGCGATCGTCGAGAAGAAGACGCTGCGCGCGCCTTTCGCCGGCAAGCTCGGCTTGCGGCAGGTCGATCTCGGCCAGTTCCTTTCCGCCGGCTCGGTGATCGCCACGCTGCAGTCGCTGGATCCGATCTTCGTCGACTTCCTGCTGCCGCAGCAGGCGGTGGCTCAGATCTCGGTCGGCCAGACGGTCAAGGCAAAGGTCGATGCCTTTCCCGGCCGCGAGTTCACGGGAAAGATCACCGCCATCAACCCCAAGATCGAGACCGCCAGCCGCAACATACAGGTGCGTGCGACGCTGCCGAACGACGACCAGAAGCTGCTGCCCGGCATGTTCGCCACCGTCGAGCTCGAGACCGGCGCGGCGCAGCATCTGGTGACGCTGCCGCAGACGGCGGTGAGCTACAATCCCTATGGCTCGCTGGTCTACATCGTCGACGACAAGAACAAGGATGCCGGAGGCAAGCCGCAGCCCGTCGCCCGCCAGGTCTTCGTCACGACCGGCGCCACGCGCGGCGACCAGGTCGCCATCCTGAAGGGCGTCGCCGACGGCGACATGGTCGTCACGTCGGGCCAGATCAAGCTGCGCAACGGCGTGCCGCTCGCCATCGACAACCGCGTCGTGCCGACCAATGACGCCGCGCCGAAGCCGGTCGACAAGTAAGGGGCCCTGCGATGAAGTTCACCGATCTCTTCATCCGCCGCCCGGTGCTGGCGACGGTCGTCAGTCTGCTGATCCTGGTGGTCGGTCTGCGCGCCATCGGCGCCCTGCCGGTGCTGCAGTATCCGCGCACCGAGAATGCCGTGGTCACGGTGACGACGACCTATTACGGCGCCGATCCCGACGTCATCGCGGGCTTCATCACGACGCCGCTGGAGCAGGCGATCGCCCAGGCCAACGGTATCGATTACATGACGTCCACGAGCCAGAGCGGTGTCAGCACCATTACGGTCTATCTCCGGCTGAACTACGATTCGAGCAAGGCGCTGACCGAGATCAACACCAAGGTGGGCTCTGTGCTGAACCGCCTGCCTTCGGGAACGCAGCAGCCGGTGCTGACGGTCAAGATCGGCCAGACGATCGATGCGATGTACATCGGCTTCAACAGCACTGAGCTGGCGCCCAACCAGATCACCGACTACCTCGTCCGCGTTGTGCAGCCCAAGCTGCAGGCGGTTGAAGGGGTGCAGACGGCCGAACTGCTGGGCGCCAAGAACTTCGCGCTGCGTGCCTGGCTCGACCCGCAGAAGCTCGCGGCTTACGGCCTCAACGCCGCCGACGTGAGCCAGGCGCTGACCGCCAACGACTACATCGCGGGATTGGGCACGACCAAGGGCCAGATGGTCCAAGTCACGCTCAAGGCCTCGACGGCGCTGAGTTCGCTCGAGGAGTTCCGCAACCTCGTACTGAAGCAGGAGGGTGGCGCCATCGTGCGGCTGAGCGACGTTGCCAACGTGACGCTGGGCTCCGACGACTACGAATCCGAGGTCAGCTTCGACGGCCAGAAGGCGGTCTATATCGGCATCCAGGTGGCGCCGGCGGCCAACCTGCTCGACGTGATCAAGGGCGTGCGCGCAGTCTTCCCCGAGATCCAGGCGCAGCTCCCACAGGGGCTGAATGGCCAGATCATCTACGACTCGACGGAGTTCGTGAACAGCTCGATCGAGGAGGTGATCCGCACCCTCGTCGAGGCGCTGATCATCGTGACCCTCGTGGTGTTTGCGTTCCTCGGGTCGGTGCGCTCGGTGCTGATCCCCGTCATCGCCATCCCGCTGTCGCTGATCGGCACCTTCGCGATGATGGCGGCTTTCGGCTTCTCCATCAATCTGCTGACCCTGCTGGCGCTGGTGCTGGCGATCGGCCTGGTGGTCGATGACGCCATCATCGTGGTCGAGAACGTGAACCGCCATCTCGAGGAGGGGCTACAGCCTTTCCCCGCCGCCATCCAGGCGGCGCGCGAGCTGGGCGGGCCGATCATCGCCATGACCGTGGTGCTGATCGCCGTCTATGTCCCGATCGGCTTCCAGCGCGGCTTGACCGGCGCGCTCTTCACCGAGTTCGCCTTCACCCTGGTCGGCGCCGTCACCATTTCGGCGATTGTGGCGCTCACGCTCTCGCCGATGATGTGTTCGCGCATGCTGAAGCCGCACGGCAAGACCGATCGCGGCTGGGAGGCGCGGCTGATCCGCGGCATCGACGGTGTATTCAACCGGGTGCGCCGCGGCTACTCGCGCTGGCTGAAAGGCAGCCTCAACTATCTGCCTGTCACGGGTACCTTCGCCGTCCTGGTGCTGGGCAGCATCTATTTCCTCTACTCGGCGACCAGCAGCGAGCTGGCGCCGCAGGAGGACCAGGGCGTCATCATCGCCTTTGCGACCTCGGCGCCCAACTCGACCATCGACCAGCGCCTGCTCTATTCGCGCGAGATCCACCGCATTGGCGCGAGCCACAAGGAAACCGATCACATCTTCCAGCTCGACGTACCCGGCCAGTCGATCGCGGGCTACGTGCTGAAGCCGTGGGACCAGCGCACCATGACCTCCAACCAGCTCCAGCCGATCGTGCAGCAGCAGCTCGGCGGGATCGCAGGCGCGCAGGTCGTGGCCTTTCAGCCGCCGCCGCTGCCCGGCTCCAATGGCCTGCCCATCCAATTCATCATCAACACGACCGGTCCGTTCGAGCCGCTGAACGACGTGGCGCAGAAGTTCCTGCAGGAGGCTCTCGCCACCGGCCGCTTCATCTTCCTGAACACCGATCTCAAGATCGATGCACCACAGGCCACGGTCGTGTTCGACCGCGACAAGGCCTCACAGCTCGGCCTGAAGATGAGCGATATCGGCGGCGCCCTGGGCTCGATGCTGGGCGGCGGCTACGTCAACTACTTCGCGCTCGACGGCCGTTCGTACAAGGTGATTCCGCAGGTCCAGCAGAGCTCGCGCCTCAATGTCGACCAGGTCCTCGACTATCACATCCGCGCCGCCGACGGCGCGTCGGTGCCGCTGTCGACGGTGGCGAAGATCGTCACCAAGGCGATCCCGCAGTCGCTGAACCACTTCCAGCAGCTCAACAGCGCCACCATCCAGGGCGTGGCCTTCCCCGGCGTGTCGCAGGCCGAGGCACTGGAGACCCTGAAGGATCTTGCGGCGCGCACGTTGCCGCAGGGCTACTCGGTCGATTACGGCGGCGCCTCGCGTCAGTACATGCAGGAGACCGGTGGCTTCGTCGTCACTTTCGGTTTCGCCCTGATCATCATCTACCTCTCGCTGGCGGCGCTGTTCGAGAGCTTCCGCGATCCGCTGATCATCCTGTTCTCCGTGCCGATGTCGATCGCGGGCGCGCTGGTGTTCCTGATGGCGCTCAGCACCGTGGCCGTGCCGGGTGCGACGCTCAACATCTACACCCAGGTCGGCCTCGTCACCCTGATGGGCCTGATCAGCAAGCATGGCATCCTGATCGTCGAGGTCGCCAACGAGCTGCAGCAGGCCGGCAAGTCGCGGCGTGAGGCCATCGAGGAGGCAGCCGCCATCCGGTTGCGGCCTATCCTGATGACCACGGCGGCGATGGTGCTGGGTGTCGTGCCGTTAATCGTCTCCACCGGCGCAGGCGCGCTCTCGCGCTTCTCGATGGGCCTGGTGATCGCCAGCGGCCTCGCGGTCGGCACGCTGTTCACCTTGTTCGTGGTGCCGGCTGTCTACGTAATGCTGGCCGCCGACCATTCGAGGAAACAGGAAGCAGGCGACCCTGTTGAGGCGGACGCCGGCGACTGAACTACAGTGCCTTGACGGCGTTACGGGCGATCTCCTCGCCCCATTCCTGGACGAAGTGACCGCCCTCGGCGATTTCCATCGGCGGTGGGCAGTTGCGGATGACGCCGTGCAGGGCGCGCATCACCGGCGGACCCAGCACCGGGTCCTTCATGCCGATCGCCATCAGGCTCTTGCCTGTCCAGCGCGTCCGCCAGAAGTCGCGGGCCTCGCGCGATAATGCGGCGCCACCCGCGTCGGGCCGGTCGGGCACGAGGTTGGGGAAGCGCCGCACGCCCGCCTTGTAGGTGGTGTCGGGGTAGGGGGCGGCATAGGCCGCGGCCTCGGCGTCAGAGAGATGCGGGCAGGCGCGCTGCATCAGCTTGGCGATGTCCATGTCGGGGTTCTTGTTGGAGAACGCCCGCCAGGCGAGGAAGCCGTCGCCCAGGGGCTGATCGCCGGTGCCCAGCGTCGTGTTCATGACCAGAAGCGAGACATAGCGCGCGGGTGCCGCCATTGGCAGGGTGAGGCCGATCAGACCACCCCAGTCCTGGACCACCAGTATGATGTTCCTGAGATCGAGGGCCTCGATCAGGCTCAACAGCGAATCGCGATGGAACCCAAACGTATAGGCGGCCTCGTCCACGGGCTTGTCGGAACGGCCAAACCCCAGGAAATCCGGCGCCACGACCCGGTCGCCGGCCGCGGTGAAGACCGGGATCATCCGACGGTAGAGGTAGCTCCAGGTCGGCTGGCCGTGCAGGCAGAGCCAGGTCCGGGCAGCCTGCCGTGGACCCTCGTCGACATAGTGCAGCCGAAGTCCGTCCGGGCGCTGGAAATAGCGGGATTCATGAGTCCAGCCGGGCAGATCGGCGAACCGCTCATCCGGTGTGCGCAGGGCGTTGGCCAATGGTGTATCCTCTCCGACCATGAATAGCCCCCCGAAATCCACCCCCTCCGGCGACGAGCGCGCGGAGCGGCTGGCCGCGGCTTTGCGGGAAAATCTCAAGCGCCGCAAGGCGCAGGCCCGGGCGAAAGAGCAGCCTCCAGAGCCCGGCGGCAAGAAGCAAGGTTGAGTGCCCCGGCCGGCTCGTCTAGAAGCCCCCTCTACCCCCTGGAAACAAGAAAATGACAATCCTCTCCGACCGCTGGATCCGCCACATGGCGCAGGAGAAGGGTATGATCGAGCCCTTCGTCGACGCCCAGAAGCGCGAAGGCGTGATCTCCTACGGGCTGTCGTCCTACGGCTACGATGCGCGCGTCGGCAACGATTTCAAGATCTTCACCAACGTGAACTCGGCCGTGGTCGATCCCAAGAACTTCGACCAGGACAGTTTCGTCGACCGCAGCACCGACATCTGCGTCATTCCACCGAATTCCTTCGCGCTGGCGCGTACCGTGGAATATTTCCGCATTCCGCGCGACGTGCTGGTGATCTGTGTCGGCAAGTCGACCTATGCGCGCTGCGGCATCATCGTGAACGTGACGCCGCTGGAGCCGGAGTGGGAGGGCCATGTGACACTGGAGTTCTCCAACACCACGCCGCTGCCCGCGCGCATCTACGCCAACGAAGGCGCCTGCCAGTTTCTCTTCCTCCAGGGTAACGAACCCTGCGAGGTTTCCTACCGCGACAAGGCTGGAAAATACCAGGGCCAGCGCGGCGTCACCCTGCCCAAAATCTAATTGGCCAAGATCTGAGGAGACCCCCTCTCATGGATCGTATTCGAATCAAAGGCGGCCGCCAGCTCAAGGGCGAGATCACGGTTTCCGGCGCCAAGAACGCGGCGTTGCCGCTGATGGTGGCTTCCATGCTGAGCGACAAGCCGCTCACGCTGAAGAACGTGCCGCGGCTCGCCGACATCTCGACCATGATCCAGCTGCTTCAGCAGCATGGCGTCGAGATCCAGGCAGCGCCCGGCGAAAACGGCCACAGCCATGGAACCACGCTCACCTTGCGGGCAGCCAGGATCACCTCGACCACCGCGCCCTACGACATCGTGCGCAAGATGCGCGCCTCGGTGCTGGTGCTGGGCGTGCTGTTGGCGCGCGAAGGCCAAGCCCGCGTATCCCTGCCCGGCGGCTGTGCGATCGGCGCGCGGCCGGTCGACCTGCATATTTCTGGCCTGAAGGCGATGGGCGCGGAGATCGACATCGACGGTGGCTACATGGTCGCGCGCGCCCCGAAGGGCCTGAAAGGCGCACGCTACACCTTTCCCAAAGTGTCGGTGGGTGCCACCGAGAACCTGATGATGGCGGCGGCGCTCGCCAAGGGTACCACCGTGCTGGCCAATGCCGCGCGCGAGCCCGAGATCATCGACCTCGCCGAGTGCCTCGCCAAGATGGGCGTGCCCATCGCCGGCGTCGGTACCGAGACCCTGACGATCGAGGGTGTGGAGCAGCTCAAGGCGGCAACGCATACGGTCGTCCCGGACCGTATCGAGACCGGCACCTACGCCATGGCCGTGGCAATGACCGCGGGGGACGTCGAGTTGGTCGGCGGCCGCCTCGACCTGATGGAGGCTGCGGCGCAGACCCTGCGGGCAGCAGGCGTGGTGATGGAGAAGACCAACCGAGGCTTCCGCGTCACCCGCGCCAATGGCCTGCACGGCGTTGACGTCATGACGGAGCCCTATCCCGGGTTCCCGACCGACCTGCAGGCGCAGATGATGGCCCTGATGACCCGCGCCGAAGGCGCATCGATGATTACCGAGACGATCTTCGAGAGCCGCTTCATGCACGTGCCCGAACTCGCACGCATGGGCGCCAACGTCACCATTCATCACGAGTCGGCGCTGGTGCGCGGCGTGCCGAAGCTGCGTGGCGCCGACGTCATGGCGACCGATCTGCGCGCATCGGTATCGCTGGCCATCGCGGCCCTCGCCGCCGAAGGCGACACGACCTTGCACCGTGTCTATCATCTCGACCGCGGTTTCGAGCGGCTCGAGGAGAAGTTGGCCGCCTGCGGTGCCGACATCGAACGATTGAAGGGCTGAGCGGATGTTGGGCAGGCTGAAACTCTCGGCACTCGACGCCGACGACCTCGGCGTGGTCTCGGCCGCCGTCCAGGACGCCTTGGTGGCGGTGCGTGACTGCGTCTACTTCAAGGATGAGAAACGCTTCGTTCTGCTGCTGAACCGCTTCCAGTGGGAGGCGGATCCGAGCATCGATTCGGCCCATTCGCGCACCCATTCGGCCCTTGTTTTCAACGAGGTGACGGCGGTCCGGCACCATAATATCCCGCTCGGCGAGCCCGATCGGATGTTGGAATTGCTGGCTATTACGCTGGAAAATGACCGTTCAGTCGCCCTGCGCTTTGCCGCCGGCCGGGCAATCCGGCTGGAAATCGGTCGCCTCGCATGCCATTTGGGGGATGTGGGCGAGCCTTGGCCCACCCCGTGGAAGCCCGCTCATCCGGTCGAATAGCCTCTAGAGGCCCCGACCAGGGGCGGGCATTCGTTACTGGAGAGATGTCGTGTCGAGCGAGCCGAACGAGAAGCTGATCCTGGCGTTGCCAAAGGGCCGCATCCTCAAGGAGGCGGCCCCGGTGTTTGCGCGCGCGGGCATCGAGCCCGAGGCCGCCTTTGCCGATCCTGACGCCCGCCAGCTCCGCTTCACGACCAATCATGCCGACCTCGACATCATCCGCGTGCGTTCGTTCGACGTGGCGACTTTCGTCGCCTTCGGCGCTGCCCATCTCGGCATCGCCGGCGCCGACGTGCTGATGGAGTTCGACTATTCCGAGATCTACGCGCCGATCGATCTCGGCATCGGCAAATGCCGGCTGGCCGTCGCCGAACCTGTCGAGATGGCGGGCAGCGACGATCCGCGGCGCTGGAGCCATGTCCGCATCGCCACCAAGTATCCTGAGGTGACGCGCAAGCACTTCGCCGCGCGTGGCGTGCAGGCCGAGTGCGTAAAACTCTCGGGTGCGATGGAACTGGCGCCGTCACTCGGCCTCAGCCACCGCATTGTCGACCTTGTCGACAGCGGGCGGACCCTCAAGGAAAACGGCCTGGTCGAGATCGAGCACATCGCCGACATCACTTCGCGCTTCATCGTCAACCGCGCCGCGCTCAAGACGCAGCCGGAGCGGGTCGGTCGCTGGATCGATCGTTTCCGCGAGGTCGCCCGTGTCGCCGCTTAGGCTCGACGCCTCGGCACCGGGCTTCGAAAAGGATTTTTCGGCCTTCCTTGGGCGCAACCGGGACACCGACGAGAACGTCGACCGCGTCGTCGCCGGCATCGTGGCCGACGTGCGCGGCCGCGGCGACGCGGCGCTGGTCGACTACACGAGAAAGTTTGATCGGTTCGAGACGGATGCAGCGGGTCTCCGTGTCACCGAAGACGAACGTGCCAAAACCGCGGCAAAGGTGCCGCCGGCGGAGCGCGAGGCACTGGAATTCGCCGCCGGGCGCATCGAGGCTTTCCATCGCACGCTGCTGCCCAAGGACGTCGACTTCACCGATGCCACCGGCACGCGGCTGGGCGCCCGCTACCGGCCGGTCGACGCGGCCGGCGTCTACGTGCCGGGCGGCACGGCGGCCTATCCCTCGTCGGTCCTGATGAACATCGTGCCGGCCAAGGTGGCCGGCGTCCGGCGTATCGTCATGGTCGTGCCGACACCGGACGGTGTGCTCAATCCGCTGGTCATGCTGGCCGCCGGCATTGCCGGCGCCGACGAGATCTGGCGCATCGGCGGCGCCCAGGCTGTGGCAGCGCTCGCCTATGGCACGGAATCGATCAAGCCGGTCGACAAGATCACCGGGCCCGGCAACGCCTATGTCGCCGCCGCCAAGCGCCGCGTCTTCGGCCAGGTCGGCATCGACCTGATCGCAGGCCCGTCGGAGATCCTGGTCGTGGCGGACAAGCACAACGATCCGGCCTGGATCGCGGCCGACTTGCTGTCGCAGGCCGAGCACGATCCCTCGTCGCAGTCGGTCCTGATCGCCGACGACCGGGTCTTTGCCGACGAGGTCGCGCGCGCCGTCGAGACCGAACTCGGGACGATGAAGCGGGCGGAGATCGCCACGCGGAGCTGGCGCGACAATGGCGCCATCGTTCTGGTGCCCGACATTGCGCGCTCGGCGCCGATCGTCGATCGCATTGCGGCCGAGCATGTCGAACTGGCGATGGAGATGGCGCCGGCCGAGGCGCTGTCGCGCGAGATCCGTCACGCCGGGGCGATCTTTCTCGGCCGTCATACGCCCGAGGCGATCGGCGACTATGTCGCCGGCACCAACCACGTTCTGCCGACGTCGCGCGCGGCGCGTTTCTCGGGCGGCCTCGGCGTCGCCGACTTCCTCAAGCGCACCTCGCTCGTGTCCTGCACGCCCGACGCCCTGGCCGCCCTCGGGCCGGCGGCGCTGGTGCTCGCCGCGGCGGAAGGGCTCGAGGCGCATGGCCGGTCGATCTCGATCCGGCTGAACCGCCGAGCCTGAGACCGGCGATGTCAAAATCGCGCCGCATCGTCGATATCGTGCTGGATGAACAGTCGGTGGCGCGACGCGCGCCCGAGGTCGAGCATGAACGGGCGGTGGCGTTGTTCGATATCATCGAGGAGAACGACTTCCACCTGGTCGGCGGCGAGCCTGGTCCCTACAGGCTGAGGGTCGGCATCTTCGAGCAGCGGCTGGTGTTCGACGTCCGCAATGACGAGGACCGCAAGCTGCGCGATATCGTGCTGTCGCTGACGCCCTTCCGGAAAGTCATAAAGGACTACTTCCTGATCTGCGAGAGCTACTACGCCGCGATCAAGAAGCTCGGGCCGTCGCAGATCGAGGCGCTCGACATGGGGCGGCGCGGTTTGCACAACGAAGGATCCGATCTGCTGCGCGAACGGCTCGACGGCAAGATCGAGGTCGACCATGACACCGCCCGCCGGCTGTTCACCTTGATCTGCGCCCTTCACATCACATCGTGAGCGGCAAACAGGTGTCGAACGGATTGCCCACAAGTCTGCTCTTCGCCTGCAGCGAGAATTCAGTACGGTCACCGATGGCCGAGGCGCTGGCCAAGCGCCTCTACGGCCAGGCGGTCTATGTCGAATCGGTCGGTGTGCGGGCGCGTGACGTCGATGGCTTCGTCATCGCCGCCCTCGATGAGCTGGGCATCGACGTGCACCGCCATCATGCGCAGACCTTCGAGGATGTCGATCCGGCATCGTTCGAACTGATCGTAACGCTGTCGCCCGAAGCCCATCACAGGGCGCTGGAATTCACCCGGAGCACGGCAGCCGAGGTGGAATATTGGCCGCTACCCGATCCCAGCGCCGTCGAGGGCACGCGCGAGGTGCAGCTCGATGCCTATCGTCAGGCGCGGGACCTGATCCTGACCCGTCTGAAGGCGCGGTTCGGGAGCCCTTCGGGTCCGTCGCCATAGTGCCCCGCTCCTCGTTGAACGAGAAGCGGGGCGGCAGCGGTTGATTTGCGGTGACTTGGCTTGCGCCGACTTAATTTGCGCTGACTTGGCCAGCGCGGTCGACCGTGACGGCGACCTTGGCGTTGTTCTTCATCGCCACGGCATGCCAGGAGCCGTCCGACCCGCGCGCCAGATCGCTGACCGAGCTATAGCCGGCACGCTGAATGACCGACTTCGTGTAGCTCGCTTCGGCGGTCGGCGTCCACGACGACATCAGGCCCTTGGGATTGGCGTCTGCGGACGACGTGCTGGACTGCGCCTGGGCTCCGGTGGTGGCGATGACGGCGGCGCCGAGCACGGCAAGGGTGAGAAACGCACGATTCATGAAGACAACTCCTTTTACACCGGGGAACTTTCCCCGGAGCCATAGGCGTCTTCGAATATGGAGAGAGTAAGGTTCAGGCCGCCTGCGGATTCGGTGCACATCGCCGCACCGCTTCTTCCCCGGCGCATGATAACGCCAGGGAAGAAGCGGGCTCGAGACGAGCTAGTTCGTGATGTGGCCGGCGCGATCGACAGTGACGTCGACCGGGGCATTGTTCTTCATCGCATGAGCATGCCACGTCCCGTCGGGGCCGCGTGCCATATCGCTGATGGCGGTGAAGCCGGCATCGTGAATGAGCGACTTCACGTAGCTTCCTTCGGCCGACGGCATCCATGTCGACTCGGCGCCTTTGGGATTGGTAACGGGGTACACGCCTGAATGCATGTCCTGCGCCCCTGCCGTCGCGGTGGCTGCTGCGATGGCCAGGCCGCCCAGCAGTGCGATCGTGCGAGTTGTGCGATTCATGAAACGACTCCTTTTACACCGGGGAATATTCCCCGGTGTCATTGCCGTTCCAGATTGTGCAGAGATTGTGGTTCACTCGAACTGCGGGAGTGAAAAAGATAGTCGGTTGATTCGACCGACTGTCAGGTAATTGTCAGAACGTAAGCATCGAGAGTCGAGAGGCACCGCCGCCGCGGAGACGCTATTGAGCGCCGGCGTACCAGGCGGCGCGGTGCGAGGTCCGCCGCGCCACCGGCAGGTTGATGATGTCGAGGAAGACGGAGACGGCGCCATCGCCGCCCGCCAGGTTGCCTTCGATAACCTCGACATCGAAGGTCAGCCGGTCGCCCTCGAGCTTGGGCGACTTCAGCACCATGACGGCGTCGACCACTTCGCCCTTGGCCTTGTTGAGCACCGACACCGTGGCGTTGGGCGGGTCCTTGGCGAAGCTGTCGGCCGAGGACGCGCTCCACTCCTCGAGCAGGTGCACCGTGAGCGCGTGGCCGGCCGAACGGATCGGCCGGTCGGCGAAGACGATGGCGTTGGGTGCGATGCCTTCGAGCACGAGCTTCTGGCCCGCGAGCTTGGCGCCGCGGGCGTTGAGCACGATCATCGATGGCACGATCTGCGGCTGCTGCGGCTTGCCGACCGTCCTGGCGGGGAGCGGTGGGCTCTGCGGCGCAGCGGCGGTCTGCGCGCCGGCTGCGCTCGTCAGGCCAAGGAGAGCCGATGCCGCGAGCAGGGCGGCGATGGGATGGGGCAAAGTCATCGATTGGCTCCGACGCGGATCAGTAGCAGGGCAGCAGGGGCGGTGCGCCGCAGCGCGTCGGCCCGTATCGGGGATCGAGTGACGGCGGCGGCGGCGCGCCGGCACCACCGCTACCGCCGTACGACAGGCCGTAGTTGGGGGCCCGAGTCGGCGACGGATTGGACCACTGGTCGTTGCCATATGCGCTCGTGTCGTAGCGACTGCCGATGGCTGGAGCCTCCGAGACGGTCTGGTTTTGGCCGAGATAGGTCAGGCCCTGCGAGCCGCCGACGCCGAACCAGATCGTGTCGATGAAGATCGAGGCCGGGCCGCCGGTGTTGGCGAGGTTGCCCTCGAGCACCTGGACGTCGAAGGTGAGCTTGTCGCCGTCGAGCTTGGGCGACTTCAGGATGGCCACGATGTCGGACACGCCGGCGCCGTCCTTCTGGAACACCGATACGGTGGCGTTCGGTGGATCCTTGGCGAAGCTGCCGGTCGTCCAGATGTCGACCATATCGGGCGTGAGCATGTGGCCGACACCGCGCGCCGGGCGGGTCGTGAAGAAGACGGCGCTGGGCGACACGCCCTCGAGGGTGAGCTTCTGGCCCTGCAGCGTGGCGCCGCGGGCATTCACCACGATGAGCGATGAGGCGTATTTCCGGTTGGACGGCGTGCCGATCGTCTTCTGGGCCGGTGCCGTGACGGCGTTCGGCGCGGCCTGGGGAGCGGGCGTCTGAGCCAAAACAAGCCCGGGCGCAAGGAACGCCACAGCCAGGATGGCAGATAGTCGGTGGATTTTCATTTTAGCAATTCCTCAGCTTTCCCCGGACCCCAGATATACGGGACGCACGGCCCGGTGAGAAGGGCAGGTTGCGTTTCTATCCTCTTGGGTCCATTGACTAAATCCCCGGTGCGGCCCATTTTCCGCCCGCTTCCTTCCACAATTTCACTCTAGCCGGAGGCCGGATGGCCAAAGAAGATCTGATCGAGTTCAACGGTGTGGTGTCCGAGTTGCTGCCCAACGCCATGTTCCGGGTGAAACTCGACAACGATCACACGATTCTCGCCCACACGTCGGGCAAGATGCGCAAGAATCGCATTCGCGTCCTTGCGGGCGACCGGGTCACGGTGGAGATGACGCCGTACGACCTGACCAAGGGTCGCATCACCTTCCGCTTCAAGTAGGCGTTGGCCGCTTCGCCGATCCCTCCGCTCGTCCTGGCCTCCGCGTCACCGCGCCGGCTCGACCTGCTGCGACAGGTCGGACTCGAACCCGCCGAGATCGATCCACCCGACGTCGACGAAACGCCCGCGCCGCGTGAGTTGCCGCGCGCCTATGCGCTGCGCATGGCGACCTCCAAGCTCGCCGTCGTGGCGCCGCGTCATCCCGGGGCCGTGGTCGTGGCCGCCGACAGCGTCGTCGTGTGCAGCCGGCGCATTCTGCCGAAGGCCGAGACGGAGACCGAGGCGCGGGCCTGTCTCGATCGATTGTCGGGCCGGCGGCATCGCGTGCTGGGCGCGGTCGCCGTGGGCTACCCCGACGGTACGGTCCGCACGCGCCTGGTCGAGACCACCGTGCGCTTCAAGCGGCTCGAGCGGGCCGAGGTCGACGACTACCTGCAATGCGGCGAGTGGCGCGGCAAGGCCGGCGGTTATGCGATCCAGGGCCGCGCCGCGCGCTTCGTCGATTTCCTTTCCGGCTCGTACAGCAATGTCGTGGGCCTGCCGCTGTTCGAGACGGTGAAGCTGCTGAAGCCGGCATTGCTGTGAGCCGCGTCGACCGGCTGATCTGCCATGTCCTGCCGAAGGCATTCCTGATGGCACTCACCGCCGGCGGACGTCTGGCTGAACTCAAGGTCGTGCGCCGCGACACGCCTTCCCATATCGACAGCGTGTTCCTCGGCCGACTCGAACGGGTGATGCCCGAACTGGATGCAGCCTTCGTCGATATCGGCATCGGCCATGCCGGCTTCCTGCGCGCCGCCGACCGCGCCGGGATCGAGGACTGGCCGCTGCCCGGCGCGCCGCTCCTGGTCCAGGTGCGCACCGACGGCGAGGGCGAGAACGGCAAGGGCCCGCGATTGTCGATGAACCTCGCCGTCACCGGCCGCTATCTCGTCTACCATCCGGTCGGTGGGGGCGTGACTTTCTCGCGCCGCATCGAAAACGAGTCCGAGCGCGAGCGTCTGCGCGGCCATGTCGAGGATCTGCTCGAGGGCGGCGTCGTGCTGCGCACTGCGGCGGCGGGCGCCTCGCTCGACGTGTTACGTGCCGATGCGACCGAGGTCATGGAACGCTGGGAGAAGATCCGGCGCCAGGCTTTCGACTCGCAGCCACCCGCCGACCTGACCGCGTGTATCCCTGGCGAACGCGATCCGATCGCTCGTGTATTGCGCGACCATGGCGCCACCCTCGAGGAGGTAATCCTCGACGATCGGACGATGGCGCGCGCCCTGCAGGATGAGATGGATCGACTTGACGAGAAGATCCGTGTGCGCTGGCACAATGGGGCGATGCCGGCCTTCGACATAGACGACGTGGCCGGCCAGATCGACACGGCGTTGGCCGAGCGCATCGTGCTCGAGAGCGGTATCGAACTGCTGTTCGAACCCGGCGAAACGCTGTGCGCCGTCGACGTCGACAGCGCCACGGCCGGCGGTCGCCAGGGCCGCGCGCCGCGCCGGCCGGTCGAGGTCAATCTCGAGGCCGCACCGGCGATTGCCCAGCAGCTCCGGCTGCGCAACATCGCGGGCGCCATCGTGATCGACTTCGTCACCATGCGCAGCACCTACGACCGCGACAAGGTGCAGGCAGCCCTTGCCGAGGCGCTGGCCGACGACCCCGTGCCCACCCAGCTTTACGGCTTCACGCGGCTCGGTCACTTCGAGTTGACGCGCGCCCGCCGCGGCGCGACGCTAAAAGCCCAACTCGAAGCGCTTGAGAAGGGCGATGACTGACCGATCCACCACGCCGCCGCTGCGGGCCGTCCGGGTCCTGGCTAAATGTCCGATCTGCGAAAAGACCGGGACCGTCGAATACCAGCCGTTCTGCTCCAAGCGGTGCGCCAACATCGACCTCGGCCGCTGGCTGAAGGAGGGCTACGTTGTCCCGACCGACGAGGCGCCGCCCGACGACGAGGGTGGCGGGGCCAACTAGACAGACGGGCCAGCCCATCCTATAAGCCCGCGCCGTACGACGTGGTGCGCCCAGGTAGCTCAGCTGGTAGAGCATGCGACTGAAAATCGCAGTGTCGGTGGTTCGACTCCGCCCCTGGGCACCAACCTCGATATTCTCTTGTAATATCAAAGGGTTGTTTCCGGCCCTCGCTGCGAGGGCCGTTTATTCGTTCGCGCGATGTTCGCGTCCGCTTGCCGCCGTCACCAGTACTTGCGCAAGCCCAAGCGGAATGTGGGCGGGCCGCAACGCGTACTGACACAAGATCGCCTATCGGCTGCTGGACCAGGGCGGAGTCTGCGAAGTTCTTATTGGCCCATCGGTCGCAGAGGGGATGGAGGACCGGGTGGCTGAGTATTTGAACAGCAATGGAATAGCGCCCGTGATCGTTCGGCTGCCGGCGCTCTAGACGCCGGGCTATCAAGCCGTCTTGCGGCGCTCGTTGAGCTTGATCAGCATGCCGACCGCCTCGGCCTCGCGGTCGAAGTCGCGGGTGTAGCGGTTCAACTCCTTGTCCGTCACCCAGCCGAAGATCGTCTTCAGCGCAAAGGTGTTCGGGATCAGATCGCGATGGCTGCGCAGCCACCAGTGGGTGGCGGCCTTGCGCATACCGTGGGCGCTCAGCCCCTCGGGCAGGCCGGCGTCCCGCCGCCACTTGCGCACGCGATTGCCGAAGCTCGCCGCCGACTTGAAGGGCCGGTCGAACTCAGAGTGGAGGAAGGTGAAGCGGTCGGCTGGCACTTCGTCGATCAGGGTATGGAGTTCGGGCACGAGCGGGACGACCGCAGGATCGGGGCGCCCCTCACGGAAGGCGCTGTCATCGCCCTTGGCAGGAATATAAGTCAGCACCCGGCCGTGTGGCGTGCTCTTGATCATTCCGCGATTGAGCCTATGCAGGTCGCTGATGCGGGCCCCCGTCATCTGAAGGAAGCGAACAGCCCGATGCTGTTCAGGGTCATCCCTGCTGGCCTCCAGCCACTCCTCGACTTGATCGTTGGTGAAGGCGGTGTGGCCCCGACGCATCGTGCCGCCCTTGGTACGTTTACGCTTGGGCGGCTCGACGTCTTTGCAAGGGTTGCAGGCGGTCTTGACGTTGATGCGAAGAGTTGACCGGGCCTCAGCTGCCTGCGGCTCGTCGCCCAGCAACCAGGCGAAGAATTGGTTGAGGGCGATGAGCCGACGGCGTGCCGCTTCGACCTTCTCGCCGCAAGCCCCCATAATGCGCAGCACGGCATCGCGCGCGTCGGTGCCGTGCAGCCAATCGACCAGAAGACTGTCGCCAAGGACGTGTCGCCCGCTCGATGCCGGCGACCGCAAGATCACATCGAACATGCTGCGGCGCTGCTTGACCGTTCCCGGCTTGTACAGCCCGAAAGTGTCCGACCCCAGGTAGGCAACGATTGCCTCGCGCAGCGATCCCTTTTCTGGCTTCAACGCCGGTTGACGGGGGCCTGGCGCTGCCCGGGCGGCGCGGAGCGCCTGCCGCTCGGCGGCGACTTCCTGATAGCGGACCGCACCTTCGATCGCGGCGGCCTCCTTGCTGGTGGCGGCGAGGCGATACTTCTTGCCGTCAATGATCAGGTCGAAGAATGGATGTCCGGTTCGATGACCCTGCAATTTGATGCGGTAAGGTTTCCTCGGCCGTGACATCGTTGCGCTCTTACAGCGTGGTTCGGCGCAGCCCGCTCAGCCGGTCAAATGCCCGGTCGAGCTGCACCAGATCCCATACAAACTCGCCATCGAACTCGGTCGACTTCGGCAGCCTGCCGTCATTCACCATCTGGTCAAAAGTTGCCAGGGTAATGCCGACGTAAATCGCTGCCTCCTCACGATCGAGCCCGCGGCGGGGTTGCGTGGCGGCCCGGCTGGTGATGCGGCGGTTCATGTCCGCGTCCCCGCACCGGCAGAGGC
>CANJHI010000114.1 GCA_947474005.1 Alphaproteobacteria bacterium | reverse complement strand
TCCTGTCCCATGAGGGCAACACCTACATCATCGGCCCTGCTGCCTGGAACGGGCAGCTCGCGCACGATGGCGAGACCAGCTTCGGCTTCGTCGCCTCCGGGCAGCTGAACGCGTCGGCCGTGCATGTCCACGCCGTGGTCGAGACCCCATGCTCAACAGCTTGGCCAGGAGAGTCCTGTCGATATCCATCGCGGAGGTCCTGCGCTTTACCGAAGGCTAAGCCGGCTCCTTGTCGCGGGCCTCCCACATCTTCCTGAAGGCTGGACGGGCCTGGCAGGCCGCGAGCCAGGCTTTTACGCGCGGAGCGGCCTCGAACAGTTCCGGCGCGGGCTGCGCATAACGCACGATCTCGGCGGCGTTGATATCGGCCACGGTGAAACGCCCGCCGACCAGGAAGCCGCTCTTGGCGAGCGCGCGGTCGAGCACGGCAAAGGGCGCCCTGAGGGTGGCGACGGCGGCATCGGCGATCGCCGGATCCTTCACGCCGCCCGGTGCGCCGCCGAGGCGATGATAGATGACCATCAGGGCGTGCGGCTCGACCTCGGTCGCCGCCCACAGTGCCCACATGCCCATCTCGCCGTCCTCAGCGACGGTCGCCGGGGCGAAGGGGCCACCGTGCTTCTTCGCCAGGTAGAGATTGATCGCCAGCGACTCGTGGAGCACCAGCCCGTCATCGTCGATCGAGGGAATGTGGCCGTTGGGGTTCACCCGCAGGAAGTCGGGCGAGCGGGTATTCAGCGGCGCGCCGGGAGCGGCGGCGTCGGGCAGGCGATAGTGCTGGATCACCGGCACGTGCTTGAAGGGGAGGCCGAGTTCGTTGGCCAGCCAGATGTTGCGCGAGGCGCGCGAGCGGTAGACGCCGTAGATGGTAAGCATTGACTTTCCTACTTTATCGTACTATTATCCTGTTTCGATCTTGCACGTCGTTCATAAGACTTTCCGTGCCGGCGGCACAACGCGTTCGAAAGGCGCATGCGGGGGAAAGCGGAGTCTTGATTTTCGACATCCGGCGACTCCGCGATCAGTGTCGGTCGAAGGACGAAAAGCACGGTGTATCAAGGCCTTGAAGGCGATAACATGACTCCCGAATCGACGCCAAGGAGGTGACTCATGAAAGCCGAGAGGAAACTCGAAGCCGTCAAGGACGCCAGCCATCTCTACGAGGTCGAGCGCCGGGCGCGGCATGCTGAGCGTCCCGGGTTCCGGATCAGCGAGCTGCAGCTCTCGCCCAGCCAGACCGTGCCGTGGCACTTCCACACCAACATCAGCGACACCTTCTATGTGCTGGCGGGGCAGATGCGGCTGTTCCTGCAGGATCCCAAGGAAGAGGTGAGGCTAGGCGTGGGCGAGAGCTACGTCGCCCAGGCCGGCCGGCCGCATCTCGTGACGAACGCGGGCGAGACGTCGCTCACCTTTCTGATCCTGCAGGGCGTCGGCGAGTACGACTACGTGCCGCTGGTTTAGGGGCCTCTGGTCTAAGAGGCGAACTGGGTTCGCAGCTCGCGCTTCAGCACCTTGCCGGTGGCGTTGCGCGGCAGGACGTCGACGAAGGCGACCGACTGCGGGACCTTGAATTTGGCGAGCCTGGCGAGGCAATGGCGGATGATGTCGCCTTCCTCCAGCGGCTGGTCAGCCTTGCGCACGATGATCGCCATGCCGACCTCGCCCCAGCGCTCGTCGGGCACGCCGATGACGGCGGCGTCGGCCACCTCAGGCAGCTGGAACAGGACGTTCTCGACCTCGGCTGGATACACGTTCTCGCCGCCTGAGATGTACATGTCCTTCCAGCGGTCGACGATATAGACGAAGCCTTCCTCGTCGAGGCGTGCCGCATCGCCGGTGTGCAGCCAGCCATCGGTGAAGGAACTTTTGGTGGCCTCGGGCTTGTTCCAGTAGCCGGGCGTGATGTTGGGGCCCTTGATGAGAAGCTCGCCGATGCCACCTGCGGGCACGTCGCTTCCCTCGTCGTCGACGATGCGGATGGCGGTATGCATCATCGCCTTGCCGGCCGAGCCCAGTTTGCGGATGGCGTCGGCGGCATCGAGCATGGTGCCGGCCGGGCTGGTCTCGGTCATGCCCCAGCCCTGGACCAGCGGCACGCCGCGGGCCGTCCAGGTTTCCAGGATCGAGAGCGCGCAGGGCGCGCCGCCGACGCCCGCGATCCTGAGGCGCGAGAGATCGGCACCCTCGAACTTCGGGTGCTGCGTCATGAATTGATAGGGCGCCGGCACGGCGAAGAAGTGGGTAATGCCGAGCGCCGGATCGGAAAGATAGTCGAGCGCCTGGCCGGGATCGAAGGCGCGCATGATGAGGATGGTGCCACCGGCATGCAGCACCGGGTTGGCGTAGCAGTTGAGACCGCCGGTATGGAACAGCGGCAGCACCACGAGCTGCACCGTCTCGGGCGTGATGAGGGCTGGGATGCCGAGGTTCACGCAGTTCCAGAAGACCATGCCGTGGGTGATGATCGCGCCCTTCGGGTGCCCTGTGGTGCCCGACGTGTACATCACCATGCCGATGTCATCGTGGGTGAGCGGTACAGGTGGTGGCGCGGTGGAAGCCGCAGCAAGGGCGCGTTCGTAGGCACTGTCGGGTCGGTCGTGATCAATCTCGAGTCGCTGCTTCGAGAGTGCCGCCGCCTGCTGGGTAAAAGCCTTGTCGTGGATCAGCAGCTTGGGCGTCGAATCACCCAGGATGTATTCGAGCTCGGGCACGGTGAGCCGCCAGTTGAGCGGCAGCATGATGGCGCCGAGGCGCCCGCAGGCGAACTGCAGCTCGAAGTACTCGGCGCAGTTGGGGGCGAGCAGGGCGAGGCGATCACCGCGGGCGATGCCCATCGCCACAAGTGCAGCGGTGAGCTGGTTCGTGCGCCGGTCGACGTCGGCGTAGGTGAAGCTGCGACCGGTCTGCAGGTCGTGAATGGCAAGCGTCGTTGGCCGCCGGCCGGCGTGATGGGCGATCCAGTCGTAGTAGGGGATGGCGGGCATTTCAGTTCACCGCTCGGGTAAAACCCTTCCAGTAGGGCTCGCGCAGCTCGCGCTTCAGCACCTTACCGGCACCCGAGAGCGGCAAGGGCGTGTCGCGGAAGTCGACGCTGCGTGGGCACTTGTAGCCGGCGATCTGCTGGCGGCAATGCTCCATCACCTCTTCCTGTGTGAGGTTGGAGCCTTGCGTGGGCACGATGATGGCGTGGACGCGTTCGCCCCACTGCTCGTCGGGAACGCCGATGACCGCGACTTCGCCGACGCCGGGGATCAGCGAGATCGCGTTTTCGACCTCGGCCGAGTAGACGTTCTCGCCGCCCGAGATGATCATGTCCTTCAGCCGGTCGACGATATAGACGAAGCCTTCGTCGTCCATGGTGGCGCCGTCGCCGGAATAGTACCAGCCGTCCTCGAGGACGGACGCGGTCTCGTTGGGCTTGTTCCAGTAGCCCTTCATGATGTTGGCGCCGCGGATGGCAAGCTCGCCGGCCGTGCCGTTGGGCACCGGCTGGCGATCGGCATCGACCACCTTGACCTCGCAGGCGAGCGCGGCCTGGCCGCACGACTTCAGCCGGCCGGCGAACGGCCCGTCGAGCGTGGTGTAGCGCGGTTCGAGCAGGGTGACGATCGGCGCCGCCTCGGTCATGCCGTAGGCGTGCATCAGGCCGACATGCGGCATGAGCTGGAGGGCCTTGCGCAGCACGCCCTCGGGCATCGGCGAGGCGCCATAGAGAATGAAGGAGAGGGTGGAGATGTCGAACTCGGAAAAGCGCGGGTGGTTGACCAGCATGTTGATCATGGTTGGCACGAACTGCGCGTGAGTGACCTTCTCGGTCTGGATGGTCTGCAGGACCTCGAGCGGCTCGAAGCGCGGCACGAAGGCATGGCGGCCACCCGACATTGTGACGCCGAAGGTCGAGGCGCCGTCGGCGAGATGGAACATCGCGCCGGAATGGATGTAGGCCGTGTCGGCGGTGAAGCCGATGCCGGCCACGCCGTTCAGCGCGTTCGCCACCAGATTGGTGTGCGTGAGCATTACGCCCTTGGAGCGGCCGGTTGTACCGCCGGTATAGAAGAGCCCGGCGAGATCGTCGTTGGCGGCGCCGACATCGTCGGCCGCCTCGTAGGCCGCGAGGTCCTCGAAGCGCAGGATGCCCTCGGGCGAGGCGATGTCGTCGAGCCAGACGACTTCGCGCACCGTCGGCATCTTGCCGTCGAGGGCGGTCAGGTGATGGGCCATTGCACCGTCCACGAACAGGGCAACGGCGCCCGAGTCGGCCAGGATGTACTCGATCTCGGGGGCCGCGAGCCGCGTGTTGAGCGGCACCATGGCGGCGCCGATCCAGGGGATGGCGTACATCAGCTCGAAATAGCGGTCGCTGTTCAGTGCCAGGATGGCGACCCGGTCGCCGCGGCGCACGCCCAGTGCGGATAGTGCGCCGGCGATGCGGCTCACACGCTCGGCGCACTGCTGCCAGGTGCGTTGCCGCCCGGAAAATCGCGTGGCGACGCCGTTGGGCTTGGTCTGGACGGCGCGGCGCAGGCCTTGGGTCAGGGCAAACATGTGGCGATGCTAGGGCCCAGTTCGGTCGCGCCGCAAGGGACTTCATGCTAGAGAAAGGGACATGAACGATATGACCCCGCCGGCGCAGGACCGCGCCCCGCCAGCCTTTGATCCACTCGATCCGGCTTTCATCGCCGATCCCTATCCCTTCTATCGGGCGCTGCGCGAAACCGCGCCGGTGTTCAAGACGCCGCAGGGCTTCTGGCTGATGACGCGCTACGAAGACATGGCGTTCGCGCTGCGCGACCGCCGTTTCGGCAAGGATTTCGCGGGCAACAACATACGCCGCTACGGAACCGACCGGATGGACGAGCCGGCGATCGCCAGCCTCGCCAACACCATGCTGGTACAGGATCCGCCCGACCACACGCGGCTGCGCAGCCTCGTCACCAAGGCCTTCACCGCCCGCCGCGTCGCCGACATGCGGCCGCTCATCCGGGCGCTGGTCGATGAGCAGCTCGACCGCGTGATCGACAAGGGCGAGATGGACGTGATGCGCGACCTTGCTCACCGCCTGCCGGTGATCGTGATCTGCGACATGCTGGGCATCCCCGAGGAGCACCGCGCCCCGTTCCTGGCCGGCAGCAACGTCAACGGCCGCATCCTCGAGCCGGTGCCGATGACCCGCGCCGAACTCGACCAGGCCAACATGAACACCAAGATGGCTGGCGCCTATTTCAACCAGCTCTGTGAGCTGCGCCGCCGCGAGCCCAAGGACGATCTCACGACCGAACTGGTGCGGGCCGAGGAAGCCGGCGACAAGCTCACCGCCGCGGAACTGGAAGCCAACATCGGCCTGCTGTTCGGCGCCGGGCACGAGACCACCACCAACCTGATCGGCAACGGACTGCTGGCGCTGCATCGCCAGCCCGAGCAGTGGGAGAGGCTGAAGGCCGATCCCTCCCTGATCGCCAACGCCATCGACGAGCTCTTGCGCTTCGACTCCTCGGTGCAGCTCACGGGCCGGGTCACCAATGCCGAAGTGACGGTCGGCGGCGTGACGCTGCAGGCGAGTGAAAGCGTCGTGATGCTGCTGGGGGCAGCCAACCGCGATCCGGCGCAGTACGCCAATCCCGATGCGCTCGACGTCGGCCGCCAGAACATCCGGCCGCTGTCGTTCGGCGGCGGCATTCACCATTGCTTGGGCGCCCAGCTCGCGCGCCTCGAAGCCGAGCTGGTCTTCACCGCCCTGGTCGAGCGCCTGCCCAACCTGAAACTTCCGGAGAAGGACGCGCCAGCATGGCGGCGGAGCTTCACGCTGCGCGGCCTCAGCAAGCTGCCGGCGGTCTGGCACTAGGCATGTCGGCGCAGTGGCGGGGCGAGGGCAGCCAGCACCAGGGCAAGCGGCCCTATCAGGAAGACAGTTGGGCGCTGGTCACGCTGGGGGACGGCTCGCTGCTGGCCATCGTGGCCGACGGCATGGGCGGCCACGCGGGCGGTGCCGTGGCGAGCAAGCTCGCCGTCGATGCCTTCGTCCACGCGGTCGAGCAGGGCGGCGGCCTGGCCGACGGCCTGCGGGACGCCAACGAGGCGGTGCGGATCGGCGCCCAGGGCAAGCCCGATCTCGACGGCATGGGCGCCACGGTCGTGGCGGCGCAGGTGCGCGGCGACGAGGTCCGCTGGATCAGCGTTGGCGATTCGCCCTTCTATCTCGTGACCCAAGGCAAGCTCGAGCGGCTGAACGCCGATCATTCGATGGCGCCGCAGATCGATGCCCTTGTCACACGCGGCATGCTGACGGCGGAGGAGGCCGAGCATCATCCCGGCCGCCACACGCTCCGTGAAGCGGTTATGGGCGAGCCGCTGACCCTGATCGACAAGGGCAGCCGCCGGCTCGGCGCCGGCGATGCACTGCTGCTGTGTAGCGACGGGGTGCAGACGCTCGCGGCCGAGCAGATCGTGGCCCAGGCAGTGCGACCGGCGAGCGGCCTGGTCGAGGCCGTGCTGGCCGCGGCCAAGGACCATCAGGACAACGTCACCGTCGTCAAACTGGAGCGTCGCGCGTGAGCAAGAGTGCAGTCGTGATCGAGGTCACACGGGGTCCGGTCGTCGAAAGCCGGCACGAGGGCATCGCCGCCGTCATCAAGGCCGACGGCACGATTGTCGCATCGTGGGGCGACATCGACACGCCCATCCTGCCGCGCTCGGCCAACAAGCCGATCCAGGCCATGGCCTTCGTCGAGAGCGGCGCTGTCGAGCGCTTCGGGCTCGGCAACGAGCACATCGCGCTGTCCTGCGCCTCGCACAATGGCGAACCGCGCCACGTTGAGACCGTGCGCACCTGGCTGGCGAAGGTCGGCCTGGGCGAGGGCGATCTCGAATGCGGCACGCATGCGCCGCGCCTGCCGCAGACTGTCGAAGCATTGCTGCGCGCGAATGCGGTGCCGACGGCTGCCTTCAACAACTGCTCAGGCAAGCACAGCGGCTTTCTGACGACGGCCGTGCAGTATGGCGAGACGACGAAAGGTTACATCACGTACGACCATCCGGTGCAGCGCCGTCTGCGCGACGTCATGAGCGACCTCTGCGGCACCGACGCCCACGCCTTTCCCCATGGCACCGACGGCTGCGGTATTCCCACGCTTGCCACACCGCTTAAAAGCCTGGCGCGGGCGATGGCCAGCATGGCCGACCCGTCGCGACTGTCGAATAAGCACGCGGAAGCTGCCACCAGCATCCGGGCCGCGATGAACGCCGAGCCCTTCATGGTCGCAGGCAGCGGCCGGTTTTGCACCCGCATCAACGGCGCGCTGCCCGGCGTGGCCCAGGTGAAGACGGGGGCAGAGGGCGTGTTCTGCGCCATGCTGCCGACGCTGGGCCTCGGGGTCGCGATCAAGATGTGGGACGGCGCCGGCCGCGCGTCCGAGGTCGCGATGGCGGCGTTGCTCGACCATCTCGGCGTGTTGCCCGCGGACCAGGGCCGCGAGGTCCTTCATCCCGCCATCAAGAACGTCGTCGGCCTGCTGGTCGGCGAGATGAGGCCAGCGAAGAGCTGGCTCGGCTGAGCGCGGCGTGACCGTCACGCTCAACATCCTCGAGATCGGCGCTCGCGGCGACGGGGTCGCGCAAGAGGAGGGGCAGCGTTACTTCGTGCCCTTCACCCTGCCGGGCGAGATCGTGGAGGCCGAGCCGCGCGACAGGCGCGGCGAAGGCATCGTCGCCGACTTGGCTGAAATACTTGCCCCGTCACGCCATCGCGAACCGGCACCCTGCAAGCACTTCGGCATCTGCGGCGGCTGCGCCCTGCAGCATTGGCGCCGCGACATCTATGCCGGCTGGAAGAACGAACTGATCGCGCGGGCGCTAACGCAGCGCAGCGTCGTGGCGCCGGCCTTCGAGTCGACGCTCGCCGGCCTGCCGAACGAGCGGCGCCGGGCGGATTTTGTCGTGCGCCGCCAAGGCCGGCGGTCGGTTGCCGGCTTCCATGAGCGCGCCGGCCAGCAAATAGTCGATGTCGAGGAATGCTTCGTCGTCACGCCCAAGCTTGCGGCGTTGTTGCCTTCCCTGCGCGCCGTGTTGGCGGGGATCCTGCCCGATGGTGGATCTGCCGATGCCATCGTGAACGACACAGATGCCGGTCTCGACGTACTGGTGCGGCCGCACAAGCGGTTCACCCTGTCGCTCGAGAGCAACCAGAGGCTCGTGACCTTCGCCGAGGGCGCCGACCTGGCGCGTCTCAGCTGGGGCGATCGGGCGACGGCGGAGCCGCTGGTCACGCGCCGCCAGCCGCGCCTCGTGTTTGGAGACGCAAGCCTCGAACCGCCACCGGGCGCCTTCCTGCAGGCGACGCGGCGGGCGGAACAGGCGATGCGCGAGGCCGTCGTGTCGTGGATCGGCGATGCCCGGCGCGTGGCCGACCTGTTCGCGGGCATCGGAACGCTCACCGCTGGGCGACCGTGGCGTGCGACACTCTACGAAAGCGACAAGCCGTCGGTGGCGGTGGTCGAGGCGTCGGGGCGAAGGCTGGGCGGCGGCAAGCTGACGGCAGTGCATCGCGACCTGTTCCGCAATCCACTGATGGCAGCCGAACTCGATGTCTTCGACGCGGTGGTTCTCGATCCGCCCCGCGCGGGGGCCGCTGCACAATCGGTCGAACTGGCGCGCTCGAAGGTGCCGCGGATTGTCTATGGCTCGTGCGATCCCGGCAGCTTCGCCCGCGACGCGCATATCCTCCAGCAAGGCGGATACCGGCTGGAGAAACTCCTGCCGATCGATCAGTTCCTATGGTCGCCGCATGTCGAGCTGATTGCGCTGTTCGCCCGCGCGCCGCTAAGGTCGACAAAAGCGAAATCGGGAGACGCAAGATGATGTTCGATCTCAAGGGCAAGGTGGCCGTCGTCACCGGCGGCAGCCGTGGCATTGGCCGCTCGATCTGCGAGCAGATGGCCGCGCACGGCGCCAAGGTCGTTGTCTCCAGCCGCAAGCTGCCGGCCTGCGAGGAGGTCGTGAAGAGCATCAAGGCCAGGGGCGGCGAGGCCACTGCGGTTGCCGCCAGCATTTCCGAGAAGGCCCAGCTCGAGAACCTGGTCGCTGAAGCGCGCAAGGCCTACGGCAAGATCGACATCATGGTCTGCAACGCCGCCTCGAATCCTTACTTCGGTCCGCTCACCGGCCTGAAGGATGAAGTGTTCCAGAAGATCATGCAGAACAACGTCATGTCCAACCTGTGGCTGATGAACATGGTCGGGCCGGAGATGGCGGAGCGCAAGGATGGCGCTTTCATCATCGTGTCGTCGATCGGCGCGCTCGTTGGTTCGGCCCATATAGCCGCCTATAACATGTCGAAGGCAGCCGACCTCTCGCTGGTGAAGTCGCTCGCCATGGAGTGGGGCAAGCACAACATCCGCGTCAACGCCATCGCGCCCGGCCTGATCCAGACCGACTTCGCCAAGGCGCTATGGGACAATCCTCAGATCCGCAGCGCCCAGGAAAACAAGGCGGCGCTGAAGCGCATCGGCCAGCCCGACGACATCGGCGGCGTGGCGGTGTTCCTCGCG
Organism: Alphaproteobacteria bacterium; assembly: GCA_947474005.1. Lineage (GTDB taxonomy): Bacteria > Pseudomonadota > Alphaproteobacteria > Reyranellales > Reyranellaceae > Reyranella. Next base: position 8,053 of record CANJHI010000114.1, on the reverse strand, counting down.
TCCAAGGCCGGCGCCTTCGTCTGCGGCCAGTGCATCATCGCCGATGGTGGCGTGATCGGCGCTGGCGCGGAGTAAAATCTAGGCCGCGACGTCGAGCTCGCACCACACCGGGACGTGGTCGGAAGGCTCGGTCTTGCCGCGCTCGGCCTTGTCGATGCCGACGGCGGCGAGCCGGTCGGCGGCCTGAGGCGACAGCAGCAAGTGATCGATCCTGAGGCCGTTGCCCTTCTGCCAGGCGCCGGCCTGATAGTCCCAGAAGGTGTAGCACTCGCTGTCGGCGTGAAAGGCCCGGATGGCGTCCGTCAGGCCGAGGTTGAGAAGCTTGCGTAGCGCTGCCCGGGATTCAGGTTGGCAGAGGGCGTCGCCGGCGAAGGCCTTGGGATCGTAGACGTCGATTTCGGTAGGGCAGACATTGTAGTCGCCGCCCAGGACGAACATCTCCTCCTTGGCCAGAAGTTCGCGGGTGTGGCCGAGCAGGCGCTCCATCCAGGCCAGCTTGTAAGTGAACTTCTCGGTGCTGACGGGATTGCCGTTGGGCAGGTAGATGCCGCCCACGGTCAGCGGACCGCGCGGCGTGAACACCCGACCTTCGATATAGCGGGCAGGTTCGTCATCGACATGGCCCGGCAGGGCGCGCGCCGTCACGTCGAACGGGTGCAAAGAGAGAAGGGCGACGCCGTTGAAACCCTTCTGGCCGACGATCGCCATCTTGTAGCCGGCGGCTTCGACCTCGAGCTTGGGGAACGTCGGCTCCTGCGCCTTGATCTCCTGCAGGACGACGACATCGGGCTTGGCGCTTTGCAGCCACGAAACCAGGTTTCCGGTCCGCTTTCGGACGGAATTGACGTTCCAGGTCGCGATCTTCATCGCGGCTGGATCACACGCTGAAGGAGTTGCCGCAGCCGCAGGACGAGGTCGCGTTCGGGTTGTTCACTTGGAACGAGGCTCCGACCATTTCCTCGACATAGTCGAGCTGGCTGCCCTTGAGCAGCTCCAGCGAGGTACTGTCGACCAGCACGGCGGCGCCGTCGCGCTCGATCACAAGGTCGTCGTCGCTGCGGGCGTCTTCGAAGGAGAAGTTGTACTGGAAGCCCGAGCAGCCGCCGCCCAGCACGGCTACCCGCATCATCACGGGCTTGGCTTCCTTGGAGGCCAGAAAGGCGATCCGCTTGGCGGCGCTCTGGGTCACGGAGAAGGTGGTGTCAGTCATGCCTACAAGATGTGGTTGGAATGCCGCTTCGTCAATGCTCGGCATTGCGGGTCAGCCTCTCGATCAGGCCATGGACGTCGCCCAGAACCCAAAGATCGGCGATTTTGCCGCCTTTCAGCGTGAACAGGGCAGCACCGGCCCATTCGACGGGCTTTCCGGTCGGGGCAAAGCCCATGAAAGGGCCGTGGTGAATGCCCTCAAAGTGCATACGGGCAAAGGCACGATCGCCCTCCACGACCAGGTCCCGAATGGTGCATCGGTAGCCGGCAAGAGCGCCCGTCACCATGTCGACATAGGCCGCGAAGGCGGCGTGACCCACCGAGGTCGGTCCCAGGGAGCCACGAAAGGTGAAGTCAGAGTGGAAGAGCTCGGGAATGGCCGCCTTGTCGATGCGGTTCCAGACGCGGTCGTAGAAATCCCGGACGGCTTGCTCGGGCGTCATGCCGTTTCTCCCGATACCTGCGTGCGGGAGCGCACCCGCTCGCGGTGGAGAATATAGAGGCCGGAGCCGATCACCAGCGGCAGGCCGTACCAGACCATCGGCGATGGCTCTTCTTTGAACCACAGGTAGCCGTAGAGCATCGCCAGCACGATGGAGCTGTAGTCGAAGGGCGCCAGCACGGACATTGGCGCCAAGCGCAGCGCCCGTGTCACCAGAATTTGGCCGACGCCGCCAATGATGCCCAGCGAGCACAGCCAGAACCAGTCACCGAGCGGCGGCCATTTCCAGTCCGGAATCGCGCCAATCAGCGAAACCACGGTGGCAAACAGGCAGAACCAGAAGATCGTCGCCGCGTCGTGGTCGTAGCGGCTGACCAGGCGGGTCACCACCGTGGAAAGCGAATAACTCAAGGTGGCGAACAGAACGACCAGCGAAATCCAGTGCACCGAGATGTTCCACGGCTCGAGCATGATGAGCACGCCTGCGAAACCGACAGCGACCGCGCACCAGCGGCGCCAGCCCACGACCTCGCCGAGGATGGGGACGGACAGCGCCACCATGAAAAGAGGTGCGGCAAACGAGATGGCGTAAGCGTCGACCAGCGGCATGCGAGGAAAGACGTAGAAGAAGCCGAATAGGCTACCGAAGCCTGCCACGATGCGCACCGCCTGCAGCATCGGCCGGCTGCTGCGGATGCGCCGGAAGCCGCCGACGCCGCGGACGAGAAAGTAGAGCGGTACAAGGGCGACGGTGCTGCGAAACAGCATCATCTGGAACGGCCCATACGTGTCGCCAAGCCACTTCACCAGGGCATCCAGGGTGGCGAACAACACGAGGGCGGCTACTCGGGCATAGATGCCGAGGAGCGTCGAAGAGGTGGGGGCGGACAAGGTGCGCCATTTGGCTTGGATGATGTCCTTCCGTAAAGTGACATTCGCAAGAGGGGCCACCGTCTGATGCGCATGAACTGGTTGTTCGGCCGAAAGAGTGCACAGCGCGCGCCGTTTATCGTGGCGCTTTTTGTTTTGGCCAGTGCGCTCTTCGTGCGTGCGGCCGATCCAGGCGCACTTCAGAGTTTGCGCAGTGTGGCCTTCGACACCTTTCAGCAAATTCAGCCGCGCGAATATTTGCCCGAAACGCCTGTCCGCATCGTCGACATCGACGAGGCCGCGCTCGCGGCCCACGGACAGTGGCCATGGCCACGCAACGTCATCGCCCAGCTCGTGGAAAAGCTCACCAAACAGGGCGCCTTGGTCATCGCCTTCGACGTGATCTTCGCGGAGGCTGACCGTTCATCGGCCAGCAGGATGGCGTCCACGCTGGGCGGATTTGGCGATCCGGAAGCCGCTCGACGGCTCGCGTCGGCCCAGGACAACGACGCGACCTTTGCGGCTGCGATCGGCAAGTCCCGCGTTGTCGCCGGCTTCGGCTTCGATCCGAAGGGCAGCAAGGATCCGCCGCGGCGGTTCTTCGGCGTTGCCTTCGCCGGCGATGATCCGGTCCGGTTTCTGCCCATGCAACTCGGTACGGTGAAATCGCTCGAGCAGCTCGTGGCGGCAGCCAAGGGCAACGGCAGCGTCAACACCGCCCGTGAGAGCGCAATCGTTCGCCGCGTGCCGCTGATGTTCCGCCTCAAGGACCAGACGGGCGTCTTTCCGTCGATTGCGATGGAGGCGCTGCGGGTCGCCCAGGGAGCGAGCACCTATTTGATCAAGTCGTCGGGCGCCAGTGGGGAGGAATCCTTCGGCCAGAGCACCGGGATCGTCTCCATTAAGACCGGCGACGTGCTGGTGCCGACGGACGATCGGGGAAGGATCGCGCTTTGGGATACCGGCCATCAGGAGCGAAGGTTCATCTCGGCCAAGACGGTGCTCGCAGACGAAGTGCCGGCGGGCGAACTGCAGGGCCGGATCGTGTTGATCGGCACCAGCGCGACCGGACTCAAGGACATACGCAACACGCCAATACAGGAAGCCGTGCCCGGCGTGGAGATTCATGCGCAGCTCCTGGAACAGATGATCGAACAGAAGTTCCTGGCGCGGCCGGATTGGGGTCATGGCGCCGAATTCCTCTATCTTGCGGCGGTCGGATTGCTGTTCGTGTGGCTGCTGCCGCGACTGTCGGCCGCCAGGATGGCAATAGTCGCCGTGGTGTTCATCGGCGCCGGCGTCCTGATCCCGTGGTTTGCCTATTCGGAGCTGCAGACGCTGTTCGATCCGGTATATCCGCCGGCTACGCTGGCCGTGATCTATGTCAGCGGGTCAGTACTGTCCTTCATGCAGGCGGAACGTGATCGGCGCGAGATTCGCGGCGCGTTCTCGCACTATCTGTCGCCAGCTGTAGTGGAGCAGCTCGCGCAGAATCCCGAACTGCTTCAGCTGGGCGGCGAGATGCGCGAGATCACCGTGATGTTTACCGATGTTCGCGGATTTACCACGATCTCGGAGCAATTCGATCCGCAAGGTCTCACACGATTCATGAATCGCTTCCTGACGCCGATGACCGACCTGATTCTGAGCAATCACGGAACGATCGACAAATACATGGGCGACGCGATCATGGCGTTCTGGAACGCGCCGTTGTCGGTCGAGGATCATGCCACACATGCCTGTCAAACGGCGCTTGCGATGCAGGCGCGCCTTGTTGTTCTGAATCAGGAATGGAAAGCCGAAGCCGAGGGAGAAGGCCGGCGCCACATCCCGGTGAACATAGGGGTTGGATTGAATACCGGGCGCGCATCGGTGGGAAATTTCGGTTCATCACAGCGCTTCACCTACTCATGCCTTGGCGACGAAGTAAATCTTGCTTCCCGCCTCGAAGGCTTGTGTAAGACCTATGCGGTCGGGATCATCATTGGAAGCAATACGGCCGAGCAGGCGAAAGATTTCGCGATGCTCGAACTCGATCTGGTGATGGTAAAGGGGAAGACGGAACCGGAATGCATCTACGCGCTGCTGGGAGATGCCGTGCTTGCCCAAACGCCGGCATTCCAGGAGCTCAGGGCGCAGCAGGAAGCGTTGCTGGCGCTCTACCGCTCCGGTGCTTTTGCCGAGGCGTTGGACTTGATCGAATCCTGCCAGGCGGCCGCAGAAAAGGCGGGATGGCAGGAGGGATACTACGCAATGATGCGAGTGCGGATCGATGGCTTGATCGACGACTCGCCGGCGGATTGGACGGGAGTGTATGTCGCCAAGGAGAAGTGAGGTTCACCGGATCGCTGCCATCGAGGCGCTGGTCTGCCGCGATGTCGGCCGCAAGACGCAAGAACTCATCACGGCCAATCGCGGCGGGCTCGGCGACGCGGCAAGGGCGTTGTCGACGGCCAAGTGCGTCGGCCTCATCACCGGTTTTTTTGTGCCTCGGGGCGAGGTCGCAGCGCCTGAAACCGACGGCCCGGTTGGCACCGCGCTTCTTGCCGTGGCGCTGGCTGCCTGCGGCATGCCGGCGCGGATTGCCGTCGACACGCCCTGCGCGGAAGCGGTGCGCGTGGCCGTCGAGGCCGCCGGCGGGGGAGTCGCGGTCGATGAAGTCGGGGTCGATGACCAACCGGGTGTCGATCGCCTGTTGCAGGCATGGCGACAGATCGGCGTCAGCCATGCCATTGCGATCGAACGCTGTGGCCGCAGCGCCGACGGCCGGCCGCGCAACATGCGCGGCGTCGATGTCTCGCCCTGGACAGCGCCGCTCGACGACCTGTTCCTCGGAGGTCCCTGGGCGAAGCTTGCGGTCGGCGACGGCGGCAACGAGATCGGCATGGGCAAGCTGCCGTCCGGCCTCATTGCGCGGACGGTGCCGAAGGGCGCCGAGATCGCCTGCGTCACCTCGTGCGATCATCTCGTCGTGGCCGGTGTCTCGAACTGGGGCGCCTACGGCCTGATGGCGGCACTGGCGGTGCTTCGTGCAGACTGGAGACCCACCATCGTAAAATTCCTGACGGCGGAACGAGACCTCACGGTGACACGCGCGATCGTCGAAAGGGCGGGCGCGGTCGATGGCGTCACGGCGCGCGGCGAGGCCACGGTCGACGGCTTCGGCCCGGAGATTCATGGTCCGCTGATCGATGAACTCGGTCGCATTGCGTGCGGGGAGGGAGCGGACTAGTTTGCGCCGGCATGGAAAATCCCTACGCCCCAACCCATCCTGAAATCCGCGATGCGGTCCGCCAGCTCTGCCTGAAGTTCGACGGTGCCTACTGGCGCGACCTCGATCGTGAACGCGGCTATCCCACGGCGTTCGTGAAGGCGCTGACCGAGGCCGGCTGGCTCGGAATTCTCATTCCCGAGGAGTACGGTGGTTCAGGGCTTGGCCTCTCGGCGGCAAGCGCGGTGCTCGAGGAAATCCATCACGCCGGCTGCAACGCCGCAGCGTGTCATGCCCAGATGTACATCATGGGCACGGTGCTCCGGCACGGCAGCAAGGAGCAGAAGGAACGCTACCTGCCCAAGATCGCCACCGGCGAATTGCGGCTACAAGCCTTCGGTGTCACCGAACCGACCAGCGGCACCGATACGCTGAGCCTTCGGACGACCGCGGTGAAGAAGAACAACAGCACCTACGTCGTGAACGGCCAGAAGGTGTGGACCAGCCGCGCCGAGCATTCCGACCTGATGTTGCTTCTGGCGCGCACCACGCCGCGCGAGCAGTCCGCCAAGCGCACGGAGGGACTTTCGGTGTTCCTCGTCGACATGCGTGCGGCGTTGAACAAGGGGCTCACCATCCGGCCGATCCGCACGATGATGAACCACAACAGCACCGAGGTGTTCTTCGACAATATGGAAGTGCCGGCCGAGAATCTGATCGGTGAGGAGGGGCAGGGCTTCCGTTATATCCTGAGCGGCATGAACGCCGAGCGCGTGCTGATCGCGTCGGAGTGCATCGGCGACGGGCGCTGGTTCATCGAAAAGGCCGTGAACTATGCCAAGGAGCGCAAGCTGTTCGGTCGGCCGATCGGCCAGAACCAGGGCGTGCAGTATCCCATTGCGCGCGCCTACACGCAGATCGAAGCGGCCGACCTGATGGTGCGCAAGGCGGCGTCCATGTACGAGGCCGGCATCAATGCCGGCGCCGAAGCCAACATGGCCAAGATGCTGGCCTCGGAGGCGTCGTGGGCGTGCGCCGAGATGTGCGTGCAGACGCATGGCGGCTTCGGCTTCGCCGAGGAATACGACATCGAGCGCAAGTTCCGCGAGGCGCGGCTCTATACGGTGGCGCCGATCTCGACCAACATGATCCTGAACTACGTCGCCGAACACATCCTCGGGCTGCCGCGCTCCTATTGAGCGGTGCCCTCCACGGCATTGACGATCATTTTCTGGAAATGAACGACCAGGTGCTCGCTGTTGGTCAGGAACCGGCCGCGATCGGGAAGACCACCGAGCAGGCCGCGTTGCACTGAATCGGTCAGGATATCGTCTTCCTTGGCGACCTGCTTGTTGAAGGCAATCAACGCCTGCGCGAAGTCCTCGCTGACGCCGGGGCCGAAATACTGTTCGGAAAAGCCCTTGGTCGCATTCGGTCCGTCCGGACTCCAGACGTCAACCGACAGGTTGGGAAAGCCTGGATTGATGTTGACGGTCATATTCGGCCACAGGAAATGGTATTGCGACTGCGTCACGGTGCCGGCGACGTCGTAAAGTGCCACCTTGCTCTTGCCTTGCAGGGCGGTGCTTCGCACCTGGCCGGTCTGGCTCGAGAACAGTCCGTGCGCCGTTAGCTTGTAGGCATCGGGCCGCACGTCGATCGCGGCGTTGAAGCCGGGATGGGCAACGGCGCAGTGATAGCACTCGAGATAGTTCTCCAGCATGGTCTTCCAGTTGGCGTGGGACTGCCATTCCTCCCGGCTGTAGGGCGCCAGCGTATCGAGCGCGACCCCGCTGCCGGCGAGGATGTCCAGGATCGGCCCGTAACAGGCCTGCACCGACGGTGCTTCACGGTCGAGATGCACGAACACGAACGGACCGAGGGCTTCCGCCCGGATCGGCAGGAGCGGGAAGTCGCCGAGGCTAAAATTCGGTTCGGCGGCCGAGCGCGGCACGCGCTTGAGGCCGCCGGAAAGGTCGTAGGTCCAGGCGTGATAGCCGCACTGCATAACCTTGGCATTGCCGCGCCCCTTCATGACCTCATGACGGCGGTGCCTGCAGACATTAACGAAGCCCGCCAGCCCGCGCTCGTTGCGGATGACGACGACCGGCACGCCACCGGCATAACCGGTGATGTAGTCGCCGAGCGCGGTAAGTTGCGACAGCGGCCCGATGTAATTCCAACTATTGCGGAAGACATGCGTGATCTCCCGTTCGGTGATCGACGGGTCGGTGTACCAGCGTGACGGCAGCGACTCGCCGCGATCGAGAGCGGCGAGCAGGCTGGCGGAAGTTTCGATGCTTTGAGTCATGATCTGTGCC
>CANJHI010000113.1 GCA_947474005.1 Alphaproteobacteria bacterium | reverse complement strand
AGACAAATGTTGTGACACAGGCCAATCGCCCACCTGTGACATTGCAGAGAATCTGACCCCGCGGCCCCACCTCGGGCAGCCGCAGATGACCGTCTGACTCAGTTCTCGGACGCGTTTTTCGCGCCTCGGTCCACCCCACTGCCGGACGGATCGTCGGCGGGGACAGCCTTTGCTTGCTACTCACGGCTCAGCACTCGGGTAGCGAATACCCGGTACAGGTCGCGGGACCTCCCCTGGTCCTCCAGGGAACTATACCCGGCGGGCGCGCCGGGCGGGGCATGGCCAAAGGTTCTTGATGGCGGGACGCCACAGGCTACAAAAAAGGGCCCACGAAAAAGGCCGCTCCAGGCAAGAGACCCGGGCGGCCCGCGCATTACACACGTCGTGGCAACGTATCAGAAATATAGCACAAAACCTGCTTAACCTGTCAAATTATCTTTGAACTTTTTCAAGTGCCGGCATTTTGCCAGCACCGCTCCTCCAGACAGGCCTGCCCCTGCAATGCGGTGTTCGGCAAAGAGCTGCGCGATCACCTTCGTGACCGCGCAGCCCCTCTCCGTCTCACATCACGCCGCCTGTGCGAGCGGGACTTCCTTCCAACGGCCGGCGGCTTCGGCGACGCGCCTGCCCAGCGCCTCGAAGGTCTTGAAGTCGGAGGCGGCAATGCCCTCGACACCCAGGTCGGCGTGCGCCTGGGCCATGGCGCCGACCGAAGCGCCCAGCCGGTTGATGTCCTCGCTAGAACCCTTGGAGTGGTTGTTGCCCGGCGGCAGGCCGAGGCCGACCCACACCATGCCGTGCTGCACGGCCAGCGTCAGGAGCTGGTAGATCGTGTTGTGCTTGTCGCCGTTCCACGACGCCGAGACGGTGAAGCCGGAGGCGAGCTTGTTGCGCCACGTACCCTCCATCCAGCGCTTGGACGTCCAGTCCTTGAACTTCGCGAACTCGGCCGAGACGCCGCCCATGTAGGTCGGGCTGCCGAAAATGATGGCGTCGGCGGCATCCAGTTCGGCCTCGCGGGCCTCCGCTTCAGCCACCGGAATGAGGCTCACCTTGGTGCCCGGGACGGCCTGGGCGCCCTTGGCGACGGCCTCGGCGAGGGCCTGGGTGTGGCCAAAACCTGAATGATAGACGACGGCGACGGTGGTCATGGTCTTTCCAATCCTTTGATTTCCCTGAAGAAGCGAACGATTCGTCTCTTTAGGAGGGTTGATTACTCGAAGTGACTGGAAAGAGTTAAGGAGAGGACTATATATTTGCCAGTAGGTACCAATTCGTAACTTCAGGATTATTTCCATGAATGCCCCCGCCGAGCCCCGCAAGGAGAGCGTCTCCTGCCCCATGGACTTCATCCTGCGCATGCTGATGGGGCCGTGGACGACGTACATCCTCTACAACCTGAAGACCCACGGACCGCAGCGCTTCGGTGAATTGAAGCGCCGCGTGTCGGGCGTCTCGGCCAAGATGCTGACAGAACGGCTGCGCACGCTGGAAGGCGCGGGCCTGCTGCGGCGCGACTACGAAGCCACGATCCCGCCCAAGGTCACCTACTCGCTCACCAAGCGCGGCCACGAGCTCGACGACGTGCTGGGCCGGCTGGCCGAGGTCGGCACGCGCTGGGAGGCCGAGGATGCCGCGCACCGCTCGCTGCGGGCGGCGGAGCTGAAGGCGGCGGAGTGATGGCGAAGCCCCAAAGATCCTTCGGCTTCGCCTCAGGATGACAACGGACCTATAGGTCCGTTGTCACTTCGGCACGTTGAAGTGGCCCTGCACGAAGCTCAAATCGATGAACGATTTCGGATCGGCGTCCTTGGCGACCTGTCCCGACGATTGCCAGAAGGCCACCTGCTTATAAATGTCGCCGACGTCGAGCCGTCCCTCGGGATCGACGAAGGGCAGGCCGGCGGCAACCAGCGCCGGCGGCTGCTTCAGGGCAATTGACAGAATGCCGATCATCTCGTCGTAGTTCGGACCCGGCACCAGCTTGCCGTTGTCGCGCTTGCCGAAGGCCTCGCTGTAGGCCGCCGCGCCGCGCCGGTAGCCGGTGATGAACTTCTCCACCAGCGGCCGGCGCTCAGTGATGGTCTTGGGCGAGGTGAAGACCGCGCCGAGCTGCCACGGCTCCTCGTCGCCGACATAGGCGATGATGTGACCGCCCGCCTCGGCCTCGACCTGGCGATAGGTGGTGATGGGAAAGCTCGCGGCATCGACCTGGCCGCCCTTGAAGGCCGCCGCCATGTTGGGCAGCGACTGCAGCGGCACCATGGTGATGGTCTTGGCGTCGACGCCGAACTTGCGCGCCAGCATCTCGATCGAATAGTGCATCGAGGAGCCCGCCGTGGTCATGGCGACGCGCTTGCCGGCGAGATCCTTGATCGACCGCACGCCGGCATCCCACGCCGCCTTGGTGACGGCGATGACATTGAGCTGAAAGCCCGGCCGCTCCGCGCTTTGCGCCGCGATCACCTTTAGCCCGCCCTTGGCAGCGAGGTTATAAAAGCCGGCGGTAAAGGCGGTGGTGCCGAAATCGGCGTCGCCCGAGACGATGGCAAGCGGCACCTGTGTCGCGGCTGTAAAATCCTTGATCGTGAGGTCGACGCCGGCGTCCTTGAACCAGCCCTTCTCCAGGGCGATGAAGACCGGGCCGGACGACGACAGCCGCAGGAGCGCGATCGATGCCTTGATGAGGTCCTGTGCCCGGGCTGCAGGCGCCACGGAGGCCGCGGCCAGCCCGGCCAATGCCGTACGGCGCGTCAGACGATTCTCGAACAACCCTGCCTCCCATTCATTCTCTCAACTCCTCTCCCCCTTTAGGGGGAGAGGAATATGAGTGGCGAGTATGCCGGATGGGCTACTTCTTGGACATGCCCCAGAAGACGGTGACGGGCGGTGGCACAGCCATGGTGGTGACGTTGGTGCGCACGGCGCCGATGCCGAACCATTCGCCCAGGGGAACGTGGGTCACGACCTGCAGCGCATAGCGCTGGACTTCCTCGGCGACGGCCTTCTTCTCGGCAGCGGTCTCGGCCTTCACATACTTATCGCGCAGCTTCTCCATGCCCTCGTCGCACGGCCAGCCGGAACGCGCCTTGTCACAGGTCGCGGCGAGGAAAGGAGTCATCAGCGGATCGAGGATGTCGACCTGGGACCAGCTGGTGGAAAAGGCGTTCCAGCCGCCTTCCGAAGGCGGCACCTTCTTGGCCAGCCGCACGATCATGCTCTGCCAATCCAGCGCCTGCAGGTCGACCTTGAAGCCGGCCTTCTCGAGAGCGGACTTGGCGACCGGCCCGAGTTGCTTGATGACGCCGAGGTCGCTCGGATAGAGCAGCGTGACGGGGGTGCCGTCATAGCCCGACGCCGCCAGCATCTCCTTGGCCTTGACCGAATTGCCCTCGACCAGCCCTTCCATGCCGGCCTCCGACGCGAGCGGCGTGTCGCAGGTGAACATCGCCTTGCAGGTCCGGTAGAAGCGGCTGTCGCCGATGTTGGCCTGCAGGAAATCGATCTGGTTCAGCGCCATCGCCGCGGCCTGGCGGACTTTTACGTTGTTGAAGGGCGGCTGCAGCCAGTTCATGCGGAACACATACTGGTTGGAGGTCGCGTTCCGGATGACGCGGATGTCCTTGCTCTTCTCGACCAGCGGCAGGTGATCGGTGCTCACGGCCTCGAGCATGTCGATCTCGCCGTTCAGCAGCGCGTTGACCTGCGTCTCGGCGTCGGGGATCCATATCCATTCGACGCGGTCGACGCCTACGACCTTGCCGCCGCTGAGGCCCGCCATCGGCTCGGCGCGCGGCGCGTACTTGGCGAACTTGGTGAAGACCAGCTTTTCGCCCGGCTTCCATTCGTCCTTCTTGAACACGAACGGGCCGGAGCCGATGTACTCCTCGATCTGCTTGAACGGATCGGTCTCGGCGATGCGCTTGGGCATCATGAAGGGCACGACGACCGAGGGCTTGCCGATGGCGTTGATGAGCTGCCCGAACTTCTCCTTGAGCACGATCTGGAACGTCTTCGCATCGACGATCTTGTAGTCCAGGATCGACTGCGCGAGCTTCTGCCCCATCGCGTCGCGCACCGCCCAGCGCTTGAGCGAGGCCACGCAATCCTCCGCCGTGACCGGCTGGCCGTCATGCCATTCCAGGCCATCGCGCAGCTTGAAGGTCCAGGTGAGGCCGTCGTCGCTGGTGGTGAAGCTGTCGACCATCTGCGGCTTCACCTGGTACTTCTCGTCCATGGCGAACAGCGTGTCGTAGACCATGTAGCCGTAGTTGCGCGTGATATAGGCGCCGCTCCAGATCGGATCGAGCACTTTTACGTCGGAGTGCATGACGGCTTTGAGAGTCTGGGCCGAGGCGAGGGACGCGGTGAAAGCGGCGAGCGCCGCGGCAGTGACGAGAAGAAGACGACGCATGAATGGCCCTCCGGGAAGAAGCGAAATCTAGACCGCTCGCTGGGGGCGCGCGACTCCAGTCGCGCGTCTTTGCTTGCACCAGCAATGATCGCGCCACTGGAGTGGCGCGCCCCCAGCAAAGAATCAGGCGAGCTTGTAGACTCGGCTCGCGGTGCCCGAAAACAGGGCAGTCTTCTCCGCCGTAGAGGCGCCGGCGGCGAGCCGCTTAAAAGCGTTCCACAGGACGCCGTAGCCGCTGGTGATCTTGTCGACCGGGAAATTGCTCTCGAACATGCAGCGGTCGACGCCGAAGAGTTCTATGCAGGTTTCGACCCAGGGCTTGAAGGCATCGGCCAGGGCCTGCGAGCCGGGAGGGCTCGGCTGCTGATAGAAATCGAACCAGCCCATGGCCATGCCGAGGCCGCCGACTTTTACGACGATGTTCTGGCGCTTCGCCAGTTCGGCCATCGATTTCTTCCAGGCAGCTCTCACCTCGTCGTGGCGGCCGGCATATCCCGCGTAACCCAAAGGGCCGCCGACATGGTCGAGGACGATGGATGTGCCGGGAAAGGCATCGGCAAGATCGGCGATCTCGCCCAACTGCGGATGATAGAGCCAGGCATCGAAGGTGAGGTTTCGCTTGGCCAGCTCAGCAAAGCCTGCGCGGAAAGTCTTGTCGCGCGTCAGCTCCGGCGTCGGATCGGTGCGCGAGTTGCGGATGCCGGGATCGGCATCCCAGCCGGTCTGATAGCGGACGCCCTTGAAGCGGCCATTGCCGGCGGCGATCTGGGCATCGAACACGGCACCCGCCTTGCTGCCCAGGCGCAAGTCGACATGGCTGACGATGCCGGCGCAGGCGCGCAGGTTGCCGTAGAGGCCGCTGGCACTCATGGCAGCGACGCCATTGGCGAACTCGGTCTCACCGGTGCAGCGCAGCTCGGCCGGGCCGTCCTTGCGGTACATCGAATGGCAGTCGACGAAGACGGTGCCCACGATGTTATGGCCGGTTTGCGTATCGGCCAGCAGGTCGTGGAACAGGTAGTCGTTGCCCGCGCGCTGCCACAGATGATGGTGCGGATCAACGATGGGCAAGTCGGGTTCGAGGGCGGGCTCGCTCACCTTGGCGACCCAGGCAAGATCGGGATCCATCACGTTGCCGAGCGGCGCTGTCTCTTTGGTCATGGCGTCCTCTACGGTACGGGCGTTCAGAGTACGGGCGTTTCGGCGATCATGGAGACGTGGGCGGCGATGACTTTCCAGCCGACATCGGGGAAGCGCACCCAGGTCTGCATCTGGCGGCCGGTCATGTCCCTGCCGCGCACCTTGTAGACCAGCGTGACGGTGGCGATATCGCGGCCCACGGTCACGACATCGAGACGCAGGCGCTTCTCCTTGGTGCCGGGGCCCGGCACCCGCGCCACACGATGGGCATGGATGCGGTCGAAGCCGTAGCCGTGCTCGTGGTTCGCCAGACGGATGGCGTACGGGCTGTTCCAGAAGGTGGCGTCGAGCACCTCGACGTTCTTGTCGATCAGCGCCTGTTCGTAGCGCTCGAAAAGTTGGTGAACTTCCTCGACGACCTCGGGAATGTTTGGCGTCGTATCCTGCACGTCGTCTCCTACTTGTTCGCGGCCTCCAGGGCGCGCGCCACGGCCACGAGCGTGGCATCGCTGCCGCGCGGGCCGAGTATGGAGAGACCGACCGGCAGGCCGTCAACCGTCACCGCACCCGGCAGATTGACCTGCGGAAAGCCCGCGAGGCCGCCGTGGGCGCAGAGACAGGTGATGCGGTCGCGCAACGGATCGAGGACGGAGAGCGGCTGTCCCGCGAGCGGTGCCGGAAACGGCGTCGTCGGCATGCAGAGGATGGTGCCGGCCGGCAGCAGGTACTTCATGCGGCCGCGCACCTCCTGGCGCATCAGGGCTGCCCAGGTCTGGTCGGCTTGCGGCGTCATCGAGCCCATCACGAGCGCCTTGGCGACCGAGAAGGCGAAACGCGGATTGCCGTGGTCGAGCCAGTCCTTGAACGTTGCATAGGCCTCGACAGGCTGCAGACTGCGTTGTGCCCGCGCCCACACCGAGAGGCCTTGCGGCGCCATGATCTCCTCGCGGCTGTTGCCGATGAGCGTGCCCAGGCGCTCCACCATCGGCTGCAGGGCATCGGCCACGTTGGCGTCGGCAAAGCCGAAGGCGTCGACCGCCACGATCAGTTTTGTCGGCAGCACCGTGGGAATGGCCTCCCCCAGCAGCACCGACGACACCTTGGCAAAGGTCTGGGCATCGCGGGCGAACCATCCGGTGGTGTCCGAGGTTGGCGCTTGCGGCAGCATGCCGGAGACATCCAGGCGGCCGTGCGTCGGCCGAATGCCATACAAGCCGCAGAAACTCGACGGCACGCGCACCGAGCCGCCGGTGTCGGTGCCGAGCGCGGTGTCGCAGATGCCGGCGGCGACGGCGGCAGCGGAACCGGACGACGAACCGCCCGGGACCCGCCCCGGCGCGCGGACGTTGACCGGCGTGCCGTCGAAGGCGTTCTCGCCCAGGATGCCGAGCGAGACCTCGTCGGTGATGGTCTTGCCGATCAGGGTCGCGCCGGCATCGAGGAGCGTCTGCACCGCCCAAGCATTCCTTGCCGGGATCGGCCGGCCACGGGGCCAGTCATGGTTGCCGCCGCCAGTGAGCACGCCCGCCACGTCGAACAGATCCTTGGCGGCGAAGGTGAGGCCGGCCAGCGGGCCGCCCGGCCGGCCCTCGATGCGGACACGCGGTCCCGGCACGAACGCGCCAATATCGTCGGTCATGCCGTCAGCTTTCGTGGATTTGAGGAACTACTCGGCCGGCGCGGCCGGCGCCCGGCCCTTGACGCGCCAGCGCTTGGCCCAGCCCGGGCTGAAGCGCATGCCGGTCAGCCGGTCGAACCAGATATAGACCACCGGCGTGATGAACAGCGTGAGAAGCTGGGACACCATCAGACCGCCGACCACCGTGATGCCGAGCGGCTGGCGCAACTCGGCGCCGGCGCCGGTGCCGATCGCGATCGGCAGGGCGCCAAGCAGCGCGCAGACGGTCGTCATCATGATTGGCCGGAAGCGTAGTCGCGCCGCCTCGAGGATCGCCTGTTCTGCGGTTGCACCCTGCGAACGGCGCTCGATCGCGAAGTCGACCATCATGATGGCGTTCTTCTTGACGATGCCGATCAGCATGACGACGCCGATCATGGCGATGACGCTGAGGTCCATCTTGAACAGCATTAGGATGGCCAGCGCGCCGATGCCCGCGGACGGCAGGCCCGACAAGATCGTCAGCGGATGGATGAAGCTTTCGTAGAGGATGCCGAGGATGATGTAGATCACCAGCACGGCGGCGAACAGCAACATGCCCTGGTTGGCTACGGCCTGCTGGAACACCTGGGCCGAGCCCTCGAAGCTGATGGCGATGTTCGCTGGCAGGCCGATCTCGGTGGCCGCCGCGGAGATGTCGCGCACCGCTTCGCCCAGCGCTACGCCGGGCGCCAGGTTGAAAGAAACCATGACCGACGGCAGCTGCCAGATGTGATTGACGGTGAGCGAGGTCGGCTTGTCGCTGCGCTTGGCCACCGTGTCGAGCGGCACCATGGCGCCGGCCGGCGTGCGGATCATGATTTTGCGCAGCACTTCGCTGGTGTCGGCGAATTTCGGGTCGGCCTCGAGGATCACCTGGTAGGTGTCGTCGGAGCCGAAGATGGTCGAGACCTGGCGCGAACCGAAGGCCGAATAGAGCATCAGCCGGATCTGGTCGACCGAGAGGCCGAGACGTGAGGCGGTGTCGCGGTCGACGTCGATCACGGTTGAGCGGGCGCGAACCTGCAGGTCGGAGTTCACGTCGAGAACGGTCGGCAGCTGCCGCATGCGCGCTTCCATGAGCGGCGCGTACTCGCGCAGGGCCGCAAGGTCGCCCGAGCGCATGCCGAACTGGTACTGCGCGCGGCTCGCCGTGGTGCCGATGTTGATCGACTGCACCGGCTGGAAGAAGACATTGATGCCGGGCACCGACCTGGTGGAAATGCGCAGTCGGGCCATGACCTCCGACGCGCTGTCCTTACGCTCCGGCTTGTCGCGCAGCATGATGAACAGGCTGCCGGAGTTCACGGTGTTGGCGCCGAACCCGCCGCCCACCGTCGAGATCACGGAGGCGACATCCGGATCACGCTTGATCACCTCGGCCAGCACGGTCTGGCGCGCCACCATCGCGTCGAACGACGCGTCGTCCGGCCCGACGGTCGAGCCGCGGAGCTGGCCGATATCCTCGACCGGAAAGAATCCCTTGGGGATCGCCTGGAACAGGACGGCGGTGAGCACGAAGGTGCCGGCGGTGATGAGCAGCACCAGACGCGGCCAGGCCACTGTGCGTCGCAGCGCCCAGGCATAGCCGTCGCTCACCTTGTTGAAGCTCCACTCGAAGGAGCGCAACAGGACATTGTGCTTCTCGTGGTGGTCGATCGGCTTGAGCAGACGCGAGCACAGCATCGGCGTCAGCGTAAGCGACACGAGACCCGAGATCAGGATGGCGAACGCGATGACGAGACCGAACTCGTTAAACATGCGGCCGACCACCCCCCCCATGAACAGCACGGGAATGAAGACGGCGACCAGCGACAGCGTCATGGAGATGATGGTGAAGCTCACCTCCTTGGCGCCCTTGAAGGCGGCCTCCATCGGCTTTTCGCCGGCCTCGATGTGGCGGACGATGTTCTCCAGCATGACGATGGCATCGTCGACGACGAAGCCCACGGCCAGCGTCAGCGCCAGCAGCGAGATGTTATCGATCGAATGGCCAGCCACGAACATCAGCGCGAACGTGCCGATCACCGAGATCGGCAGCGCGACCGCCGGGATGAAGGTGGCGCGCGCGCTGCGCAGGAAGAAGTAGATCGCAATGATGACCAGTACCGCGGCCAGCATCAGCGTGAACTCCACGTCCTCGATGGCGTGGCGGATCGGGATCGACCGGTCGGCCATCTGGGTGATGGTGACGCCGCTCGGCAGCTCGGACTGGATCGCCGGAATCATCGCCTTGACGCGGTCGACGACCTCGACGGTGTTGGCGTCGGGCTGCTTGTAGACCGCCAGCACGATCGCACGCGTGCCGTCGTGCCAGCTCGCGACCTTGTCGTTCTCCACGCTGTCGATCGACATCGCCACGTCGGATATGCGGACCGGCGCGCCATTCTGCCAGGTGACGATCACCGGCATGTAGTCGGCCGCCTTCTGGATCGGGCCGGTGGCGTCGAGGATCGAGTTGAGGCGCCGGTCGGCGATCGAGCCGACGGGCTTGCTCGAATTGGCCGCGACGATCGCGTTCTGCAGCTCCTGCAGGGTCAGGCCGCGCACCGCGAGCTGGTCGAGGTTGGCGCGCACGCGCACGGCGTATTTCTGCGAGCCGAAGATCAGCACCTGGGCGACACCGGGCAGCGTCGAGACACGCGGCAGGATGGAGCGGCTGGCGAAGGCGTCGACGTCCGACAGGCGCACCTGGTCCGACTTCAACGCCAGGAACATGACGGCGAAGTCGGCCGGGTTGACTTTGCGGAAACTGGGCGGCGCCGGCAGTTCGGGCGGCAGTCGGCGCAGCGCCGAGGAGATCGCCGACTGCACGTCGAGCGCGGCGCCATCGATGTTCCGGTTGAGGTCGAACTGCAGCGTGATCGAGGTGGCGCCGAGATACGAGGTCGAGGTCATCGACGTCACGCCGGCGATGGTGGCGAATTGGCGCTCGAGAATCGAGGCGACCGAGGCCGCCATTGTCTCCGGGCTGGCGCCCGGAAGCTGCGCGCTGACCTGGATGGTCGGGAAGTCGACGCGCGGGATGGCGGCGACGGGAAGCTGCTTGTAGCCGAACATGCCGGCGATGACGAAGGCCGCCATCACCAGGATGGTCATGACCGGGCGACGGATGCACAGGGCTGACAGCGACATGTCCGTGCTCCTGTCCGTCAGCCGCGCGGCGGCGCCGGTGAAGCGGCCGGGGCCGCGGGTGTTGCTGACGGCGCTGCTGCTGGGCGGGGAGCTTCGGCCTGCGGCGGCCGCACCGAAACAGAGGCGCCGTTGACCAGCCGAAGGTGGCCGTCCGTCACCACCGATTCAGTACCGTCCAATCCGCTGCCGATGACCGATTCGCCACCTTGGGTGCGCTTGATGACCACGGACTTGACCGTGGCGACGCCGTCCTTGACCACGAATACATAGGCGCCTTGCGGGCTGAGCTGGACCGCCGCCGCCGGAACCGAGACGGCATCAGGCTCGACGCCGAGCACCACCTCCACCTTCACGAACTGGCCGGGCCACAGGCCCTCATTGGCGTTGTCGATGCGCGCCTTGGCCGTCACGGTGCCGGTGTTCGGATCGACGGTGTTCTCGATGAACGCCATCGCACCCGACTGCCTCTTGGTGTCGTCGACCATTGCGTCGACCCTGACCGGCCCCCTGGCCATCGCGGCGCGCAAGTCGGGCAGGATCACCTGCGGGATGGCGAAGGTGACGTAGATCGGATTGACCTGGTTGATGGTGGCGAGCGAGCTGGTCACCGTGTTGTCGGCGATGCGGACGATCGTGCCGGCCTTGCTCGTGATCGAGCCGATCCGACCCGACACCGGCGCACGGATCTCGGTGTAGCTGAGCTGGGTAAGCGTGCTCTGCCGGCTGGCTTCGTCGGCCTCGAGCTGCGCCTCGAGGGACTTCAGGTTTGTGACGGTGGAATCACGGGATACGACCGTGCCGGCGCCCTTGGTCAACAGGCCATCGGCCCGCTCGGTGTCGCGCTTGGCCTGGGCGATCTGCGCCTGGTCCTTGCGGATCTGGGCTTCGATCATGCCGAGCTGGGCCTTGAGAGTCCGGTTGTCGAGTTCGAACAGCAGGTCGCCTTCCTTGACCAGCGCGCCCTCCTCGACATTGACCTTCATGATCTGGCTGTCGAGGCGCGGCTTGATCTGGATCGAGGCGATAGCCTGCACCGTGCCGACGGCTTCGACGACGACGGGCATCGGCTTTTTCTCGATCGCCGTCACCACGACCGGAACCGCGCCGGCCGGATTGGCCCGGCCGCGCCGGCCCGGCGGCTGCGCCATAGAGGCGGGACTGCTGCCAGAGGCTTGTTCGGCGGCCTTGGCCGACGCGCCCAATCCCAGGCGCTGAGCCAAATCCACCCCGAGGCGCTTGGCCACTTCATCGCGGTAGACGTAGGCCGCCCCACAAACCGCGACCACGAGCGTCGTCAATACCGCCAGACGGACAATTCGCATATCCGAAGTCTCCAACCCCAAATCCCCGCGGGAAGTATAAACGCTGCTTCAGCCGCCGGACAGTCGGAACCGTGGCGGAATCAGGGATTTCCAAAGCAAAAAACCCGCCATAAGGCGGGTTTTTCACACTTCCTGAAGGCCGAGGCCTCGAATTAACGGCTGTAGTACTCGACGACCAGCGACGGCTCCATCTGGACCGGATAGGGGACGTCGGCCAGCTTCGGGCCACGGACGTAGGTGCCCTTCATCTCGGCGTGATCGACCGAAACGTACTCCGGCACGTCGCGCTCGGCGGTCTGCGTGGCCTCGATGACCCGCTCCATCTCCTTGGCCTTCGAGGTCAGCTCGATGACGTCGTTGTCCTTGACGAGGTAGGACGCGATGTTGACGCGGCGGCCGTTCACCTTCACGTGGCCATGGCTCACCAGCTGGCGCGAGGCGAAGACGGTGATGGCGAACTTCATGCGGTAGATGACCGCGTCCAACCGGCGCTCGAGCAGCTCGACGAGGTTCTCGCCGGTGTCGCCCTTGCGGCGCACGGCCTCGAGGTAATAGCGGCGGAGCTGACGCTCGCCGACCGAGCCGTAGTAGCCCTTGAGGCGCTGCTTGGCCATCAACTGCAGGCGATAGTCGGTCGGCTTGGTGCGACCCTGGCCGTGCTGGCCGGGACCGTATTCACGCTTGTTGATAGGGCTCTTGGGACGGCCCCACAGGTTGACCCTGAGGCGGCGGTCGATCTTGTACTTCGAATTCGCGCGCTTGCTCACGCAGCACTCCATCGGTTTTGCGCCCCGGATTCATCTGGGGTCGCTGTTGTCCGGATAGGCCTTGGTCCGATACGTCGCGCCTGTTTACAGGCGCTTTGATCGGGGCGGGACGAGGGCCTGAAACGGCCCCCGGCCACGTTCTCCGGAGAAGGGCGGAACATACTTTCGAACGCCGCTTAGTCAAGCAGGCGTTCTGGCATTGAAATCAATGACTTAGATCTCAACCAGCACCACTTCATGGGTGATATCGGCCGACTTTCGCACCATGGCGGTGGCCGAACAGTACTTTTCGTCCGACAGGCTGACTGCCCGCTCGATCAGCGCCTTGTTCAGTTTGCGGCCACGGACGGTGTAGACAAGCTTCACCGAGGTGAAGACCTTGGGATGATCGTCGGCCCGTTCGGCGACCAATGCCACCTCCACCCCCTCGATATCCTGGCGCTGCTTCTTCAGCATCGAGACGACGTCGATCGCGGTGCAGCCGCCCATGCCCATCAGCACGACCTCCATCGGCCGTGACGCCAGGTTGCGGCCGCCGACGTCGGGCGAGCCGTCCATGGTGATGGTATGGCCGCTGCCCGCCTCGGCGACGAACAGGGCGCCCTCGACCCAGGAGATCTTGGCGATGGTGGACATGGCTACTCCTCGTGCTTGCTCTTGGAGAGAAATTTTATGACGCCGTGGAAGGTGCGCGCTTCCTGCTCGGTCATCGCCGCGCGCTGCAACAGTGCCTTGAGATTGAGCACCATCGAGGGCCGCATGTCCTTGTTACGGAGGAAGCCCGACTGGTCGAGCGCGCGCTCGAGATGGTCGAACAGGTTCGCCAGCTCCTCCTTGGTGGCAGGCCGCGTCGCGTGCTCGGCCATGCGCGAGGCGGGCGTCGCGTCGCCGGCGGAGGCCCATTCGTAGGACACCAGCAGCACGGCCTGCGCCACGTTCAGCGAGGAGAACTGCGGATTGAGCGGGATCGAGAGCGCGGTGTCGGCATGGACCATGTCGTCGTTCTCGAGGCCGGTGCGCTCGGGGCCGAACAGGATGCCGACCCGCTCGCCCTGCCCGATCCAGCCGCGCACCTCGGCCGCGGCATGCCGCGGCGTCAGGATGCGTTGCGTGAGCTCGCGGTTGCGCGCCGTGGTCGCCACCACCCGTTCGAGATCGGCCACGGCATCGGCCACGCTGTCGAACACCTCCGCGTTCTCCAGCACGACATCGGCGCCGGAGGCGGCGCGCTGCGCCTTGTCGTTCGGCCAGCCGTCGCGTGGGCTCACCAGCCGCAGGGTCGACAGGCCGCAGTTCAGCATGGCGCGCGCCGCCATGCCGATGTTCTCGCCCAGCTGCGGCCGCACCATGATGATCGCAGGCGTGGTCGCGGCGACCGCGCGGCCTTTCGAAGCTCGTCCCATGCCGCCGTATAACGTGGTTAGCGCGTCGCGATAAGGCCCGGCCGGCGCATCAGGAACAGCAGCGGGATCAGGACCAGCGAGCAGATCATCATGACCCGGAAGTCGTTGAGATAGCCGATCAGCGCCGCCTGGCGGTTGATTTCGGCGTCCCAGATGGCGAGCAGCGCCGGGTCGGCGCCGGGCAGGCCGCGGCCGAGCGGCCAGCCGGGGTGGAAGGGCGTGAACTTCTCGACGATGTCGGCGCGGTTCTGCTGGGTGTTGCTGGCCAGCATCGAGAACAGCACGGCAATGCCGATGCTGGCGCCGAGGTTGCGCAGCAGCGCGTTGATCGCCGCACCCTCGGTGCGCAGCCGGGGCGGCAGCGTGGCGAAGGTGAGCACTGTGAGCGGCGGGAAGACGAGGCCGAGCCCGAAGCCCAGCAGCATGCCGTTCCAGATGATGTGGCTTTCGCTGACGTTGAAGTCGAACAGCGTCATGTCCCACAGCGATACCGCGCAAAGGGCGAAGCCCATGGCGATCAGCAAGCGCGAGTCCATGCGCCCGATCAGGCGCGACACCATCATCATCGAGACCATCATGCCGGCGCCGCGCGGCGCCAGCACGACACCGGTGGTGAAAACCGGATAGCCCATGAGCTGCTGCAGGAAGGGCGGCATCAGGGTAGCCGAGACGATCAGCACGAGGCCGGCAAGCGCCGTGAAGACGAGCCCGACCGTGAGGTTGCGGTCGCGGAACAGGTCGCGCGACAGGAACGGCTGGCGGTCGGTCATCATGTGGACCAGGAACATGGCGAAGGCCACGCCCGCCACCAGCGTCTCGCCGATGATCTCGACCGAGTCATACCAGTCGAGCATGTGGCCGCGGTCGAGCATGAGCTGGAACGAGCCGATGGCGACCGCCAGCAAGGTGAAGCCCAGCAAATCGAAGCGCCGCGGCGCGCCGTGCACGTTGTCGCGCACCAATGCGAGGATGCCGACGGCGCAGAGGATGCCGACCGGCAGGTTGACGTAGAACACCCAGCGCCAGCTGAACTCGTCGGTCAGCCAGCCGCCCAGCGATGGGCCCGCGATCGGGCCCAGCATGGTGCCGACGCCCCACATCGCCATCGCCTTGCCCTGCTCCTCGCGCGGGTAGGTGTCCATCATGATGGCCTGCGAGACCGGCACGAGGGCGGCGCCAAAGCCGCCCTGCAGGGCACGGAACAGCACGAGCTGGTCGAGCGACTGCGCCGCGCCGCACAGCATCGAGACGATGGTGAAGCCGATGACGCAGGTCGCGAGCGTGCGGCGCAGGCCAAAGCGCATGGCGCAGAAGCCGGCGAACGGCGTCATGATGGCCGAGGCCACGATGTAGGAGGTGACGACCCACGAGACCTGCTCCTGGGTGGCCGACAGCGAGCCCTGGATCGACGGCAGCGCCACGTTGGCGATGGTGCCGTCCAGCGCATGCATGATGGTCGCGGCCATCACCGTGAAGGTGATCAGGCGGCGGCGGCGCAGCATCGCCCGATCGACCGCCGGCGCCATCGTCCTAGGGCTTTGCATCCTGGGACTTGATTGTGGCTGACGAGATCGACAGGCCGAGCCACTTGCCGAGCCCGGCCAGAAGCCCGCCCAGGGATCGGCTGTGGCCGGTATCGATCTCGACCGTCGTGCTCATGCCGACGCGAAGCGGCGGGTCGCCCTCGCGGCAGGCGACGGTGACGCGCACCGGGATGCGCTGCACCACCTTCACCCAGTTGCCGCTGGCGTTCTGCGGCGGCAGCACGGCGAACTCCGCGCCCGTCGCCTGGGCGATGCTCAGTACCGAGCCGGTGCAGACGGAGTCGGGATAGGTGTCGACGTGGATCGTGGCCTTCTGGCCCGCCCGCACGCGCGTGAGCTCGGTCTCCTTGAAGTTGGCCTCGACCCAGAGGTCGGTGTCGGCCACGACGACCATCGCCGGCACACCGGCGGTGGCGTAGCTGCCCGGCACCGGCCGCTTGGCGACGATGCCGTCGAGCGGCGATTCGATGGTGGTCCGGCGGAGCTGCAGCAGCGCCTCGTCGCGCGCCGCCATCATCTGCTTCACCTTGGGATGATCGTCGGTACGGATCCGGCGATCGCCGGCCAGCGCCGCCTCGATGCGGGTCAGGTCCTCCTCCGCCGCCGAGATGCGCTGGCGCGCGACGTCGAGCGCGAGACGCGCCTCCTCGAGCTTCTGGGTCGAGGCGATCTTCTTCTCGGCGAGCCCCGACTGCCGTTCGAACTCGGCCACGGCATAGGTCTGCTGGCTGAGCGCTGCCTTGATCTCCTCGCGTTTGACGCGCCACTGCGCGCGCAGGCCGCGGATTTCGGCGCGCCCCGTCTCGATCTCGGCCTCGAGCCTGACGAGCGCCAGGCGATAGGACTGGTCGTCGAGCTTGAACAGGAGCTGGCCGCGCGACACCGCCTGGTTCTCCTTCACCGGCACCTCGACGATGATGCCGCTGAGTTCGGTGGCGATCTGGGCACGATCGCCCTTCACATAGGCATTGTCGGTCGTAATGAAGCGCCCGGACGACAGCCAGACCAACAGCGTCACGGCCAGGACGAACAGCGGCAGCAGCCACATGAAGGCACGGGCGAGCACGCGACGGGACAGCCGCGGCCGCCGGGAAACGGCCGCCGCGATGGGCGGGTTCTGGGTATCCAGATGCTCTCCGTCTCGCACGCCATATATGGTCTGCCCCGACCCCTCCAAGGTCAACCGGTGGCACCGGCATGGCAGCTAGGTAAACCCGCTGCGCGGTTCCTCTCTCTACGCCGGCTCCGCCGGCCGGGCCCCGTCACGGAAAAGCTTGTAGGTGATGGCGTCGTAGAGCGCGTTGTAGGACGCATCGACGATGTTGGGTGACACGCCGATCGTGCTCCAGCGCCGTCCCTTGGCATCGGCACTCTCGATCATGACGCGGGTGGTCGCGGCCGTGCCGCCGGCCGAATCGAGGATCCTCACCTTGAAGTCGACCAGCCGCATGTCCTCAAGCTCCGGATAGACCGGCAGCAGCGCCTTTCGCAGCGCAGCATCCAGCGCATTCACGGGGCCGTTGCCCTCGCCCACTTCCATCGCGCGCGCGCCGGCCACGTCGAGCTTCACCGTGGCCTCCGACATGGTGATGAGCTGGCCGCGCGCATTGACCCGCCGCTCGGACAGCACGCGGAAGCTCTGCAGCGCGAAGTAGTCGGGCACGGTGTGAAGCTCATGCCGCGCCAAAAGCTCGAAGCTGGCATCGGCGCCGTCGTAGGCATAGCCCTCGGCCTCGCGCTCCTTCACGATCTCCAAGAGCCGCGCGACGCCCGGATGCTTCGGGTCGACTTCCAGGCCGATCTGGCGGAAGCGCGCCATGATGTTGGAGCGTCCGGCCTGGTCGCTGACCACGATGATGCGCTGGTTGCCGACGACCTCGGGATCGACATGCTCGTAGGTCTTGGGATCCTTCTCGACCGCCGAGACGTGCAGCCCGCCCTTGTGCGCAAAGGCGCGGGTGCCGACGTAGGCGGCGCTGCGGTTGGGCACGACGTTCAGCCGGTCGTCGAGCAGGCGCGACAGATGCGTGAGCCGCTGCAGCGCACCTTCCTTCAGTCCGGTCTCGAAGCCCATCTTGAGCACGAGGTTGGGAATGAGCGCGATCATGTTGGCGTTGCCGCAACGCTCGCCCAGGCCATTGATCGTGCCCTGGACCTGGCGCACGCCGGCGCGCACGGCGGCCAACGTGTTGGCGACGGCATTCTCGGTGTCGTTGTGGGT
>CANJHI010000112.1 GCA_947474005.1 Alphaproteobacteria bacterium | reverse complement strand
CGCCCGTCGAGCGCCGCCAGAAGCGCGTCGCGCTCATGCCCGCCGCACGCCGCCACGGCATTGCCGATCTCCCGCCGCGCGGCAGGCGTATCCTCGATGCCCGAGGCCAGAACCATCGCTCCAACCAGAGCGCTTTGCGCCTCGACGCCCGGCTGCTGTCCATAGATGTGCAGGCCGTCGCGGATGCTCAGTTCCTTGATGTCGCAAAGCTGGGCGTCGAGCTTGGCGATGGCCGCCTGGTTGGGCTCGCCGCGCGCCAGGCCGCACTCCGCCGCCAGGCCACTGTTCCAGGCACGCTCGACGATTTCGTCTTCGAGGAAGCGCAGGCGCCGCCGGTCGAGCCCGTCGGCCGACGCATATTCCTCGACGAGGCCTTCCATCTCGGCCATCGCCCCATGAAGCCCAGCCGCACTGAGCGGCGGCGTCAGATGGCCGATGGTGACGGCGCCCAGCCGGCGCTTGGCCTGCACCGCCTCGCCGGGATTGTTGACGATGAAGGGATAGATGACCGGCACCGGCCCCAGCACGGCCTCGGGCCAGCACTCGGCCGACAGCGCCAGCGCCTTGCCGGGCAACCATTCGAGCGTGCCGTGCGTGCCGAGATGGATGAGGGCGTCGATCTTCTCCGTCTCGCGCAGCCACGCATACAGAGCAACATAGGCGTGGCGCGGCGGGCAGGACATGTCGTGGTAACCGGCCTTGCGATCGCGTGCGAGGCCGCGGTCCGGCTGCAGCAGGACCAGCACGTGGCCGCAGCGCAGGACGGGCAGCTCGAATGCATCGTCCACGATGGCGGGATCGTCGCCAGCATCGCCCCAGCTCTCGTCGATCGCACGACGCAGGCTTTCCGGGAACGCCGCAAGCCACGTCCGATAGACTTCCAGCGGGATTTTTACGCGCTCTGCCTGATCGAGCAGGAACCGCTCGATGTCCGCGGTGCCTTGCTCCAGCGCGCCGGTGTCGTAGCCCTTGCTCCGCAGCAGGCGCAGAATCTCTGCGGCGCTCGCCGAGGTGTCGAGGCCGACAGCATAGCCGGTGCGGCCGCCGCGCGCGGGATAGTCGGAGAGAACGAGCGCCAGGCGCCGTTGCAGCGGAGTCTTGCGCGCCAACCGCGCCCACGAAGACGCTAGCCGCGCCACGTAATCCACGCGATCTAGGTTGGGCGCGTGGCGCACGCTGGCGAACTCGATCCTGGGATCGACCGGCGCCTCGGCCTTGAACGAGATCGCGCGCGCGAGCAGGCGGCCGTCCAGCTCGGGCAGCACCACGTTCATGGCGAGGTCGGCCGGCGACAGGCCGCGCGGCGAGGTGGCCCAGCCCTCGCGCGTGCTGCCGGACAGGACGACCTGCAGCACCGGCACGTCGGCGGCATCGAGCACGGTCGAATCGTCCTCGCGCCGCGCCGAGAAGGCGGTCGTGTTGAGAATGATGGCCGGCTTGCGCATCTGGATCAAGCGCCCGAGCTCCACCTCAACAGCGGGATCTTTCAGGCTGTTCACGGCGATGGCGAACGGCGCCAGACCTTGGCGATCCAGCGCTTCGAGGAGTGCCGCGATCGGCTCGACGTCGGCGGCCATCAGGTTGGAGCGATAGAAAACGACAAGCGCTGCCTGGCGGGAATCCTGTTCCTGACAGAGTTCGGCGATGGCCACCGTGCGCCGGTCGAGCCTAAAGCCTGCGATCGGACCGACCGGCGCCGGCGGCGTCCAGGCATTGCCGCGTCCGAGCAGCGCGCCGACATAGTGCAGCGCCTGGCGGAGATTCTCGGTGCCGCCTTCGCGGAAGAACTGTTCGAGACGCGCCAACGGCTCGGCCGCCAGGGTCGAGACGGCGACCAGGCGGGGATCGGCCCGGTCATCGCCCGGCAAGGCGGCGAACAGAACGCCGTTCTCGCGGGCGATGTCGCCGATCCGCTCGAAACCGTAGCGCCAGTAATCGAGGCCGCCCAGGCCGCGGACGATGACGGCACGGGCGTGGGCCACGACGCGCTCGACATAGAGATCGACCGACATCGGATGCCGGAGCTTCTTCAGGCTGGCGAGCCGAAGCGTGGGCAACGACTCCGCATCCTGCTGCCAGGCCGCGGCAAGCGCGGAGAGATCGCTGTCGGAGAAGGAAAGCACGACGAGGTCGGCCGGCGACTGGCCGAGATCGATGGCGGCGTCGGCGTCGTCCAGGGTCGCGAGCTGTGTCGCCAGGACGTGCATGCCGATACCTATCCAGCGATGGCGGCGCGAATGGCTTCCCTGTCGAAACCCTTCTCGCCGATCACCACCAGGCGGCCCCGCCGCGCCTCACCCGGCCGCCACGCCCGGTCGAACTGATGCTGGATGCGCGCGCCGACGCCCTGCACCAGCAGGCGCATGGGCTTGCCCGCGATGTCCACGAAACCTTTTACGCGCAAGATGTCGTGCGCGCCGGTGGCTTTGGCGATGCGGTCGACGAGATCCTGTGGTGCCGCAAACGACGGGATGTCGATGACGAAGCTGTCGAAATCCTCGTGGTCGTGCTCGCCCTCGAGGTCGTGATGCGACGGCCGGCTTTCGAGATCGGCCTCAGCCGCCGCACCGAGCCCGAGGAGCACCGACACCGACACCTTGCCGTTCTGGACTTCGACCACCTTCACGGCCTTGGGCAGCGTCTTGCCGATCTCATCGGTCACCGATTTCAGCTCGGCCGCCGACATCAGGTCGGCCTTGTTCAGGACCACGAGATCGGCGCACAGGAGCTGGTCCTCGTAGACCTCTTCCAGCGGATTGTCGTGATCGAGCGAATCATCCTCGGCACGCTGGCGGGCGATCGCTTCAGGATCGTCGGCAAAGCGGCCCGCCGCCACGGCGGCGCCGTCGACGACGGCCACGACACCATCGACGGTGACGCGCGAGGCGATCTCCGGCCAGTTGAAGGCTTTTACCAGCGGCTTAGGCAGCGCGAGTCCCGACGTCTCGATGACGATGTGCTCGGGCGGGTTGGGACGGTCGAGCAGGCTTTTAAGCGCCGGCACGAAATCGTCGGCGACCGTGCAGCAGATGCAGCCGTTCGACAGCTCGACGATGCTGTCCTCGGTGCAGCTTTCGATGCCGCAGCTCTTCAGGATGTCGCCGTCGATGCCGACGTCGCCGAACTCGTTGACGATCACCGCGAGGCGCCGTCCCCCGGCATTCTCCAGGACATGCCGCACCAGCGTGGTCTTTCCGGCACCGAGGAAGCCGGTGATGATCGTGCAGGGGACTTTGGCGAGCGATGTCATGACTTAACGGCCTCTGAGGCGGAAATGGGAGGAACCCGGGCGATCACGCCCTTGCGAAACGAGGCAGGCCGTTCCCGCCAGGGAACGATGCCGTTTTCGGACGCGGCGAAGCTCAATGCCGCGGCCACGATCTCTTCGGCATGGGTCTCCGGATCGAGATCGCCGATCAGGTACGTCCACTTGTCGGCGCCAGCCAGCGCCACCGTGCAGGGACGCTTGCAGACGGCCAGGCACTCGACCGGAGTCACCGTCACGCTCGTCTGCCCGCCATCTGCCAAGCGGGCTTTTAGCGTGTCGGCGAGGCCACGGCCGGGCTGGTCGAACGACTCCTCGGCGTCGCCAAGGCTCCGACGGCACGAGACGCAGACGAAGATCGTCACTGGGGTTTTAGCCATTCAAACAAACTCCAAGCCGTCGTACGCGGGAAAGCTCAGCCCGCCGTCTTCGGTGCGAACTTCGGCCAGAGCAGGCCAACGCCAATCCCTACCAGGGCCCAAAGCAACGCCTGCACCACCAGCGACAGCGCGGTGAAGCGCGCGGCAATTTCGGCCGGCACCTTGCTCTCGAATTCGTGCGGATGCGGAGCACCGATGAAATGCGGCGCCAACAGCAGGACAATTGCGCCAAGACGCACCACCGGATGATGATCGGTGCGTAGGAAAGCCCATAGGCCGACGGCCGTCGCAATGGCCGTGCCGGCCCACCAGAGCTGGCGGCCGACCAGGTCGCCGGCCGCGCTGCCCGGCAGCTCGGGCGCGAGACCGGCGGCTGGTGCCAGACCGCAAGCGACGAAACCGGCGATCGCCCAGGCCAGCGCGTGATGCTCGTCGATCGGGACGCCGGCAAAGACCATGGCGGCCATCAGCACGAACGCGACGCCGATGGCGGTGGCGATCGTCGTGATGGCGGTGAAGAAAAAGCGCGGCATGCCATCGGCCGGTTTCCAGCCCTCGCCGTGATCGTGGGCAGCGCCAGCCGCATGACTATGTGGCGGCGCGGGTGTGACTGAAGCAACCGCCGGCTTCTCAAAGGTCTCGGCCGCGAGGATGAGCGGCGTCGTGGTGACCTGCTGCAAGGCCGCGATCAGCAGCCCAGCCAGAAGCCCGGCCAAAAGGCCGACCGACAGGATCCGGGTAAGCATTGCCGCGTCAGTGGCAGGGAAAGCTGAGGCTGTGACGCGTGTCGTGGGCGGCGTTGTGGATGACCTCGGGGTAAGCGAAGCCCGTCAGAAAAATCAGACCCAGGCCCAGGATCAAGGCGACACCCGCCGCGCGGAGGGCGTCGCTTCGTTCGGTCGTTCTGATGACGGACGCGGTCGTGTTGGCCATATCAACTCTCCTTGGCTGCCCCTCCGGCAGCCTGAATGTACCATATGACGGCAGGTCTCCTGGCTCTCGGATCCTCGCCGCAGGCCCCCTTCCCGGTTTCCCAGTGGTGTCTTGGCCGTTGGCTCGCCGACTACAGTTGCGGGGGCAGCCGCGGATTTGAAGCCTAAGCCTCTGGCCGCGTTCCCTTTTGAGCCCCGTAAGGGGCACCGTCGTGACCTTGATACGGGCCGCGGCAAAGCCCCGTCAACGAGATTCAGCCGCGCGTGGCGAGCCTTGCTGACGCGGGCCTCGCCCACCATTCTGCAGCCCCCGATCGCACAGCAGGCGCAATATGGCCACCAATACCGACGAAGACCTCCGCCACAAGGCCAAGATGGCCAATCGCAAAGCAATCCAGGACGCCGAGGTTGCCGGGAAGACATTGGAAAAGGGCCTGCTCATCGTCCACACCGGCAAGGGCAAGGGCAAGTCCACGGCAGCCTTCGGCCTGCTGCTGCGCGCCGTCGGCCGCGGCTTCCGCTGCGGCGTCGTGCAATTCGGCAAGGGCGCCTGGCAGTCGGGCGAACGCGCGGCGATCGAACGTTTCGGCGATCAGGTCCAGTGGCACACGCTGGGCGAAGGTTTTACATGGGAGACGCAGGACCGGACCCGCGATGTCGAAGCAGCGAAGCGTGCCTGGACCAAGACCCTGGAGCTGATGGTCGATCCGTCGATCCGCCTGATCGTGCTCGACGAACTCAACATCGCGCTGCGCTACGATCATCTCGACATTGGCGCCATCGTCACCGCCCTCACGGCCCGCCGGCCCGACCTGCACATCGTCGTTACCGGGCGCAACGCCAAGCCGGAACTGATTGAAGCGGCCGACCTTGTGACCGAGATGACTCTCGTAAAACATCACTTCGCTTCAGGCGTGAAGGCGCAGGAAGGCATCGAATTCTGATGACGGCCCGGAAGGCCGCCAGGGCCCTCATGATCCAGGGCACCGGCTCGGACGTCGGCAAGTCTCTGCTCGTGGCGGCACTGGCCCGCGCCTTCACGCGACGCGGGCTCCGCGTCCGGCCATTCAAGCCGCAGAACATGTCGAACAACGCCGCCGTAACGGCCGACGGCGGCGAGATCGGCCGTGCCCAGGCACTGCAGGCGCGCGCTGCCCGCGTGGCGCCGAGCGTTCACATGAACCCGGTGCTGCTGAAACCCCAGAGCGACGTCGGCTCGCAGGTCGTGGTGCAAGGCCGGGTCATCGGCACAGCTAAAGCCCGCGAGTACCAAGGGATGAAGCCCAAGCTGCTGGGCGCCGTGCTCGAAAGCTTCAAGCGATTGGTGGCCGAGGCCGATCTCGTGCTGGTCGAGGGCGCGGGGTCGGCGTCGGAAGTGAACCTGCGCGCCGCCGACATCGCCAACATGGGTTTTGCACGTGCCGCCGACGTTCCTGTCGTGCTGGTGGGCGACATCGACCGCGGCGGCGTGATCGCGAGCCTCGTCGGCACCCAGGCCGTCATCGATCCCGCCGACAATGCCATGATCGTAGGCTTCATCGTCAATCGCTTCCGTGGCGATCCCTCACTGTTCGCCGACGGCATGAACACGGTGGCACAGCACACCGGTTGGCAGTCGCTGGGGCTCGTGCCTTTTTTCGCTGACGCCCATCGGCTGCCGGCCGAAGATGCGCTCGGACTTCCAGGCCGAAGCGCTGGCGGCGACGGCCGGCTGCGCATCGTGGTGCTGGCCTATCCCCGCATCGCCAATTTCGACGACTTTGACCCGCTTCGTCTCGAACCGAACGTCGATCTCTCGTTTCTCCGGCCCGGCGAGCCGATCCCCGGCGATTCAGCGCTGGTCATCCTGCCGGGATCGAAAGCCACCATCGCCGATCTCGCCGCGCTACGCGAGGCGGGATGGGACGTCGATCTCAAGGCGCATCTGCGTCGAGGTGGACACGTCCTGGGAATCTGCGGCGGCTACCAGATGCTGGGCCAGCGTATCTCGGATCCCGACGGCATCGAGGGGCCTGCCGGCAGCGTCGACGGTCTCGGCCTGCTCGACGTCGACACCGTGCTCGAAGGCAACAAGGTCCTGGTCGAGACCAGCGGAGAGACCGTTCAGGGCGCAGTGCCGTTCAAGGGCTACGAGATGCATATCGGCCGGACCACCGGCACCCCTTCGCCGCTGCTGCGGCTCGCCAACGGCAGGGACGAGGGCGCAACCAACGACAGCGGCACGATCTCCGGCTGCTACATTCACGGACTCCTGTCGGACGACCGGCAGCGGCATCACTGGCTGCAGCGCATCGGTATCGCGGGCTCAGCGCTGGACTATGAAGCCGACGTCGACACGACCTTGGATCGTCTCGCCAACCATATCGAAAAGTATGTCGACTGCGATCGGCTGCTGGCGCTGGCGCGCGAACCCAGCTTCAAAACATCAGGCTGACCACCACGATAACGACAAGCGCCGCGATCTGCAGGCCGCAGGCGGCGCGATAGAGATCGAGCGCCGCACGGATGTCGCGGGCAGTCAATTCGTTGCGCCCCTCACCCACCCAGCGTTCGGCGACTTCGACGCCATCGTAGATGCGCGGGCCGGAGAGCTGGATGCCGAGCGCACCCGCCATCGCGGCCTCGGGCCATCCGGCGTTGGGCGAGCGGTGATGGCCGGCATCGCGGAACAGCACCTCGATCGCCCGCCGCGGCGACAGGCCCGGCGAGAGCGCGGCGGCCAGCACGAACCAGAAAGCCGAGAGCCGCGATGCCGGCAGATTGACGAGATCGTCGAAGCGCGCCGAGGCCCAGCCGAAGGCGAGATGACGCGGGGACTTGTGCCCGATCATGCTGTCGGCAGTGTTGACGGCCTTGTAGGCGATGGCGCCGGGCAATCCGGCGACCGCCATCCAGAAGAGCGGCGCCACCACGCCATCGGAGAAATTCTCGGCGAGGCTCTCGATTGCGGCGCGGCTCACCGCAGCCTCGTCGAGCGCCCGTGTATCGCGGCCGACGATCATCGACACCGCCCGCCGTCCCGCTTCGATACCGTCGGTTTCCAGCGCCGACGCGACGGCGGCGACATGCGTATAAAGACTGCGCTGCGCCAGCATCGAACTGCCAACCACGCCACACAACAGCACCACGACGACACCGTGAAAGAGCTGTTCGAGAACGGCGGTGATGGCCAGGCCCGAGAGGATGCCGGCAGCCAGCAGCAGCACGAGCACGCAGACACCCCGCCAGCGCCGTTCATCGTAAGACAGAGCCTCGGAATTCCACGCCCTGTCGCACCATGCTATGACCGCGCCGATCCACGTCACGGGATGGCCGATCCAGCGATAGAGACCGTCCGGATATCCGACGACCGCTTCGGTCACGACGGCAATGAGGGCAAGGGCGGCGAACATGGATGCTTTGCCTATCACGGCGGCCACGACCGTCAAACCTGTGGCCCATGGCGGCGACATGGGCGCGGCGCAGCGCCGCTATCCCGGCGCGCCGGAACCCTGGATCGACCTCTCGACGGGCATCAATCCGGTTCCTTATCCGTTGGCACCCTTGCCG
The DNA here is from genome assembly GCA_947474005.1 of Alphaproteobacteria bacterium. GTDB lineage: Bacteria > Pseudomonadota > Alphaproteobacteria > Reyranellales > Reyranellaceae > Reyranella. The sequence goes on along the minus strand of CANJHI010000112.1, from coordinate 9,564 downwards.
ATGGAGACGTGGTCACGCCTGCCCACGCAACAACATGAACATGCCCTGCTCGAGGCCGCCGCGCTCCGATACGGCGTTCGCGATCTCGCGACGATCGCCGCGGCGCCCGGCACGCAGGCCCTGATCCAGCTCCTGCCGCGGATCGTTCCGAAATCCCGAGTCGTCATCGTGGGGCCGACCTACGACGAGCACGAGGCGTGCTGGGCCCGGCAGGGACACGACGTCAGCATCGTTGCCAGCCTCGAGGGCGCGGCGGGTGCCGACGTCGTTATCGTCGTCAACCCGAACAACCCTACCGGCCTGCTTCTGCCGTCGGCGGCGCTCCGTCGCCCGAATGGCTTACTGATCGTCGACGAAGCGTTCATCGACCTGTTGCCGCAGGACGCAAGCCTCGCCGGCAATCTGCCCGCCAGCACCGTCGTTCTGCGCTCTTTCGGCAAGGTCTACGGTCTCGCCGGCGTACGGCTGGGCTTCGCCATCGCCGAAAAGCCCATCACCGATCGGATCCGCGACGAACTCGGGCCGTGGGCGGTGTCGGGCCCGGCACTCGAGATCGGCCGCCGGGCGCTGGCGGATTCAGTTTGGCTCGAAGCAGCGACCGGCCGCCTCTCGACGGACCTGCAAAAGCTTCACTCTCTGCTCGTGTCGGCGGGCTGCGAGATCGTGGGCGGTACGCCGTTGTTCTGTCTGGCCCGTCATGCCGACGCCGCTGCTTTGGCCGACAGGCTGGGCCGGCAGGGCATTCACGTTCGCCAGTTTGCGCGAAACCCGCAATGGCTGCGCTTCGGCCTCCCCGCTGGCGTCGAAGAATTCAGCCGCTTGGCCGCTGCACTCGCCTAGCTTGCCTTCCGAAGCGGAACAGGTTCAGCGGGCAATAGCGTCCGGACCTGTACGTCGACGACGGTGTTCACGCAGGCGCCAGGGGGGCCGGTAAAAGAACCCTTGATCGGAATCGCCTGCTCGGAGTCGCGGGCGACAGCCACACGGATGAGGCGATCCGTTCCCACGATGCCATTGGTCGGATCGAACTCCATCCACCCCGCGCCGGGCAGGTAGACTTCCATCCAGGCATGAGGATGGGCGGGCTCGGACGCGACGCCTGGCGCGCCATCGAGTGCAGGATCATAGAGATAGCCGGTCACGAAACGCGCGGCGAGCCCGAGGGAGCGAGCGCCCTCCATCATCAGCAGGGCGAAGTCGCGGCAGGTGCCGCTGTGTTGTTCCAGGGTCGTTGCCGGCGGCTGCGTGCCCGGCTCGAAACGCTGACTGTAGGTAAAGGTCTCGCGGATCGCGCCGCACATGCGGCTGAGCGTGGCGAAGGTGTCGCCGCCTTCGCCTTCGAGAAATTCCTTGGCCCACAGGCTGAGCGCTGCATTCGGGTCGGGAAACTGGCGCTCGATGTAGCGCGAGAGATCGGGCACTTCTTCCGCCGCGTAACTGAACGGCAACTTCACGGCATAGGCCTCGATCGACGGCACTTCGGAAGACGTTTCGAAATGTTCGAGGCGAATCGTGCTCACGAATTCCAGAACCTGAGCGGGCTCCGTGAAGGAAGCGATGGCGATGGAATTGCCGAAGGCGTCGTGGATCCAGCGGATGCTGCCCGCCGGCGAAATCGCGAGTTCCGTGTGCAACAGTCTCAAGTCATGGCTGTCGCGCGGGCGAAACATCAGGCGGTATTCCCCCAGGGTCACCGGCTCGGCGTACTCGTAGCGGGTGCGGTGGACGATTTCGATTGTGTGCATGGACGTGGACAACGGCCTCCCCCAACAAAGGTTGCGGGCATCGGGCAACGCACCCGCTATGATTTGAGGTCAGACGAACCGGAGGAAGAACCGATGCCGCGACTGGGATATCTGCTGCCGACCCGCGAACGGATCATGGAGGGACGGCCCGAGACCGCCTCGCTGCTGGCGCTCGCCGAACGCGCCGAGGCACTGGGCTTCGATTCCGTTTGGGTGGGCGATTCGCTTCTGGCCCGACCGCGACACGATCCCCTCACCCTATTGGCCGCAGTCGCGGCGCGGACACGCAAGGTCGAGCTCGGCACCGCGGTGCTGCTGCCCGCGCTGCGCAACCCCGTCGTGCTCGCCCAGCAAGTGGCAACGCTCGACCGCATCTCCGAGGGCAGGCTGATCCTGGGCGTCGGTATCGCCGCCGACCTGCCCAACATCCGCACCGAGTTCGAGGCCGCGGGCGTGACGTTCGACAAGCGGGTCGGACGGATGGTCGAAGGTCTGGCGCTTTGCCGCGCCCTGTGGACCGGCAAGCCTGTGGAATGGCCGGTGGCCGGCAAGGAAGGACGCTGGAAGGTCACCTCCAGCGTGCTCGGCCCGACGCCGCATCGCCTGGGCGGCCCGCCGATCTGGGTCGCCGGCGCGGTGGCGTCGGGCCGTGAACGGATCGGCCGGCTGTACGACGGCTGGTTCCCCAACTCGCCGGGCGTTGCGGAATATGCGCCGCAATGGGCCGACGTGAAGCAGGCGGCGCGGGCCGCCGGACGCGATCCCGAGGCGCTCACGGGCGCCATGTACCTGACGCTGGCGATCGACGACGACGCGGCAAGTGCCAACAAGAGGCTCGACGCCTATCTCGAACATTACTACGGCCAACCCGCCAACGTGATCCGCAAGCGGCAGATGTCCTACGCTGGCCCGGCCGCAGGTGCCGCGGCCTGGATCAAGAGCTATGCCGATGCCGGCGCCAGTCACCTGGTGCTGCGTTTCGCCGGTGACCACGAACGCCACCTCGAAACCGTGGCGCGCCTGCGCCGCGATCTCGGCTGGTAACGCAGGCAAACTCCCTGCCCGTGTCCCTCACCAAATCCTCCATGCTTTTTCACGGTCCGGAGGGCCGTTCGATGCCGTATTTTCAAGGCCTTCTCGGATTATTTGTGGACACCTGAATGTAACGCGTTCTGTCCAGAAACCTGTCCGGAATCCCGTCCAGAATCGCAGTCGCAAGCCGGTCGTCCGGGCCGACGTTCGACGTCGGCGCATTTGGTGTTTTTGGTCTCGCTCTTCGTTGTCGAGGGCATGGTCAGGACCGTGCCGAGGCGCAGCGCTCTCTGAAGAGCTTTGGGGGCAGGCCGGGGGGAGCGCCCACGCACTACCACCAGCCTACAGAAATTTCCTATCATTTCCTGCTGAACCTGTCAAATTATCTAAAAAGAATCTGCCTACATCGGCGGCGTCAATCCATCCTTGCCGACCAGGATGCGTCCCGCCGTCAGGCTGCCGTCGGCGCCCTTGGCCGCGCCCAGGAACACCTTGGCGCCCACCTTGGCGTCAGCGCGGTCGCCGGGCGCGAAAGTGACGATCGGAATGCCCGGCTTCACCCGGATATCCTGCGAGCCGTCCTTGTACTTGAGCGTCAGCGTCTGGCCATCGCCCGCCGCCGCGACGGTCGCCACGGTGGCGTTGGTCATCATGCTTTCGGGCTGCAGATCCCAGGGATAGTGGCCTTCGTTGCTGCCGCGGGCCGCCTCGGGAAACACCAGCACTTCCAGCGCGTTGAGGACACCATCAGGCCCCTTGACCGAGGCGATGCCGACGAAGGCACCCTCCTTCACCTCCGACAATGCCGTCGGCACGACCAGCACGGCGGCCCAGTTGTCGGCCAGCTTGACGTCGACCGAGGTGCCCTCGCGCGTGGCGATGGTGGCGGTCTTGCCGTCGATGGCAGCAATGCTCCCGCGCAGGCGCGTCGGCGGCGACTGGGACAGCGCAGCACCGGCCATGGCGAGCGCTACCAACGCGGCAACGCCACCGGCCAGCAAGCGAATGCGTGTCATGAACATCCTCCCCTTCAGGAGCGAAAAACTTGGCACAGCTGCCCTTGCGGGGCCCTTTACGTTTGCGTGATGGCCACGCGAGGTCCGCCCTCTCGCAGGGCGGGTCAACAGCCCTTCGCCAAGGTTGACCTGATGCCGACAGCGCCCGATTTTTGAGGGGCATTCAGGAGCGACAGCAGATGGTCACCTCACCCAACCCCCAGGCTCCGGACTACGACGCCATCATCATCGGCGCCGGCATTTCGGGCCTGTATCAACTTTACCGCCTGCGCGAGTTGGGAATGCGGGTGCGGGTACTCGAGGCCGGCACCGGCGTCGGCGGCACCTGGTACTGGAACCGCTATCCGGGGGCTCGCTTCGACTCCGAAAGCTACTCCTACGGCTACTCGTTCTCACAGGCGCTGCTCGACGAGTGGCACTGGACCGAGCATTTCTCGCCCCAGCCCGAAACCCTGCGCTATCTCAATTTCGTCGCCGACAAGTTCGACCTGCGCCGCGACATCCAGTTCAGGAGCCGTGTTACTGCGGCGCATTACCGCGACGAGACGCGCAGCTGGGACGTAACCCTGGAGGACGGCAGCCGATTCAGCACACGCTTTCTGATCACCGCCATCGGTCCGCTGTCGGCCCCAACCATGCCGCGCATAGAGGGCATCGAGACGTTCAAGGGCCAGTCCTGCCACACCGCCCGCTGGCCGCATGAGCCTGTGAGCTTCGAAGGCAAGCGCGTGGCGGTGATCGGCACCGGCGCCACCGGCGTGCAGACCATCCAGGAAGTGGCGAAGACCGCCGGCCACCTCACCGTGTTCCAGCGCACGCCCAACTGGTGCGCGCCGCTGCACAACGGCAAGATCGGCGAAGAGGAGATGCGCGAGATCAGGGCCGGCTATCCGGAAATGTTCAAGCGCTGCCAGGAAACCTTCGCCTGCTTCCTGCATACGCCCGACCCGCGCGGCACGTTCGAGGTGACGCCGGAGGAGCGCGAAGCGTTCTGGGAGAAGCTCTATGGCGAGAAGGGCTTCGGCATCTGGCAGGGCAATTTCCGCGACATGCTAGTCGACCGCAAGGCGAACGCCCTGATCAGCGACTTCGTCGCCCGCAAGATCCGCCAGCGCGTGAAGGACCAGGCGGTCGCCGAAAAGCTGATCCCCAAGAATCACGGCTTCGGCACCCGCCGCGTGCCGCTCGAGACCAAGTACTACGAGGTTTATAACCAGCCTAACGTGACGCTGGTCGACATCAATGAAACGCCGATCGAGCGGATCACGCCGACAGGCATCAAGACCAGCGGCGCCGAGTACGAATTCGACATCATCATCTATGCCACGGGCTTCGACGCCATCACCGGCAGCTTCGACCGTATCGATATCAGGGGTGCCAGCGGACACAAGCTCAAGGACAAATGGAAGGGCGGACCGAAGACCTACCTCGGTGTCCAGGTCGAGGGCTTTCCCAACATGATGATGCTGATGGGCCCTCACACGGCGCTCGGCAACATCCCGCGCAGCATCGAATACAACGTCGAATGGGTGACGGGCCTGATCCGCCATATGCGCGAGCATGGCCTGACGTGCGTCGAGGCCCGGCCCGAGGGCGTGAAATCCTGGACCGACCATGTCATCGCGTTGGGTGAGGGCCTGCTGTCCAACGAAATCGATTCATGGATGACCGGAATCAATCGCAACGTCGACGGCAAGCAGGTCCGCACGATTGCGCGCTACAGCGGCAGCGCGCCGGCCTATCGCGAACGCTGCGACGCCGTGGCGGCGGACGGATACCGGGAACTCAGGCTGGCGTAGCGGCCGCCACCCGTTCGACCTCAACGAGATTCGTGTTGTAGGTCGTGGCGCCGCTGGGCGCCGACCGGTCCTCGGCGAGGACGTTGGCGCAGCCCCTGGTATCGTCGCCCTTCCCATCGGGTGTGAACCAGGCGCCCTCCTTGATCGAAACCACACCCGGCGCGATGCGGCTGGTGACCTTGACGGGCAGCAGCGTCGAACCGCGGTCGTTGTAGACGCGGACGGTCTGGCCGTTCTTGATGCCGCGCGCGGCAGCATCGTCAGTGTTCATCCAGACATCATCGGGATCGACGCGCGCCAGCAGCGGCTGGTTGCCGTGGATCGAATGGGTACGCGCGCGCGACTTCGGGCTGCACAGCATGAGCGGAAATTTCGCCTCTGGCTTCACCGGCTCGAACCAGGTGGGAATGGGCGGAATGACGCCGAGGCCGTAGGGGTTGGGCTTGGCGGCCAGCACCATCGAGTAGATTTCGATCTTGCCCGACGGCGTCGAGAACTTGTGGGTCTCCGGGTCTCGGATCTGGGCTGCGAAGGCGACCGCGTCCTGCGGGGCGGCGAAGCGCGCAACGCCGTTGGCGGCGAAGGTGTCGAAATCGTCGACGGCATCGCGCGTCAGCTCGCGCAACCACTGGTCCTCGGTCTTGTCGTCGTAGTCGTTGATGCCGAGGCGGGCCGCCAGGTCGGCGAAGATATCCATGTCGTTGCGGCATTCGTACATCGGCTGGATCGCCTGCTTCATGTAGATCGCGTAGTGGCCGGCGCCCGCCCACGGCGTGTGCACGTCGTTGCGTTCCCAGAAGGTGGTGGCCGGCAGCACGATGTCGGCATGGCGCGCGGTGGGCGTCAGGAAATGGTCCTGCACAACGATCAGTTCGACCCCATCGAGCGACTTCGCCATCTTGTTGGCGTTGGGGCACTGATTGAAGAGATCGCCGCCGGCGGAATAGATCATCTTGATGTCGGCCGGATAACCGCCGCTTCTTCCCTTGGCCAGGAGATCGGCCAGCAGAGGTGTAGAAACCTTCGAATTGATCGGATTCGTGCCGGCCGGCAGGCTCTTGATGCCGCTGCGCCCGGTGGCGCCGTTGCTGACTCCCGAATTGCCGCCGACGACCCCGACATTGCCGGTGATCGCGGCCAGCGCGTAGGCGGCGCGATGAAACTGCTCGCCGAAGGCGGTGCGACCTGGCGCGTAGCCGCATTGCAGCGCCGCGGGCTTGGCCGTCGCAAACTCGATCGCCAGCCGCCGGATGGTGTCGGCCGGCATGCCGCAAAGGGCTGCGGCCCATTCCGGCGTCTTGGGCACGCCATCGCTCTCGCCCAGCAGGTAGGACTTGAATGAGGCGCCAGCCGGCGCCCCCTCCGGCAGATGCGCGTCGTCGAAGCCCAGCACATGGCGATCGCAATAGGCCTGGTCGTGCAGTCCCTCGCTCACGATCACGTAGGCCATGGCGATCAGGGCGGCGGCATCGGTTGAGGGCTTGATGAAGATGTGCTCGTCGGCGAGCGCCACGCTGGTGCGCGTGCGGCGCGGGTCGACGCAGACGATGCGCACACCCTTCTTCTTCGCCTCCTTCAGATATTGCGGGGTGCCGGTGCCGAAGGTGCCGTCGGCGGGACTCCAGCCCCACATCAGGATGAACTTGGAATTGACGTAGTCGGTCGGCTCGCGGCCCGACGTCTTGTAGTCGGCCTTGGCGCCGAAGGTCATGCGCACGGCGAAGATCTCGGCCTCGGCCGACATGTTCGACCACAGCTCCGTGCAGCCGCCGAACTTGTACATGAAGCGCTTGGAGACGCCGAAGCCATGCAGCATCGCCGTGTTGCCCGAGCGCGAGGCGTCGAGGACGGCGGCGTTGCCGTGGGTCTGGCGGATGCGCAGCATCTCGGCGGCGATGTGATTCAGCGCCTCGTCCCAGGTGATGCGCTCGAACTGCCCCGAGCCGCGCGGGCCGGTGCGGCGCATCGGATATTGCAGACGGTCCTTGTGATAGAGGCGCTCGATCTGGCCGACGCCGCGGGCGCAGGCGTGCAGCGGCGGCAGCTCGGGCTGCCAGCGCGCCGGATCGGTCGAGATTTTCACGATGCGGTCTTCCACGACATGGGCGTTCACCACGCAACGGCCGCCGCAATTGTGGCCGCAGGTGCTGGTGACGACGGTCTCGCCCGCCCGGTCGGCACGGCGTGGCTTCTGGTAGATCGTCTGATCCGGCATGACAGTGACCTCGCGAATGCTCCAAGACTAGCTCTCGAGCGCGATGTCACCAAGCAGCAGTTGCGCCCTCGCACAGCAGGGCTATCGCATATCGGCCCTTCCGTCGTCTCGGGCGGGGTAAACCCCGCCCTGTAGCGGAGCGAAGCGTAGTCGAAGGACCTCTTTTCGAGTCGATGGACCGCTAAAAAAGGTCCTTCGACTGCGCCGCCCTTTGGGCGGCTCCGCTCAGGACGACGGGGCCTCGCACAGCGCGTCGCTGACGGCTAAGGTCGGGTCAGCACAATGACCGATCCCTCCCCCTCTCTTGTTCCGCCCTGGCGCATTGGCGTCGATGTCGGCGGGACATTCACCGACATGGTTCTGCGCGACAACGCCGGCGCCGTCCGTATCTTCAAAGCGCCGTCGGTTCCGGCCGACCCCAGCGAGGGCGTGCTGGGCGTGCTGCGGCTCGCCGCCCAGCAGCTCGACCTGCCGCTTTCTGCTCTGCTGCGCGATTGCGCGCTGTTCGTGCACGGCTCGACGGTCGCCACCAACACCATCCTGGAGAAGAAAGGCGCCAAGGTCGGGATGCTGACGACCGAAGGTTTTCGCGACTCGCTGGAAATCCGGCGCGGTATTCGCGACAACCAGTGGGACCATCGCGCGCCTTTCCCGCAGGTCCTGGTGCCCCGCTACTTGCGCCTGCCGGTGCGCGGGCGCATCGGCGCCGACGGCCAGGAGCTGGCGCCACTCGATATCGACGACGTCGACACCGCCGCCAAGCTCTTTGCTGCAGAGGGCGTCGAATCGGTCGCCGTCTGCCTGTTCAACAGCTTCCTCGACGGCACGCACGAGCGCGCAGTCGGTGCGCAGCTCGCGAGGAGCTGGTCGGGCAAATGGGTGTCGCTCTCAAGCGACGTCATGCCGACGATGGGCGAGTACGAGCGCGGCTCGACGGCCGTGGTCAACGCCTACATCGCTCCCAAGGTGACGAGCTATCTGCGCGCGCTGGATGAACAGCTCCGCCAGTTCGGCCTGCCGCGCTCCCTCCTCCTGCTGCAAAGCAATGGCGGCGCGGTCTCGGTCGATCAGGTCGCGGCGCGGCCGGTGATGCTGGTCCTGTCGGGCCCGGCCGCCGGCGTCGGCGCGCTGAAAGGCTGCGCCGCGCCCGGCGAGGCCGCCAACCTGATTTCCATGGAAATAGGCGGCACCAGTTGCGACGTCATGGTGATGGCACGCGGCGACGTGCCGGTGACGGACGCGCTGGTGATCGACGGCTATCATCTCACCACGCCGTCGGTCGAAATCCACACCGTGGGCGCCGGCGGCGGCACCGTCGCCTGGGTCGACGATGCGGGCCTTCTTCATGTCGGCCCGCAAGGTGCCGGTGCGCGCCCCGGCCCGGCCGCCTATGGCCTGGGCGGCGAACAGCCGACCGTCACCGATGCCCAGCTCGTGCTCGGGCGGCTGCGTCCCGGTCCCCTGGCCGGTGGCGCCGTCACGCTCGACGGTGCCCTGGCGAACAAGGCTGTCGAGACCAAGCTGGCCAAGCCACTCGGCCTCTCGGTCGAGGCAGCCGCGGCCGGCGTGATCCGCCTGCTGGAGCAGAACCTGCTGCACGCCGTAGAGCGGCTCAGCATCGAGCGCGGGCACAATCCCGCGACCTTCACCCTGGTCGCCGCCGGCGGCGCCGGCCCGATGCACGGCACCGCCGTGGCCCGGGCGCTGGGGTGCCGTCGCGCACTGCTACCGCGCGCGGCCGGTGCCTTCTGCGCGCT
>CANJHI010000111.1 GCA_947474005.1 Alphaproteobacteria bacterium | reverse complement strand
GTCGACTATCGCTTCGGCCAGGTCGCGATCGACGCGCCGATGATCGATTGGTCGGGCAACTGCGGCAACCTGAGCGCCGCCGTCGGGTCGTTTGCGCTGAGCGCGGGCCTGGTCGAGGGGCCGGCCGACGGCACCGCGACGGTGAACATTTGGCAGGCCAATATTGCGAAGAAGATCGTCAATCACGTGCCTATGCAGGGTGGTGAGGTGCAGGAACTGGGCGGCTTCGAGCTGGACGGCGTGGCCTTTCCGGCGGCCGAGGTGAAGGTCGAGTTCCTCGATCCGGCGTCGGACGAGGAGGGCCACGGCGCCGGTGGAGCGATGTTTCCCACCGGCAACCGGATCGACATGCTCGACGTGCCCAGTGTCGGCAGGATCGAGGCGACGCTGATCAACGCCGGCAATCCCACGATCTTCGTCGATGCTTCAAAGCTTGGCCTCAAGGGCACGGAGCTGCAGGGGGATATTAACAGTGACAAGGCGATGTTGGGACGGGCCGAGGCCGTGCGCTCGCTGGGTGCCGTCGCCATGGGCCTGGTCGCCACGCCTGAAGAGGCGACGGCCAAGCGGCCGCATACGCCCAAGCTCGCGTTCGTGGCCAGGCCGGCGCCCTACACGGCGTCGGATGGCAAGCGGGTCGAGGCGGGATCGATCGACCTTCTGGCGCGCATCTTCTCCATGGGCGTGCTGCATCACGCCATGACCGGGACCGGCGCCGTCGCTATTGCCGCGGCGGCGGCCATCCCCGGCACGATCGTTTCGCGCGTGGCACCAGCCGGAGCCGACGGCCGCGTGCGCTTCGGCCATCCCTCGGGGACGCTCAGCGTCGGCGCCGAAGCGCGCGAGCAGGGCGGGCAATGGACGGTGAGCAAGGTAATGATGAGCCGCTCCGCCCGCCGGCTGATGGAAGGCTGGGTTCGCGTCCCGCAGGACTGAGCGCAATCCGGGGAAAATTACCGGCGGCCGGTCTGGCGCCGCCGGCGGGCACTGGCTACAGTCGGAACGCTCGTCAGTGTTGGGGCTCCGCAACCGTCGTCGTTGACCGGAGCGCTTCAGCGTAGCGCAAACATAAAAATCAGTAGTTTCGAGTGCGTGCACAAGCTTCCTACAGGGAGGGCGAATGCCATGCAGTTCAGCAAGCTGTCTCGACGTCGAGTCGTGGCTGGAGGCGCGGCCGTTGGCCTCGTCGCTGCGCCATTTGTGCGTAGTGCGAATGCCGCGGGTAACCTCACGATCGGGCTCTGGGACCACTGGGTGCCCGGCGCCAACGATGTTCAAACCGCGATCATCAAGGAATGGGCGGACAAGGAAAAAGTCGATGTGAAGATCGACTACATCACCAGCCAGGGCAACAAGCTGCTGCTCACCCTGGCGGCGGAAGCCCAGGCCAGATCCGGCCACGATATCATGGAGTTCACCAACTGGGAGTCTGCGCAGCATGGCAAGATGCTCGAACCGGTCGACGATGTGATCAAGAGCGTCGTTGCCAGGAACGGGCCGATCGATCCGGCGGTCGAATATCTCGGCAAGTTCGAAGGCCATTGGCTGGGCGTTCCCATGACGCGGGGCACGCTCCTGCTCGGCTGCTGCTCCAGGTTCGACATGATGAAGGACAGCGGGGGCGTCGACGTGCAGGCGCTCTACCCGGCCGGCAAGCCGCCGGCCGATGCGAGTTGGACCTGGGACGCTTTCCTGGTCGCGGCGGAGAAATGCCAGAAGGCCGGGGTCGGCTTCGGCCTGCCGCTCGGCACCACGACCGACACCAACCAGTGGGTCGGCGCGCTGTTCCTGGCCTATGGCGCGGATGTCATGGACGCCAAGGGCAACGTCACGGTGAGGACCGACGTCGTCCGCCAAGTGCTCGAGTACGGCAAGAGGCTCGCCGCATTCTGTCCGCAGGACGCGTTGGCCTGGGACGACGCTTCCAACAATAAATGGCTGATCTCGGGGCGGGGCGCGCTGATCTTCAATCCCCCGAGCGCATGGGCCGTGGCCAAGCGCGACGCGCCGCAGGTCGCGGAGAAGTGCTGGACACACGGCTTCCCGAAGGGACCGAAAGGGCGGTTCAATCCGATCTTGCCGCGGTTCTATGGCGTCTGGAACTTCTCGAAGAACAAGCCGGCGGCCAAGAGCCTGCTCGAGTTCCTCACCCTGCGCCAGAACGCTGAGAAGCAGGTCGCGGCGAGCCAGGGCTACGACATCCCGCCGTACCCGAAGTTCAACGACTTCAAGACCTGGGACGAGGAGGGGCCGCCCAAGGGCTCGATCTCGCACTATCCGATCAAGGGCGGCGATCAGGTCGCAGGGGTCACGTGCTCGCCGGCGCCGCCGCTGATCGCGGCCCAGATCTGGTCGCAGTCGGTCCAGGCCCAGATGATCGTCCGGTACTTCAAGGGCGAGGCGATGGCCAAGACGCTGGATTGGGCTGAAAAAGAGCTCGAAGGATTCAAGAGAACCTGATTGTCTCGGAAAGTGACTTCACGCCTGCGTCCGGCTCTTCCGGCTGGCTGCAGGTCCGATAGCGTTGCGAGAGTGTTTCAGTGCCGAGTATCCGTTCGAAGAATAGGCTTTCCAGCGTCGTGATCATTGGCGGCGGGGCGATCGGTTCGTCGATCGCCTACCATCTGAAGTCCGATCCGAGTTTCACCGGCAGCGTCGTCGTGGTCGAGCGCGATCCATCCTACGCAAGGGCCTCCTCGGCGCTGTCGGCCAGCTCGATCCGCCAGCAATTCTCCACGCCGCTCAACATCCATCTGTCACGCTACGGCATCGGCTTCCTGCGCCGCGCATTGGAGCTGCTGGGAGTCGACCTTGGACTGAAGGAGCCGGGATACCTTTTCCTTGCCTCAAGAGCGGGCGAGGCGGTGTTGCGGGCCAACCATGCGGTCCAGAAGGGCAAAGGCTGCGCCGTCGAATTGCTCGATGCCGCAGCACTGGCGTCGCGCTTTCCGTGGATCTCGACGGAAGGGATCGTGCTTGCCTCGCACGGCACGGCCAACGAGGGCTGGTTTGACGGTCCGGCGCTGATGCAGGGCTTTCGCCGCAAGGCGCGCGAACTGGGCGCCGACTATATCGCCGACGAGGTGGTTGAACTGGCGCCCGGCGCCGTCACCCTGCGCTCGGGCCGGCGGATCGAGGCTGGCACTGTCGTGCTGGCGGCCGGCGCGTGGTCGGGAGAGGTGGCGGCGATGGCCGGGATCGCGCTGCCGGTCGAGCCCCGGCGGCGTTCGGTGTTCGTGGTCGATGTCCGCAAACCGCCAGGTGCTACTCCCCTTACCATCGATCCCTCTGGAGTCTGGTTCCGGCCCGAGGGCCGCTTCTACCTCGCCGGCACGACGCCGGTGGCTGGCAACGATCCAGCCGGCGCGCCGCTCGAAGTCCAGCACGCCGAATGGGATGACATGGTCTGGCCGGCGCTGGCGGCGCGGGCCCCTGCGTTCGAAGCGGCCAAGGTGGTGAATTCCTGGGCGGGCTACTACGAGTACAACACCTTCGACCAGAACGGCATCGTCGGCCGCCATCCCGGGATCGAGAGCCTGATCTTCGCCACTGGCTTCTCCGGCCACGGCATGCAGCAGTCGCCGGCGGTCGGCCGTGCGGTTGCCGAGCTGATCGTGCATGGCAGCTATCGCACGATCGATCTCAGTCCCTTCGGTTATGAACGCATATCCGCAGGGCGGCCTATCCGGGAGTTGAACGTGGTGTGATACTCTCGGCGTTCAGCGAAGGAGAGAGTGACGTGCCCGATCAAGCCCTGGTCAATTCGGATCTGCAGTCCGCACTCGTCGAGGCGCGCCAGGCCTACGCCGATGCCAACCCCAAGAGCCTCGGCCGCCACCACGAGGCGTGCGAGGCGATGCCGGGCGGCAACACCCGCACGACGCTGCACAATTCGCCGTTTCCCCTCACCGTCGTGCGCGGCGAGGGCTGCCGCCTGTGGGACGCCGACGGCCACGAATACATCGACGTGCTGGGCGAATACACCGCCGGCATCTACGGCCACTCGCATCCGGTGATCCGCGCCGCCATCGACAAGGCGCTGAACCACGGCTGGAACTACGGCGGCCGCAACGCCAACGAGGCCAGGCTCGCCAAGCTGGTGGCCGACCGAATGCCCTCGATCGATCTGGTGCGCTTCACCAACTCGGGCACCGAGGGCAATGTCATGGCGCTGGCCGGGGCGCGAGTCTACGCCCAGCGCAAGGGCCGCACCAAGGCCACCAAGGTCATGGTGTTCCACGGCGGCTATCACGGCGGCGTGCTCTATTTCGTGAGCGGTGGCAGCCCGGTGAACATTCCCTACGAATACGTGGTAGCGCCCTATAACGACGTCGAGGGCACGCGCGCCCTGCTGGCCAAACATGGCGAGGAGCTGTTCGCCGTCCTGCTTGAGCCGATGCAGGGATCGCACGGCTGCCTGCCGGGCGACGTGGGTTTCCTGAAGATGGTGCGCGAAGAGACGAAGGCCCGCGGCATTACCATGATCTTCGACGAGGTGATGACCTCGCGGCTCTCGCCCGGCGGCCTGCAGGAGAAGCACGGCGTCATCCCCGACATGACGACGCTCGGCAAATACATCGGCGGCGGCATGTCGTTCGGCGCCTTCGGCGGGCGGCGCGACATCATGGAACTGTTCGACCCGACCAAGGCCGATTCGCTGCCGCACGCCGGCACCTTCAACAACAACGCGCTCACCATGGCGGCGGGTGTCGCGGGCTACGGCGAGGTTTATACGCCCGCGGCGGCGGCGGAGCTGAATGCCCGCGGCGAGAAGATCCGCGAGCGGCTAAACGCGATCTGCCAGAAGAACAACGTGGCCTTCCAGTTCTCCGGCATCGGCTCGATGATGACGGCGCACGCCACCAGCTGGCCGATCAGGACGGCGGCCGACATCGCCAGCAGCAACCAGGACGCCAAGGAACTGTTCTTCTTCGACATGATGGCGGCGGGTATCTGGATCGCCCGGCGCGGCTTCGTGGCGCTCAACATCATGATCGGCGAGGCCGAGGGCGACCGCTTCGTGGCCGCCGTCGAGGAATTCGTGACGGCGCGCAAGGCTCTACTGCAACCCAAGTGAGTACCCATATAGGGGCATGACCGACACCAAGGACTTCCCCCAGCCGGTCTCCGGCACTGTTGTGCCGCGCTTCGGCGATGTCGCCACCTTCATGCGCCTGCCGGTGTTCCGCGATCCGGCCGAGGTCGAGATTGGCATGGTGGGGGTGCCCTGGGATGGGGGCACCACCAACCGCCCCGGCGCTCGCCACGGCCCGCGCCAGATGCGCGATCTCTCGACCATGATGCGCCGCGTGCATCACGTGACGGGCGTGGCGCCGTATGAACTCGCCAAGTGCGGCGATCTCGGCGATGCGCCGGTGAATCCGGCCAGCCTCGACGATTCGCTGGAGCGGATCGAGAAGCACTTCGCCAAGATCCATGCGGCCGGCACCGTGCCGCTGTCGGCAGGCGGCGATCACCTCATCACGCTGCCGATCATGCGGGCCATCGCCGGCAGTGGGAGCAGGAACCGGCCGCTCGGCATGGTCCATTTCGACGCCCACAGCGATACTTGGGACACCTATTTCGGCGGCTACAAATACACCCACGGCACGCCGTTTCGCCGCGCCGTGGAGGAGGGGCTTTTGGACCCCAAGCGCGTGGTCCAGATCGGCATCCGCGGCTCGCTCTACAAACGCGACGACAACCAGTGGGCGGTCGACCAGGGCATGCGGGTGATCACCATCGAGGAGTATTTCGACCTGGGCGTCGAAAAGGTGATCGCCGAGGCCCGCCGCGTGATCGGCAGCGGGCCTGCCTATGTCAGCTTCGATGTCGATGGCCTCGACCCCGCCTTCGCGCCCGGCACCGGCACGCCCGAGATCGGAGGCTACACGCCGCACGAGGCGCAGCGCATGCTGCGCGGCCTGCGCGGCCTCGACCTGGTCGGCGGCGACGTGGTCGAAGTCTCGCCGCCCTTCGACATGAGCGGCAACACCGCCCTCGTCGGTGTCACCATGATGTGGGAGATCCTCTGCCTGCTCGCCGAATCGGTGGCGAAACGGAAGGGTCGTATCTAGGCCGCCAGCTCCAGGATTTCCTTCACCTCGGCCGGGGTCGGAATCGGACGCGGATTGCGTGGCACCCACGGTGTGCCCATCGCCTGCTGGGCGATGCGGTCGAAGTGCTCGCGGCCGATCTTCACGTCGGAAAGGCTGCGTGGCATTCCCAATCCGCGGATGAACTGGTCGAGCACGTCGCCGGCGTCCTTGCCGGGATGGCCCATGGCGTTGGCGATCAGCGTCTGGCTGTCGGCATTGGCCGATTTGTTCCAGCGCATGACCGACGGCAGCATGATGCAGCTCGTGTGCCCGTGCGGCACGTCGAACACCGCACCCAGCACGTAGCCGATGCCGTGGCTTGCCCCCATCGGCACGCCGGCCGCTAGGCCGCCCATCGAGAGCCACGAGCCGATCTGGCAGTCGAGCCGCGCCTTCATGTCGCTTGGGTCGGCCTTCACGCGAGGCAGGCCGCGCGCCAGTAGCGACAGGCCATGCAGGCCCGAGGCGTTGGTGAACTCCGTCGACTCGTTGGAGCACACGCCCTCGACACAATGATCGACGGCGCGGATGCCGGTCGACAGGAACAGCCACATCGGCGTGTGGCGCGTCACTTCAGGGTCGAGGATCACGCCCTGCGGGATGGTGAGCGGATGGCGGAACATCTCCTTCACCTTGGTGGCCTCGTTGGTGACGCCGGCCAGGCCGGAGAATTCGCCGGCCGAGAGCGTGGTCGGGATCGAGATCTGGCGTACCGTCGGCGGCTTCAGGTCGGCACCGCCGCGGATCCGGTCCATCTCTTCGATGCTCCTGACGTCGTTGGACAGGCAGAGCTGGACCGCCTTGGCGCCGTCGGTGATCGAGCCGCCTCCCAGGGTGACGATCAGATCTGCGCGCGCCTCGCGGGCCTGGGTGGTCGCGGCAATGATGGCCGAGCGCGGCGAATGCGCCGGCATCCTGTCGAAGGTGCCGACGCACTTGTTGCCGAGCGCCAGGCGTACCTTCTCGACCTCGTCGGTCTCGCGGTTGAGCGTGCCGCTCACCATCAGGAACACGCGCTCCGCGCCGTGCGCCGTCACCAGCTCGGCGACCGATTGCGCCGCCGGCTTGCCGTAGTGGACTTCCTCCATGTCGGTGAAAACGACGCGGCCCGATGTCAGCATTGTGTCCTCCCTTGAGGTGGTATTTTGCTATCGTAGTGGCCTGACGACCAAGGAAATCACATGACCGGCACGCGGAACGGCGCCATTGGGCGCGCGGAGAGCTATTTCGATGGGGGCGGCTTTCTGGCCGATCTGCAGCGACGGGTGGCGATTCCCACCACCAGCCAGGAAACCGACTCCATGCCGGCCCTGCAGGAATATGTCTCCGGCGAGATGACCGAATCGCTCACCAAACTCGGTTATGAATGTCAGGTGCAGCCCAACCCGCGCGCCGAGTACGGCCCGTTCCTGATCGCCCGCCGGGTCGAAGACCAGGCCTTGCCGACCGTCCTCACCTACGGCCACGGCGACGTGATCCGCGGTCAGGACGAGCAATGGCGGGCGGGCCTGTCGCCCTGGAAGATCGTCGTCGAGGGCGATCGCATGTATGGCCGCGGCACGGCTGACAACAAGGGCCAGCACACGATCAATATCGCCGCACTCGCCTGCGTGCTGCAGGAGCGCGGCGCGCTGGGATTCAATTCGACCATCCTGATCGAGACCGGCGAGGAGACCGGCTCGCCCGGCCTTGCCGATTTCTGCAAGGCCAACAAGGCGGCGCTGAAGGCGGATGCCCTGATCGGCTCGGATGGGCCCAGGCTCGACCATCGCCGGCCGACCATCTTCGGTGGCACGCGCGGCACTCTGAACTTCAACCTGAAGCTCACGATGCGCGAGGGCGGCCACCATTCGGGCAACTGGGGCGGGCTTTTGGCCAACCCCGGCATCATCATGGCGCATGCCCTGGCCACCATCACCGACGAGCGTGGGCAGATCAAAGTGCCGGAGTGGCGGCCCACGACGCTCACCAATTCAGTGCGCGCGGCACTCGCCGACGCCGTCGTCGACGCCGGTGAGGGCGCACCGGAGATCAACGAGGATTGGGGCGAGAAGTCGCTGACGCCGGTCGAGCGCGTGTTCGGCTGGAACAGCTTCGAGGTGCTGGCCTTCAAGACCGGCAACCCCGACCGGCCGGTCAACGCCATCCCGCCCAGCGCCATCGCCTATTGCCAGCTCCGCTTCGTGGTCGGCACCAACCCGCACGACATCATTCCGGCGCTAAAACGCCATCTCGACAAGCATGGCTTTGGCCAAATCGAGATCGAGCAGGCACGCGACGTGATCATGAATGCGACGCGGCTCGATCCGGAGAACCCGTGGGCGAAGTTCGCGTCCGCTTCGATCGAGAAGACGGGCGGCCAGAAGCCCAACATGCTGCCCAATCTCGGCGGCTCGCTGCCCAACGAGGTCTTTACCGACATTCTCGGCCTGCCGACCGTCTGGGTGCCGCATTCCTATGCCGCCTGTTCCCAGCACGCCCCGAACGAGCATCTGCTGGCGCCCGTCGTGCGCGACGGGCTGCGGCTGATGACGGGCATCTTCTGGGACCTCGGCGCGCAGGGCCGTCCGGGATAGGCTGCGGGAATGCTGTCCGCTGAGGAGGCTGCCGACCTGATCGAGGCGATCGCGTCCCGTCAGGACCGTGCGGCCTTCGCCAGCCTGTTCAGGCACTTCGCGCCCCGCGTAAAAGCTTTCATCTTGCGTGGCGGCACGGATGCAGAGGCCGCGCAGGAAGTGGCTCAGGAAGCGCTGATCATGGTGTGGCGAAAGGCCGCCAGCTTCGACCGGACCCGGGCCTCGGCCGCCACCTGGATCTACACCATCGCCCGCAACAAGCGGATCGACCTCCTGCGCCGGGCCGCCCGGCCGATCGACACCGAGGACTGGCTGGTCGTCTATGCGCCGGAAGGTGAGGACGCCGACAAATCCGTTCTGGCCGGTCAGACGTATACCCGTGTGAAGGAATTGCTCGGCGACCTGTCGGAGGACCAGTTGGTGGTCATCCGGAAGGCCTTTTTCGAGGACAAGACCCATACGGTGATTGCCGAGGAACTGAAGCTGCCCCTGGGAACGGTGAAATCCCGCATTCGCCTGGCACTCGGGCGCTTGCGGGAAGCATTGGAGAAAGACGAGACATGAGCCGCCATCCGGCCCCCGACGAGCTGCTGCTGGACTATGCCGCGGGCGCTTTGCCCGACGGTCCGGCGCTGGCCGTGGCGCTGCATCTGGCGCTCGCCCCGGACTCCCGGCGTGCGGTCGACCGGCTGAACGCCGTGGGCGGTGCGCTGATCGAGCGCGAGGCTGAGGCGGCAATGGACGACGCGGCGCTGGAGAGCGTGATGGCGCGCCTCGACGAGGTGGCCGTCGAGCCGCGCGCCCAGGCCCCCATTCGTCGGCCGGGCTTCGAATGGGCGCCGGCGCCCTTGGTGCCGCATCTGCGGCCGGGCTTGGGCTGGCGTCGCATCCTGGGCATGTTCGACGAGATCCGGCTCGACCTGCCGGGTGCCTTCCATCGCGTGTCACTGCTGCGGTTGGAGCCGGGCCATGGCCTGCCGCAGCACAAGCATGCGGGCTACGAGTACACGGTCTGTCTACAGGGCGGTTACACCGACGAGACCGGCAATTACGGCGTCGGCGATTTCGCCGTCGGTCCCGGCGAGCATCGGCATGAGCCGATCGCCGATCCCGGCGAGCCCTGCATCGCGCTGATCGTTGTCGAGAAGCCCATCGTGCTGACAGGCCCGTGGGGCCGCTTCTTCAACCCGCTGGTGAAGCGCGGCCTGATCTGACGTAGGCTCCCCATTCCGCAGGGGAGATTTCATGTCGCGTGTTCCATATTTCGACGTCGAGATGGCAACCGGCAAGCATGCCGAGTTCCTTGGCAAGCTCGGTCCGACGCTGAACATCTACAAGATGCTGGCCAATTCCGAATACGGAATGAAGGGCTTTATTCGCATGGGCAATGCGCTGCTCTTCAAGTGCGAACTCGATCCGGTGCTGCGCGAACTGGCGATCATCCGGGTCGGGCGCCTCAGCCGAGCGGCCTACGAGGTTTTCCAGCACGAGCGCATCGGCCGCGAGGCCGGCGTGGCGGAGGAGAAGATCGCGGCCCTGCGCGACGCCACCATCGAGGCGCCTGCCTTCTCCGACCATGAGAAGGCCGTTCTGCGTTATGCCGACGACGTCGTGCGCAACGTCAAGGCGTCGGACAAGACGCTGAAGGCGGTGCAGGCCTTCCTGACGCCAGGCGCGCTGGTCGAGCTCACCCTCACCGTGGGCTACTACATGATGGTCTGCCGCTTCCTCGAATCGATGGGCGTCGATGGCGAGGAGGGCCAGGCGGAGTGGCTCAAGACGGCGAAGTTGTAGACGCGGGAGCAAAGAGATGGCGTACCGCGTCCTGATCGCGCAGTTCATGCACGAGACCAATACCTTCAGTAGACTGCCGACTACGCTGGAGGACTACCGCAAACGCTGGCTGATCGAGGGCGAGGCCATGGTGCCGCGCTTCACTGGCACCAGGAATGAGGTCGGCGGCTATATCGACTCGGTGAAGAAATACGGCTGGGAGCCGGTATGGGCCGGCGCCGCCAATGCGACGCCCTCGGGCAAGCTCACCAAGGAGACCTGGGAGCATATCCGCGACATGATCGTCGATGCGGCGAAGAAGGCCGGCAAGCTCGACGCCATCTGCCTGTCGCTGCATGGCGCGGCGGTGACGGAGACCGAGGACGATGCCGAGGGCGCGTTGCTCGAAGCACTGCGCGGCGTCGTCGGGCCGGGCATTCCGATCGTCGCCACGCTCGACCTGCATGCCAACGCCACGTTGAAGATGGCCAGGCACGCCAACGCGTTGGTGAGCTATCGCACCTATCCTCACATCGACGGCTACGAGCGCGCCGTGCAGGCGGCGGCGCTCGTGCAGGATGCGCTGGAAGGCAGGAAGCAGCCGCACTGTCTGCTGGTGCAGCCCGCGATGCTCGAAGGCGCCGACCATGGGCGCACGACGCAGCCCGGGTTGATGCGCGACCTGCTGGCCAAGGCCGATGCGTTCGAGACGGAAGCCGGCATCAACGTGGTAAGCGTCCAGGCCGGGTTCACCTGGGCGGACATCCCCTATACCGGCCCGTCGGTCGCGGTGAGCTATGAGCCCGCGGCCGAGGCACGCGCCAAGGCGGTGGCAGCCGCGATGCTGGACGAGATCTGGAAGCGCCGCGACGAAAGCTCGTCGGACTACCGGCCGATCTCCGATGCGATCGCGGCGGCGAAAGCCGGCGTCGGCAAGGAGGGGCCTTTGGTGGTGGCCGACGGCACCGACAATCCGGGCGGCGGCGGCTACAACGACACGACGCCGGTCCTGCAGGCCCTGATCGATGCCGGGGTCGAGAACGTGGCCTTCGGCACGATCTTCGATCCCGGCACGGTGCAGCAAGCCATCAAGGCCGGTGTTGGTTCGGTGATCGACGTCGTGCTGGGCGGCCACACCGATGCGTCGATGGGCGGTCCGGTGAAAGCCAAGGCGATCGTGAAGATGCTGTCGGACGGCAGCTTCAAGAACGACGGGCCGATGAATGCCGGCGTCGAGACCTCGATGGGCCCGACCGCGGTGTTGCGTATCGGCGGCATCGACGTGGTGACGATCTCCAACCGCATCCAAACCATCGACCTGCAGGTCTTCCTGAGCCAGGGCATCGACCCGCGCACCAAGAGCGTCGTGGTGGTGAAGAGCGTGCAGCACTTCCGGGCGGCTTATGCGCCGATCGCGCGCGAGATCGTGCTGGTCGATTCGGGCGGCATCTGTTCGCCCGATATCACGCGGCTGAAATTCACCAAGCTGCGCCGGCCGATCTGGCCGCTCGACGGCGTGAACGATCCATATGCCGGTGCGGCGAGGGCCTAGGCGCCCGGCCGTCCCGGCAGCTGGCAGTTGTACAGACTCTCCAGAATGGCGGTGGCATTCTCCGTCGAGAAGCGGAGGCTGGGCACGTAGCCCAGCGGGCAGGCTGTGAACATCCAGCTGTTCGCCAGGTCAGGTTCGGTCGCGCCTGAATTGAAGTGCCCACCTGGCGGGACATCCTGCGCGACGACGCGCGCGTCGCCGAACGCCATGAACAGAATGGTGATCGGCTTGCTGCAACTATTGCGCGTGCCCATTTGGCCGCCGAAGTAGTCCCATTCCGTGCAAGCTTCCATATGCGCCATGGTTTGCTGCGCCGACACAGGAGGCGCAACCGAGAAGAGGCAGGCCCAAAGCGTTATCACCGAGGCGATTCGGCGATACACCGGCGCACAAATCACTGCTTGTGGCGGAAGAAGGTCGTCAACACGAAGCGCCGGCCGCGCGTCACTGGCAACGCCACATGCAGCAGCGAGCACGAGAACACTGCTGCCCCGCCCAGCGGCGGGCTGACGCGGACGCCGGCATATTCCGGAAACGACAATTCGCCGCCCTCGAAATCGTCGTTGAGGTTGAGCGAGACCGCGAAGGAACGGTTGGCGGTGGTGGGCGCGCCGTTGTCGCGGTGGGCGCCGAAGAAATGCCGGCCCTCGGCGCTGTAGGACAGCACGACATGAGAATCGAAGCTGAATTCGCGATCATAGGCGAAGACCTTGGCGAGTTCGGGCCCGATGCGGTAGGCGAGCCGGTCGGAGACCGCCTTCAACAGCATGGGCTCGACGATCGTGTAATCCTCGGTCCGCTTCAGGTGCGACAGGTTGACGTTGCCGTAGCGGCTGGAGACGCCCGAATCCTGATGGTCGCCCTTGCCCCAGAGACGGATCAGCTGGGTACAGAAATCCGGTTCGAAGACGCGCGGCAGGATCAGGACCGGCGCCAGGGCGGTGCGCAGCACCAGATCGGCGCCGCCGTTGGCGCGCACGCTGTCGGCGATGCCGCCGATCGCTTCGGCCGCGGCGGGGAGTGCACGGGTGTCGAAGGTGGCGGCGACGCGCTGGTTGGGATCGAGGGCGATCACGCGCATGCGAAGGCCCGTGGATGGCCCCAAGCCGATACCGCCGGCTGGAGCCAGAAGGTCTGCGAGGAATTTCCTCTCGGGGTCGCAGAGCAGCAGCGGTCCTTCGCTGCTGTCGCCGCCGCCGCCGAGCTTCGACCACAAGGCCGCAGCGGGGGGCACGGCATTGCCGGCGACCACGACCAGGGTAGCCGAAGCGGCCTTGCAGGCCCCAGTCAGTGCCGTGAATTGTTCTCGGTCGAGATTGCCGAGGTCGTCGACGGCCAGCAGGGCGACGGGCGGGCCGTTGAACGACCAGATCAGCTTGCGCAGCTTGCCGTCGAGGCCGGGCAGGGCAAAGTCGGGGACGCGATCACCGGGGCGAAGCGACAGCGCGTTGGTCATCGGCCGTTGATCCCGAAGTGGCCCGGGTGTCCGGAAAAAATGGTGGGCGCTGTAGGGATTGAACCTACGACCCCACCCGTGTGAAGGGTGTGCTCTCCCGCTGAGCTAAGCGCCCGGAAGGGGCGCGTATAAGGCGTATGGGCCGAATCGTCAACGGGCGGCGAGCTGTCCCAGGGTGTCGGGCAGGGCGCTGAAACGGTCGATCACGGCGTCGGCTCCCAGCTCGCTGGCAGGCTTAAGGGTGTAGCCCCAGCTCACCAGGACGGCCGGAATGCCGGCGCGGTGGGCGGCCTCGGCGTCGTGGATCGAATCGCCGATCATGACGGCACGCCGGGGATCGCTGCCCATGCGCTCGATCAGCATCAGGATGTGCTTGGGGTCAGGTTTGCGGACGGGGAAGGTGTCGGCGCCGGCCACGTCGGAGATCGGCGGCATCAGCTTCAGGTGCTCCAGGATGATGCGCGCCGGCCGCTCGAACTTGTTGGTGCAGACGCCCTGCTTCAGCCCGAGGCGGGCGAACCGGGCGACCACATCGGCGACGCCCTCGAATGCGATGGTGTTGCTGATCGGGTCGGCCTCGTAGTAGCGCACGAATTCCCGGGTCGCGGCGGACAGGGCGGCGTCATCCAGCGTCCGGCCATGCTTGGCGAAGGCCTTGCCGACGGTGACCTTGCTGCCCTGGCCCATGAAGATCCGGGCGTCTTCGTCGGTGATGGCTGGCAGGCCGTGGTCGGCCAGCACGCGGCTCACGGCCACGCACATGTCGCGGGCGCTGTCGATCAGGGTGCCGTCGAGGTCGTAGATCACGGTGTCGAAGCGGGCGGCGATGAGATTGTCGGCATTGGGATGCATGCTGTATCCCTTAGCACATCCGCCTTGCGGGGCCGCCAGCCCCGTGGCATCGGACGGGCATGAAATCGCCCATCGCCGTGGTGGTGCTGGCAGCCGGCGCCGGCACCCGTATGAAGTCGACCCTGCCCAAGGTCCTGCATCCGCTGGCCGGATGGCCAATGCTGCGCCACGTGCTCGACAACGTCGGCCGCCTCAAACCCTCCCGCATCGTGGGCGTGATCTCGCCGGGCGCCTCGGCGGTTGCCGCCGCCTTCGCTCCCCATCCGACCGTTGTGCAAAAGCGGCCGATGGGCACGGGCGATGCCGCCAAGGCGGCACTTGGCGCGCTCGAGGGCCATCGTGGACCGGTACTGGTGGTGTTCGGCGACGCGCCGCTCGTCACCGCGGCGAGCATGAAGAACCTGATCGCCGCCTGCGCGCGCGCGAAGGCGGCGGTCGGCGTGCTGGGTTTCAAGGCAGTCGATCCGTCACCCTACGGCCGGCTGATCGTCCGCGACGGCGTGCTGGAAAAGATCGTCGAGAGCAAGGACGCCACCGCCACCGAGAAGGCCGTCGACTACTGCAATTCCGGCGTCATGTGCCTGGATGGCAGGCTGATCGCCGGGTTGCTGGGCGCGATAGGCAACGACAATGCCAAGCGGGAATTCTATCTGACCGAGGCCGTCGGCCTTGCGCGGGCCGCTGGCCAAAAGACCATCGCGGTCGAAGGCGAAGAGGCCGAGTTCCAGGGCGTCAATTCGCGCGTCGAGCTGGCGGTTGCCGAGCGTGCGCTGCAGGAGCGGCTGCGCATCGCCGCGATGACGGCAGGGGTCACCATGACCGATCCCGATACGGTGTGGCTGTCGGCCGACACCCGCTTCGCGGCTGACGTCACGATTGGCCCCAACGTGCGCTTCGGCCCGGGCGTCAGCATTGCAGCCGGGGTGCAGATCAGGGCGTTCTGCGACATCGAGGGCGCGCGCATCGGCAGAGGGGCCCTGATCGGTCCCTTTGCCCGCATCCGGCCGGGTTCCGAGGTGGGCGAGGACGTCCATATCGGCAACTTCGTCGAGCTCAAAGCCACCCGCATGGCCCGCGGCGCCAAGGCCAATCACCTGGCCTATCTCGGCGATTCCGACATCGGGGTAGCGAGCAATATCGGCGCCGGCACCATCGCCGTTAATTATGACGGCTATGGCAAGCATCGCACGATCATCGGGGCCGAAGTCTTCATCGGTTCCAACAGCTCGCTGATCGCCCCGGTGCGCATCGGCCGGGGGGCCAACGTGACGGCAGGCAGCGTCGTCACCGAGGACGTGCCGGCGGGTGCGGTGGCCTTTGGGCGGGCCCGACAGGTCACAAAGAAGGGGCGGGCGGCGCCGCTTCGTGCAAAACTGAAAGCCCGTGCGACGGCTGCCAAGCGGGCCAAGAACAAGCATTAAACCCCTCCCGGAACTCTACCTTTCACGGACTCCCTCATGTGCGGAATCATCGGAATCCTCGGCAAGGCACCGGTAACACCCCTGCTGGTCGAAGCACTGAAGCGGCTTGAATATCGCGGCTACGATTCGGCCGGCGTTGCAACGCTGGTGAACGGCCACATCGACAGGCGCCGCGCCGAGGGCAAGCTGGTCAATCTCGAGGCACTGGTAGCCAAGGAGCCGCTGGCCGGCACGATCGGCATCGGCCACACGCGCTGGGCGACCCACGGCAAGCCGTCGGAGCGCAATGCCCATCCGATCGCCACGGACCGTGTGGCGATCGTGCACAACGGCATCATCGAGAATTTCCAGGAGCTGAAGGACGAACTTGTGGCCGAGGGCCGTACGTTCGACAGTGACACCGACACCGAAGTGGTGGCGCAACTTCTCACGTCCTACCTCGAACTCCAGATGTCGCCGGAGGAAGCGATGGGCAAGGCGATGGTGCGCCTGCGTGGCGCCTTTGCGCTGGTCGCCCTGTTCAGCGGTCGCCACGATATTCTCATCGGCGCCCGTCGCGGCAGTTCCCTGGCGGTCGGCTACGGCGATGGCGACGGCGAAATGTACATCGGCACCGATGCTTTGGCGCTGGCGCCTTTCACCAGCCGCGTGAGCTATCTCGAAGACAATGACTGGGTTGTGCTGAAGGCCGGCGGTTGCACGGTCTATCAGGGCACGCAGAGGGTTGATCGGCCGATCAAGACGAGCGGCCTCAGCGGAGAGTTGATGGGCAAGGGAAATCATCAGCACTTCATGATGAAGGAGATCCACGAGCAACCGGCGGTGATCGGCGATACGTTGCATTCCTATCTCGATCCCGCGACGCGTTCGGTCCGGCTTCCGGCCATGCCGCTCGACTGGTCGAAGGTGAGCCGCATCACCATGACGGCCTGTGGTACGGCGTTCTACGCCTGCATGGTCGCCAAATACTGGTTCGAGAAGCTGGCGCGCCTGCCGGTCGAGATCGAGGTCGCGTCGGAGTTCCGCTATCGCGAGCCGCCATTGCCCGAGGGTGGCGTATGCATCGCTGTTTCGCAGTCGGGCGAGACCGTCGATACGCTGGAAGCCTTACGCTACGCGCAATCGCAGAAGCAGACGTTGCTGTCCGTGGTCAACGTACCGGAAAGTGCCATCGCGCGGCTATCGAATGTCGTCCTGCTGACCCGGGCCGGGCCCGAGATCGGTGTCGCATCGACCAAGGCCTTCACGACGCAGCTTGTCGTCCTGCTGGCCACCGCGATTGCCGCCGGCCGGGCACGCGGAACGCTGTCGCGCGAGGAGGAAGAGCGTCTGACGCTCGCCATGATCGAACTGCCAGCGCGCATCAACGAAACGCTGAATATGGAGGAGGACTATCGCCGCATCGCCGAGAACACGCTCGCCGGTGCGCGGGACGTCCTCTATCTCGGCCGCGGTTCGTCCTTTCCGGTGGCCCTCGAGGGCGCTCTCAAGCTGAAGGAGCTGTCGTACATCCACGCCGAGGGCTATGCCGGCGGCGAGATGAAGCATGGTCCGATCGCGCTGATCGATGACGCAGTGCCGGTCGTGGTGGTGGCGCCGACCGATGCGATCTTCGACAAGATCGCGTCGAACTTCGAGCAGGTGAGGGCGCGGGGCGGCAGGCTGGTGCTGCTGAGCGACGCGCGGGGCGTGGCGCGGCTGGGGGCCAAGGCCGAGACGTCGATTGCCCTGCCCGATATCGATCCCGTCGTGTCGCCGATCCTCTACACCGTCGCGGTGCAGCTGCTCGCCTACTATACCGCGCTGGCAAAAGGCACCGACATCGACCAGCCGCGCAATCTCGCCAAGAGCGTTACGGTCGAATAGACCCCTAGCGCGTACCTTGCGGCAGGCCAGGCGCTAATCCCTGGGGCGCCGCCTGCGGTGCCGGCTGACCGCCGCGCGGCTGGGCTGGTGCCGGACGCGGCTGCGGCGGCGTGGCCGGCTG
>CANJHI010000110.1 GCA_947474005.1 Alphaproteobacteria bacterium | reverse complement strand
GCTGCAAACCCTCGACGACGAAAATTCTAACCAATTGAATCTGTTTCGATAATTGCCGGACAGCAGTGGACAGAATTGATTATTCTCCTCCCCCGTCTCGGGGGAGGTGGCCGAAGGCCGGAGGGGGCTTCGCGCGCGATGCTTATGACCCCCTTCGCCCCCTCCGGGGGCACTTCCCCCGCTTCGCGGGGGCAGAGAAAGGAAGGGGACAATCGGCCGCCTTGCATTGCCGCCCCTTTCCCGCCAGCAACGCCCCCATGATTCGTCTCGATAACATCAGCAAGCAGAACGGCCATCAGATCCTGTTCATCGACGCGTCGATGGGCCTCCAGAAGGGCGAGAAGGTGGGGCTGGTCGGGCCCAATGGCGCGGGCAAGACCACGATTTTCCGCATGATCGCGGGCCAGGAGCAGCCCGACGACGGCCAGGTGACGATCGATCCGGGCATGACCATCGGCTATTTCAGCCAGGACGTCGGCGAGATGTCGGGCCAGAGCGCCGTCGCGGCGGTGATGGACGGCGTCGGGCCGGTGAGTGCGCTCGCCACCGAGATGGCCGAGCTCGAGGCCGCGATGGCCGATCCCGAGCAAGCCGACCAGATGGACGCCCTGGTGGAGCGCTATGGCGAGGTGCAGGCGCGCTTCGGCGAGCTCGACGGCTATGCGCTCGATGCTCGCGCGCGGGAGGTGCTTGCCGGCCTCAGTTTTAGCCAGGAGCGCATGGACGGCGACGTCGGTCTCCTGTCGGGCGGCTGGAAGATGCGCGTGGCGCTTGCCCGCATCTTGCTGATGCGGCCCGACGGCATGCTGCTCGACGAGCCCTCCAACCATCTCGATCTCGAAAGCCTGATCTGGCTGGAGGATTTTCTCAAGAACTACGAGGGCGCGTTGCTGATGACCTCGCACGACCGCGAGTTCATGAACCGCATCGTGGGCAAGGTCATCGAGATCGACGGCGGGTCGCTCATCACCTATTCGGGCAACTTCGATTTCTACGAGGTTCAGCGCGCGGTCGGCGAGAAGCAGCGCCAGGCGCAGTTCGAGCGCCAGCAGGCGATGCTGGCCAAGGAGATGAAGTTCATCGAGCGCTTCAAGGCGCGCGCGTCGCACGCCGCCCAGGTCCAGAGCCGGGTGAAGAAGCTCGACAAGATCGAGAAGATCGAGCCGCCCCGGCGTCGCCAGTCGGTCCAGTTCGAATTCCGCAGCCCGCCGCGCTCGGGCGACGACGTCGTGAGTTTTAGGGACGTCCACAAGGGCTATGGCACGCAGCCGATTTATTCAGGGTTCGATTTCCGCCTGCGCCGCCAGGAGCGCTGGTGCGTGCTGGGCGTCAACGGCGCGGGGAAATCCACGCTGCTGAAGCTGGTGGCGGGCGAGGCCGAGCCGGACCAGGGCACCGTCGCGCTGGGCGCCAGCGTGCGGATGGGCTATTTCGCGCAGCACTCCATGGACCTGCTCGATGGCGACGACACGGTGTTCGAGTCGCTGGACGAGTCGTTCCCGCAGGCGGGCACGGGTGCGCTAAAATCGCTGGCCGGCTGCTTCGGCTTCTCCGGCGACGATGTCGAGAAGCCCTGCCGTGTCCTGTCCGGCGGCGAGAAGGCGCGCTTGGTCATGGCCAAGATGCTGTTCGACCCGCCTAACTTCCTGGTCCTCGACGAGCCGACGAACCATCTCGACATGGCCACCAAGGAGATGCTTGTGGCGGCGCTCCAGGATTTCGAGGGCACCATGCTGTTCGTGAGCCACGACCGCCACTTCCTGGCCGCGTTGTCGAACCGGGTCCTGGAACTGACGCCCGACGGCGTTCACCAGTACGGCGGCGGCTACACGGAATATGTGGCCCGGACGGGCCAGGAAGCGCCGGGTCTTCACCCGGGCGCGTAGAGGACTCATCGTCTTCCGGACCGCGAGCCTCCGGCTCGCTCAAGACTCATGAGGCGAGCGGGACGCTCGCGGTCCGGAAGACTCATGATCTTTTTGGCATCCTGGCACGAAGTGTGAGTAACCTTCGTCCATGAAAACCTTGTCCCGCCGCGGCCTGCTGGCTGCCGGCACTCTTTCCGCGCTGCCCCTAGCCTCCGCCCGCGCGCAGGCTTACCCGTCGCAGCCCATCCGACTCGTTGTGCCCTATGCGCCCGGCGGCGGGTCGGACTTCACCGGGCGGCTGGTCGCGCAGAAGCTGCAGGAGAGCGGCGGCGGCTACAGCTTCATCGTCGACAATCGGCCCGGCGCCGCCGGCATGATCGGCACCGAAGTCGTCGCGCGCGCGCCGGCCGACGGCTACACGCTGCTCTATGCCGACGTCGCCCACGGCATCAATCCGGCGGTCTATTCCAAGGCGCGCTACGACCCGGTGAAGAGTTTTGTGCCGATCACCCTGGTCGGCGCCTCGCCCCAGGTGCTGGTGGCCCATCCGTCGTTCCCGGCCAATTCGCTGAAGGAACTTTTAGCGATGCCGCGCGAGCAGCTGCAGAAGATCGCGGTGGGCACGCCGGGGCAGGGCAGCGGCCCGCACCTCACCTACGAGCTGCTGCGCGTAAAAGTGGGCTTCGATCTCGTCCATGTGCCCTACAAGGGCGGCGGGCCGGCGCTCAACGACGCGATCAACGGCCAGATCCCGCTGGTGATGAACGCCATGGCGCCGGTCATGCCGCACCTGCAGTCGGGCAAGCTGAAGGCGCTGGCCATCGCGACGGCCGAGCGCCATCCGCGTCTGCCCGATGTGCAGACCTATGCCGAAAGCGCGCCCGGCGTCGTGGTCTACAACTGGTACGGATTTCTCGCACCGGCCGGCACGTCGGCCGAGGTGACGGACAAGCTCGCCAAGGACATCGCCCGCGTGCTCACCTTGCCGGACGTAAAGGAAAAGTTCGACGCCGCGTTCCTCGACGTCATGCCGCAAGGCAGCGCCGAGATGGCACGCTTCCTCGACGACGAGGTCCGCCAGTGGAAGGCCGTGGCGGTCCAGACCGGCATCTCGCTGGACTAAGGCCTCTCTCTGCCCCCGCGAAGCGGGGGAAGTGCCCGCGCAGCGGGCGAAGGGGGTCGGAAGCATTGCGCGCCGATGAACGCCCCCTCCGGCCCTGCGGGCCACCTCCCCCGTAAGACGGGGGAGGAGAAGAAGCGATCCTGATTCGGCCTCTTGACGAAAGAAGCCTGGTCTCTTATTTAGCCAATACAGTAATTACGTAGATGGCTAAATACAAAATGACCGACCCCCTCAGCGTCACATTGGCGGCATTAGCCGATCCCACCCGCCGGGCGATCCTGGCTCGATTGAGCCAGGGCGAGGCGACCGTGAACGAGCTCGCCGCGCCGTTCGACATCACGCTGCCCTCTGTCTCGCGGCACCTGAAGGTCCTGGAAACCGCGGGCCTCATCACGCGGGGGCGTCACGCGCAGTGGCGGCCGTGCACGCTCGCGACCGCGCCATTGAAGGAGGTCGACGGATGGCTGGAGAAGTATCGCAAGTTCTGGACCGGGAGCTTCGACAAGATGGACGCGTTGCTGACGGAGATCACCAAGGCGCCGGCGAAAGGCAGGAAGCAATGAGCCCGCAGGGCGACCTCGAACTTCTGATCGAGCGTGAATTCAACGCGCCGAGTCAGCTCGTCTTCCGGCTCTGGGAAAGAAGCGATCACATGCTGCGCTGGTGGGGTCCCGAGAAGTTCACCGCGATCGAGATGGATTGGGAGCTGACACCGGGGCGGGCATGGCGCGGCGCGATGACGTCACAAGAGTACGGCCTGTCGCGGTTCAGCGGTGTCATCCGCGAGGTCGAGAAGAACAAGCGCATCGTCTTCACCTTCCGGTGGGACGAGGAGTCGGGCCGCGACCCCGACTCGATCGTCACCGTCACCTTCGCCGAAAAGGACGGCAAGACGATCCAGAGCTTTCACCAGACGCCCTTCTCCAGCGTCGAGAGCCGCGACAGCCACATCGGCGGATGGAATTCGCTCTTCAACAAGCAGCAGCTCTACGCCGAGAACATGGCCGTAGCGGAAAGGAACGGGGTTCGCGCATGATCACGCTCACGACCTACGAATGGGTTCCGGATTTTGCCGTGCCGCTGATGCGTGCCTTCCGTGTGCGCTGGGCGCTGGAGGAGGCGGGCCTGCCCTACAAGGTGCGCACGGTGGCGCTGGGCCCCGAGCAAAGATCGCCGGAGCATCTGGCACGCCAGCCGTTCGGGCAGGCGCCGGCGATCGAGGAGGACGGCCTCGTTCTGTTCGAGAGCGGCGCCATTGCGCTCTATGTCGCGGAGAAGAGCGAGAGACTGCTGCCGCGGGACCGCATCGGGCGAGAGCGCGCCACCGCGTGGGTGTTCGCTGCGCTCAATTCGATAGAAATCTGGATCCAGCAGCTCGCCAGCCTCGACTTCTTCCACGCCAACGAGGAATGGACGAAGAACTTTCGGCCCGGGATCGAGAAGCAGGTGCGCGAACGCCTGGATCAGCTCGAGAAGGTTCTCGACGGGAAGGACTATCTCGAGGGCGAGTTCACCGTCGGCGACCTGATGATGACCGACGTCCTGCGCATTCTCGATCACACCGGGATCGTCGATGCGTATTCGCAGCTCAGCGCCTACAAACAGCGCTGCCAGGTGCGGCCGGCCTTCCAGCGGGCCATGCAGGCGCAGAGGGAAGGCTTCAAGAAAGCCGCCTGAGAGTGCATGCACTGCCAGCACTTGCTCACGCGGATGTGATGAGCAGGTTCAGCAGGAAAATGCTATGTCTTCTGGCAGACTGGCGGTGGGACCGCCCCAGTCTTTCTACTTCGGACATGACCCTCCCGCGCACGCCGCGGGCAGACGCTCGAGGGCGAGGGTGTAGTTCACACGGATGGTACGTCACGCCAGGCCGTCACGAGTCCGCATTCGAGCCCGTCCCCACCGAGCACCGATAAGACTCGGAACGGACACATCGCGCTACCCGTCACAGGGTGCGCCAGGCTTGTGACATCTGAAGAAGAAACGACCTCTAATAAGCCCGTGATTCCGGGCTCGGCCCGGACTCCGGGCCGGTGCGTGTCACAACATTTGTCTCAACTTGGTGTGACACATTGGGTTGTGACACGCGATCAGGACAACGGCTCTCCGGCGTGCGGAGAGCTGTATCGTCTAAGGGTGCGGGCCCCAGGGGGCGGCGTTCAAGAGTTTCACTTCCTGGCTCATCACCAGCGGCCGGAATTTTACCGCGAAGCCGTCCATGAAGGCGGGGTCGGCAAAAACCGCGGCCCAATGGGCGCGGCGGTGGGCGTCGTCGTTGAATTTCCACAGATGGACGAGCTGGTTGATCGTGCCTGTGTCGCCCTGGAAGTAGCCGACCAGATTCTTGGCGTGGCCGCCCTTGTCGAGCGCCGGGAAGCCGAACTCCTGGTAGAGCTTCACCGCCTCGCCCATCTTGCCGACATAGAGCGTGTAGGTCCTGAGTTCATAGAGTGCCATGGGCGTGTCCTCCTCAAATGAGACCGATGCGGGGGCGGAAGGCTACGTCGCGCATGGAAACGTCCTGGCCGATCAGGTCGTCGCTGGCGCCGTGGCAGAGATAGATCAGGCCGCGCACTGCATGCTCGACCGGCGAGAGGTCGGCGCGCGGGATGCGGCTCACCTGGTTCATGCCCGAGGCGCGGATCTTCACCTGCATGTCGGTATCGATCGTGCCGGGCGAGAAGCCGAAGATACGGATGCCGCGGCCGGCCGTCTCCAGGGCAATGGCGCGGGTCACCATCGCCAGGCCCGCCTTGCCGGCGCAGTAGGCGCTCCAGCCTTCGAGCGGCCGGTTGGCGGCACCGGAGGAGACGTTGACGATGGTGCCGCCGCCGCCCGCCAGCATGCCGCCCAGCACCGCGCGCACGACATGGTAGGCGCCGACGAGGTTGATCTGGATGTTGTTCGCCCAGGCCGCGGGATCGGAGGTCGCGAGGTCGGCGATCGGCTCGATGACGCCGGCATTGTTGACCAGGATATCGAGCCCACCCAGGCGCTCGCGCGTCGTTTGGGCAGCGCGTTCGACGGCGGCATAGTCGGCGACGTCGCAGGCAAGCGCCTCGGCACGTCCGCCCGCGGCCACGATCTCGCGCGCCACCGCCTCGACGGCAGCGCCGTCGCGCGCCAACAGCATCACGGCGGCGCCTTGGGCGGCCAGCGCCCGCGTCGCTCCTTCGCCGAGCCCACGGCTCGCGCCGGTGACCAGCGCGACCTTTCCATCCAGCTGAGCCATCGTTCCTCCCTTGTCTTAAGTCAGTCTATTCGACAGGGTCGCCGTTATGGACATCGAACTTAACCGTGATGCGAAACAGATCGTCGGCAGCTGGCTCGATGGCCTGAACGCCGCTTTGGCCGCCAACGACGCGCAACGCGTGGCAATGCTGTTCCGGGCCGATGGCGAGTGGCGCGATATCGTGGCGCTCACCTGGACCATCGAGACGGTGAGCGACCGGCCGCAGGTCGCCCAGCGTCTCGTCGAGGCCGCCGCGAAGACCGGCGCCCGCAACTTCGCCATCGATCCCGAGCGCCATCCGCCGCGCGATGTCGAACGTGCCGGTGAGGATTGCGTCGAGGCGATCATCAAGTTCGAGACCGAGGTGGGGCGGGGCGCCGGCATCGTGCGGCTGAAGCGCAGCGACTGCCGCACCGGCGATGCATTGGCGTGGACGCTGCTCACGACGCTCGACGAGCTGAAAGGCTACGAGGAGGAGACGATCCTTGAGGATGCCGAGGAGCCTGCCTTCGAGCGCGACTTCCACGGTCCCAACTGGCTCGACCGGCGGCAGCGGGCATCGGCCTATGCCGATCGCGATCCCGAGGTGCTGATCGTGGGCGGCGGCCACGCCGGCGTGACGGCGGCGGCGCGGCTGAAGGGGCTCGGCATCGAGTCGCTGGTGGTCGATCGCATGGAGCGGATCGGCGACAACTGGCGCAAGCGCTATCACGGACTAAAACTGCACAATCAGAAGCACAGCAATCACTTCCCCTATCTGCCGTTCCCCAAGACCTGGCCCAAGTACATTGCCAAGGACAAGATCGCGAACTGGATCGAATCCTACGTCGAGACCCTCGAGATCGATTTCTGGACGCGCACGACCTTCGAGGGAGCGACGTGGGACGCTGCTGCAAAGCGCTGGACAGCGCGCGTCGAACGCGGCGACGGCAGCATACGCCTCCTGCATCCGCGCCACATCGTGATGGCGACCAGCGTGAGCGGCACGCCCAACATTCCCGAGATCCCGACGCTCGACCGGTTCGAGGGCCAGGTCGTCCATTCCAGCAAATTCTCCAATGGCGGCCAGTGGAAGGGCCGCAACGTCTATGTCTTCGGCACGGGTACCAGCGCCCACGACATCGCCCAGGACCTGCACGGCAACGGCGCCCACACCACCATCGTGCAGCGCAGCCCGACGCTGATCGTCAACGTCGAGCCCAGCGCCCAGCTCTATGATGGCATCTACTACGGCAAGGGTCCGACCTACGAGGACCGCGACCTCATCAACGTCTCGGTGCCGCTGCGCGTGATGAAGCAGGCCCACAAGATCCTGACCGACAAGGCGCGCGAACTCGATGCGCCGCTGCTGCAGGGGCTGGAGAAGGCGGGCTTCCGGCTGGAGTTCGGTGAGAACGGTACGGGCTGGCCGCTGAAATATCGCTCGCGTGGCGGCGGTTACTATTTCAACGTCGGCGCCTCGGACTTGATCGCCCGCCAGGAGATCGGCCTGATCCAGTACGCCGACATCGCCGAATTCACGGCCGCCGGCCTGAAGATGAAGGACGGCAGCGAACGCCCCGCCGACCTCATTGTGCTGGCGACCGGCTACAAGGGGCAGGACCATCTGGTGGGCGCGCTGTTCGGCCAGGACGTGGCGCAGAAGGTCGGACCGGTCTGGGGATTCGATATGCGCACGCAGGAACTGAACAACATGTGGGTCCCTACGGCGCAGCCCGGCCTCTGGTTCACCGGCGGCTCGTTCGCGCAGTGCCGGATGTATTCGAAATACCTCGCCTTGCAGATCAAGGCCCAGGACGTGGGCCTGGCGCCACGGTAGCGGGCCGGCCTCAGCTCTTCGGCGGCTTCTGCTCTTCCAGCCGGTCGGTGGCCGGCGGCGGTGTCGGCGAAAGATCGGCGATCTCGGCGCGCAATTCGGGCGTCATGTTCACCTTCACGGCGGCGAGCGAGTCCTTCAATTGGTCGAGGTTGCGCGCCCCGATGATGGGCGCGGTGATTCCGGGGTGGGAACCGACCCAGGCGATCGCGGTACTGACAGGGTGGAGGCCCTGCTGCTTGCAGAAGGTCACGTAGTTCTCGGCAACCTCGAAGGTCCAGGCCTCGCCGTAGCGCGCCTCGTACATCTTGTTGGTCTTCAGCCGGCCGGTCGCCTGACCGAGATATTTGCCGGAGAGAAGTCCCGCTGCGCCCGGACTGTAGGGCATAACGCCGATGCCATTGGCCTGGGCCATCGGCAGGATCTCGACCTCGGCCTGGCGCTTCACAAGGTTGTACATCGGCTGCACGACTTGCAGCCGCGCCCAGTTGTTGCGCTCCTGGATATCGACGGCGCGCTGGGTCTGCCACGCCGACCAGTTGCTGACGGCGGGATAGAGCACCTTGCCCGAGCGCACCACGTCCTCCAGGCCGCGCATCATTTCCTCGATCGGCGTCAGAGGATCGAACTTGTGCAGGAACAGCACATCGATGCGGTCGGTCTGCAGGCGTTTCAGGCTCCGCTCGACGGCACGCACCACATGGCGGCGCGAACTGCCGCGGGCGTTGATGTCGTCGCTTTGCGGGCTGAAGCACTTGGTGGTGAGGACGAGGTTGTCGCGATGGTCCTTGGCCAGGCGGCCCAGGATCTCCTCGGACTTGCCCTTGTTGTACTCGTCGGCGCAGTCGAAGAAGTTGATGCCGGCATCGCGGACGGCTTTGTACATTGCAGCCGACGTCGCCTCATCGGCATCGCCGCCGAACGACATAGTGCCGAAGCAGAGTTCGGAGACGGAGACGCCGGTTCGGCCGAGGAGCTTGGTTTTCATCGGCCGACCTTAGCACGCCCCGCGCTCTTGAGGAGCGGGGCGTGGAGGAGGGAAGGCGCGTTTAGTCGGCCGCCTTCAGTTCCGGCTCCAGCACGTCCAGCACCTTGGGCGGCGACATGGGCAGGCTGTAGAAACGCCGGCCGAGCGCGCCGTGGACCGCGTTCGCCACCGCCGCCATCACCGGCACCAGCGGCACTTCGCCGACGCCTCGTACGCCCTGCGGATGCTTCGGATTGGGAATCTCGATCATGACGGCATCGAGGAACGGCAGGTCCGAGGTGACGGGCATGCGATAATCGAGGAAGCCGGCGTTATCGAGCTTGCCGTGCTTGTTGTAGATGTACTCCTCGCTCAACGCCCAGCCGATACCCTGGGCGACGCCGCCCTGTATCTGGCCCTCGACGTAGTCGGGATGAATCGCCCGGCCGACGTCCTGGAACGCGGTGTAGCGCGTGACCCAGATACGGCCGGTGTCCGGGTCGACTTCGACGTCGCAGATGTGCGTGCCAAAGCCGCCTTCGGCGCCGGTGGTGTTGATCGAGGAGCCGGCCCCGATCGGTCCGCCCGTTTCGGTGGCGCGGGCGGCAAGCTGGGCCAGCCACAGCGGATCGAACTTGCCGGCGTTGTCGCCGGCGGGCTTCGCCTCGCCGTTCTCCCAGGTGATGGCCTCGGGATCGATCTTCCAGATCAGGCCGGCGCGCCGGCGCAGGTCGGTGATGACCTTCTCCGCGGCCTGTGTGACCACCATGGCCGAGGCGAAGGTGACGCGGCTGCCGCCGGTCAGGTTCGAGAAGCCGATGCTGCTGGTGTCGCCGATCAGCACCTGCACCTTGGAGTGGGCGATGCCGAGCAGTTCGGCCGCGATGTTGGCGGTCGAGGCCCTGGAGCCGCCGACGTCGGGATGGCCGGTCATGACGATCACCGAGCCGTCTTCGTTGATGCTCATCTGGGCGCTCGACTCGCCGCCGGCATTGAACCAGTAGCCCGAGGCCACGCCGCGACCCTGGTTGGGCTTGAGCGGCGCCTTGTAGTGCGGATGGGCGAGCGCCTGCTTCAGCGTCTCCTGATAGCCCATGACCGGATAGACCGGACCATGCACCGCTTTGGTGCCCTGCTTGGCAGAATTCTTCAGGCGGAGTTCGAGCGGATCCATCTTGAGCTTCTCGGCCAGCTCATCCAGCACGCATTCCACGGCATAGGCGCCGATTGGCGCCCCGGGGGCGCGGTAGGCCGCGACCTTGGAACGGTTGGAGACGACATCGTAGCCCAGCGTATAGGCATTCGGGATGTCGTAGGGGCCGAAAGCGCAACCGGCGGCGCCGCGGATCGGCGAGCCAGGGAAGGCGCCGGCCTGCAGCCAGTAGGTGCCTTGGCCCGCCACGATGGTGCCGTCCTTCTTGGCGCCGATCTTGACCTTGCTGATCGAGCCCGAGGTCGGGCCGGAGGCGCGCATCACTTCCTCTCGGCTCATCACCATCTTGACCGGAAGCCCGGACTTCTGCGCCAGCACCAGCGCCAGCGGCTCGAGGTAGATGATGGTCTTGCCGCCGAAACCGCCACCGATCTCGGCCGGAATGGCGCGGATGTCACTTTGCTGGATGCCGGTCAGCAGGGCCGACATGGCCCGGACCATGAATTGGCCCTGGCTGGAGCTCCAGATCGTGGCCTTGCCGTCGGTCACGCTGACCAGGCAGGCATGCGGCTCGATATAGCCCTGATGCACGGCTTCGGTCTTGAAGCTGCGCTCGACGATCACGTCGGCTTCCTTGAAGCCCGCCTCGATGTCACCCTTCTTGTGCTCGAGCGTGCCCGCGA
Source organism: Alphaproteobacteria bacterium (assembly GCA_947474005.1). GTDB lineage: Bacteria > Pseudomonadota > Alphaproteobacteria > Reyranellales > Reyranellaceae > Reyranella. The sequence continues at coordinate 6,932 of CANJHI010000110.1, read as the reverse complement.
TATTGGAGGGCTTGCCCTCGAACTTGACGTGATCATGCAGCGGGGTGGCGCCGGGCTTCATCGCGTCCTCGACGTCGATTGCCCAGGGCAGCACTTCGTAGTCGACCTTGATCAGCTTGCAGGCCTCTTCGGCGATCCGCTGGGTTATGGCGGCGACAGCGGCCACCGGATGGCCGTGGAACAGCGCCTTGTCGCGCGCCATCACGTTGCGGGACATCCAGCGCATATCCTGGATGCCCAGCATCACCGCTCCCTTGTCGATCGGGAATTCGACGATGTCCTTGGACGTCATGACCGCCTTCACGCCCGGCAGCTTCTCGGCCTTGGAGGTGTCGATCGACTTGATGCGGGCATGCGGGTGGGGGCTGCGCAAGACCTTGCCCCAGATCATGCCGGGCATGTTGGTGTCGGCGGCGTAGGACGCGCGGCCGGTCACTTTGTCGGCGCCATCGGGCCGGGGGGTACGCTTGCCGATCCAATTGGTGTCGGGCTTTTCGGTCACGGTCATGGTGAAGGGTCCTGTCCGTTCGGGGAATGAGGCTTTACCTCACAATCAGAACGGGTCGCGACCGCAAGATCAAGCACCATGTGGGGACTTCTCGTTCCAGCGGCCGTCATGCGGAGGGAGGACGGCCAGCCAGCGTCTATGGTAAGTCAACATTGACTTATTTCGGCGTGACCCGAAGTGGACGCCCGAACCGGGGAGATGGGATTCATGGCGGCGCGAGCCTGGGTCGGGCGCATCGTTGCGGTATGTGTGATCGCGGCGCTCCTGGGGGCAGGGGCATATTGGTGGACCCGGCCTGCCTCGCAGCCGGCTGCTGCTGCCGCTCCACCGCCGCCTGAAGTCGGGATCGTCACGCTGACGGCGGCGGACGTGCCCCTGCCGCTTCAGTTTGCCGGGCGGGTTGCCGGGTTTCGTGTCGTCGAGATCCGCTCCCAGGTGAGCGGCATCCTTCTCAAGCGCGAATTCAGCGAGGGTGCGATCGTCAATCTGGGCGACGTGTTGTTCCGCATCGACCCCAGGTCCTACGAAGCGTCGCTGGCGCGCGCGCAGGCACAGGCGGCGCAGGCCAGGGCGACGCTCACGCAGACCGAGGAGAACTACAAGCGCGTCGAGGGTCTCGTGGCCCAAAAGGTCTCGGCGCAGAAATCGCTCGAGGATGCCATCGCCGCCCGCGACCAGGCCCGCGCCACGATCCAGTCGACCCAGGCCGACGTCGATACGGCCAAGCTCAATCTCGAATACACCGTCATCAAGGCGCCCGTGACCGGTCCCACCAGCATCGTCTCGCCGCCGGAAGGCACGCTGGTGCAGGCCCAGCAGACCCTGCTGACCACGATCACGCAGCTCGATCCCGCCTACGTGAATTTTACTTTCACGGACAGCGAACTGCGGGCCCTGCAGGAGATCAACAAGTCGCGCGATACCCTGTTCAATGCGGACGACGTCAAGGTCGAATTGCAGTTCGGCGATGGCACGGTCTATCCGCAGCTTGGCATCGTCGACACACGCTCGCGCACCATTGATCCCAAGACAGGTACGATCCTGATCCGCGCCGTCTTCCCCAACCACGAGGGCGGTCTGTTGCCGGGCCAGTTCGTGCGCGTGAACATGACCGGCATCACGATGCCCGACGCCATCGTGGTGCCCAAGGCCGCGATCTCGCAGGGGCCGCTCGGCGCTTTCGTCTACCTCGTGGAGGCCGACAACGTGGCCCGCGCACGGCAGGTTCGCCTCGCCCGCGAACTGGACGACGGCTGGATCGTTCGCAAGGGCTTGCAGTCGGGCGACCGCATCGTGGTCGACGGCGTCATCCGCGTCAGGCCGGGCAATGTCGTCCGGCCTGTGCCCATTACGCCACAGGCGCCGACCACGCCTCCTGCCGTCGGCGCCAAGCCGTGATCCCGTCCCCATGATTTCCAAGTTCTTCATCGACCGGCCGGTCTTCGCGTCGGTGCTGTCGATCGTGATCGTGCTGGCAGGCCTGGTCGCGATGCGGGTCCTGCCGATTTCGCAATACCCGCAGATCGTGCCGCCCGAAGTCGTGATCTCGGCGACCTACCCCGGTGCCACCGCCGAGAACATCGCCGCCACCGTCGCGGCACCGCTCGAGCAGCAAATCAACGGCGTCGAGCGCATGATCTACATGCAGTCGACCTCGACCGGCTCGGGCACGATGAACCTCACGGTGACCTTCGAGATCGGCACCAATCCCGACCAGAACGCCATCAACGTCAACAATCGGGTACAGCGCGCCCTGCCGCTGCTGCCGAGCGAGGTGAGCCGCCAGGGTCTGGTCGTGCAGAAACGGTCGACGTCGATCCTGCAGGTGCTGACCATGTCGTCGCCGGGCAATCGCTACGACACGATCTACATCAGCAATTACGCGCTGGTGAACGTGCTCGACGAAATCCGCCGCCTGCCGGGCGTCGGCGATGCGTCGCTGTTCGGCGCCTCCGACTATTCGATGCGCATCTGGCTCAGGCCCGACAAGGTCGCCCAGTACAACCTCACACCCGCCGACATCGCCGCCGTGGTGCGCGAGCAGAACCAGCAGTTCGCCGCAGGCCGCTTCGGCGAGGAGCCAATGAATAAGCCGCAGGTCTTCACCTATTCGGTGACGACGCCACCCCGGCTGGTCGACCGCACCCAGTTCGAGGACATCATCATCCGGTCCGAGGAGAACGGCGGCGCCTTGCGGTTGAAAGACGTGGCCCGGGTCGAGCTGGGCGCGCTTCTCTACGGCTTTTCTGGCACCTTCAACGGCGCGCCGGCTGTCCCCATCGCCGTCTACCTGCAGCCCGGCGCCAACGCGCTGCAGGTCGCGGCGTCGGTCAAGGAGACAATGGAGCGCGTCTCCAAGCGCTTCCCGGTAGGGCTGCGCTACGACATTCCCTTCGACACCACGCGCTTCGTCGAGGTCTCGATCGAGGAGGTCGCCATCACATTCGTCGAGGCGATCGCGCTCGTCGTGCTGGTCGTCTTCCTGTTCCTGCAGAACGTCCGGGCGATGATCATCCCGGTCATTGCCATCCCGGTGTCGATCATCGGCACCTTTGCCGGCATGTACGTGCTGGGCTTCTCGATCAACCTGCTGACGCTGTTCGGGCTGGTTCTCGCCATCGGCATCGTCGTCGACGACGCCATCGTCGTGCTGGAGAACGTCGAGCGCATCATGTCGACGCAAGGCAAGTCGCCACGTGAGGCAGCCCTTCAGGCGATGCAGGAGGTCACGGGGCCGGTCATCGCCATCGTCCTTGTCCTATGCGCGGTGTTCATTCCGGTGTCGTTCCTGGGCGGCCTGGCGGGCGAGCTCTACCGCCAGTTCGCCGTCACCATTGCGGTATCGGTCGTTATTTCAGGCATCGTGGCGCTCACGCTGACGCCGGCGCTGGCCGCGCTGATCCTGAAGCCGGTGCATGGCGAACCGGGCTGGTTTTTTGCGAGGTTCAACCGCGGCTTCGCGTGGGTAACGGCGCGCTACACCGGTGGCGTCAGTTTCCTGCTGCGCCGCACAGTCATCGGCGTCACGGGCTTCGTCATCGTGCTGGGTCTGGTGTTTGTCCTGTTCCAGCGTATTCCGGGCAGTCTCGTGCCGGCCGAGGACCAGGGCTATGTCTTCGTGGTGACAGTGCTGCCGCCGGCGGCCGCGATCTCGCGCACGCGCGACGTTACGGCCAAGGCCACGGAAGCCCTGCAGAAGAACCCGGCGGTTGCCAACGTCGTTACCTTCTCGGGCTTCGATCTCCTGTCGCGCGCCCTCAAGTCCAATTCCGGCATCTCCTTCGTCACGCTGAAGGACTGGTCGCAGCGCAAGGATCCAAGCCAGGATGCGCGCAACGTCGCCCCGTCGATCGGCGCCATCAACGCCAACTTCCGCGACGGCGTCGTGATTGGCTTCAACCCGCCGCCGATCCAGGGCATCAGCGTCACCGGCGGCTTCGAAATGTTCCTCCAGGACCGTTCGGGCGGGTCGTTGAATGGCCTTTCGGAGGCCACGCAGAAGGTCGTGCAGGCGGCCAACCAACGGCCCGAGCTGCGCGGCGTCTCCACCACCTTCACGACGGCGGTGCCGCAGTATCGCACCGACGTTGACCGCGAGAAGGCGCGTGCACTCGGCATCCCGATCAGCACCATCTTCGAGACGATGCAGAGCTCGTTCGGCAGCCTCTACGTCAACGACTTCTCGCTGTTCGGCCGGACCTATCGTGTCAGCCTGTCGTCCGAGGCCGACTTCCGCGAAAAGCCGGACGACCTGCGCCACGTCTTCGTGCGCGCCGACGGCGGCGCCATGGTGCCGCTCAACGAGCTGGTGACCTTCACCCGCATCCTGGGGCCCGACACGGTCGATCGCTTCAACATCTTCCCGGCAGCCAAGATCATCGGCAGCCCGGCGCCGGGCTACTCGTCGGGCCAGGCGATTGCCGCCATGCAGCAGGTCGTGGCCACGACGCTCTCCAGCGACTTCAGCATCGGCTGGACGGGGTCGGCCTACCAGGAACTGGCCACGGCGGGCACGGGGTCGCTGGGCTTTATCTTCGGGCTGGTCATGGTGTTCCTGATCCTGGCCGCGCAGTACGAGCGCTGGTCGCTGCCGCTCGCCGTCCTCACAGCGGTTCCGTTCGCCGTCCTGGGTGCCCTGGTCGCCATCTGGCTGCGCGGCCTGGACAACGACGTCTACTTCCAGATCGGCCTGGTGACGTTGATCGGCCTGGCCGCCAAGAACGCCATCCTGATCGTCGAGTTCGCCTCGCAGCGATACCAGCAAGGACTCTCAGCTTATGACGCCGCCATGGAAGCGGCGCGTCTGCGCTTCCGGCCGATCATCATGACCTCGCTCGCCTTCATCCTGGGCGTTCTGCCGCTCGCCATCAGCACCGGCGCGGGGTCCGCCAGCCGCCACTCGATCGGCACAGGCGTGGTCGGTGGCATGATCGCGGCAACCTTCGTCGCCATCCTGTTCGTGCCGTTGTTCTTCAGCCTGCTGATGGGGAAAAGATCGACGAAGCCTGCGACCGAAGCGTCCGAAATGAAAAGCGGCGACTAGCGCAACGCCCGAGGGGAGACGTCATGCAACAGGTAGCCACCGGTTACGGCCTGATCGAAGGTCCGGTCTGGGATCCGGCCCGCGGACTCTACTTCAGCGACGTCATCAACGGCGGCGTTCATCTGCTGGATCGCGCCGGCGCGGTGTCGCTGGTCGTGCCGAAGCGGCGCGGTATCGGCGGCATGGCGCTGCATGAGAAGGGCGGGCTGGTGGTGGGCGGGCGCGACATCGCCTGCGTTTTGCTGGACAACGGTTCGACACGAACCTTGCTGTCGCTCGACGCCATTCCCGGCGCGACCGGCTTCAACGACCTCACGACCGATCGCGTGGGCCGCGTCTATGTCGGTTCGCTCGCCTACCGTGTGTTCGGTGGCTAGGCGCCCAGGCCTGGATATCTGCATGTCATCGATCTGGACGGCACGATGCGCACCCTGTCGGACGGCGTCATGCTCACCAACGGCCTCGGCTTCTCGCCCGATGGCAGTCGCCTCTATCACAGCGATGCCCGCGCGCCATTGGTGCGGGCCTACGACGTGAAGGAGGACGGTTCGGTCGGCCCGTGGTGCAAGTTCGCGTCGCTCGGCGACGACCGCGTTCCCGATGGCCTGAAGGTGGCGAGTGATGGGTCGGTCTGGGTGGCCGATGCCCATGGTGGGCGCGTGGCGGTATTCAATTCAGACGGCACGCACCGCCATGACATCGCGGTGCCCCTGCCGATGGTCACCAGCCTCTGCTTCGCCGGCGACGATCTGCGTGATCTTTACATCGTCACGGGCTCGCGCGGCGGCCCGCATGAGAATTGCGGCAGCATTTTTCACACGCGGGTCGAGGTGGCGGGACTGCCGCTGCCGCTGGCGCGAGTGGCGGTCTGACGCAGTCGTCTTGCGAATGTGTCGGTATCGAATGCCCCGTCAGGATCGCAGACCAGCCAATCGCGCTGCGGAGGATAGAACGGCTCGCAGATCACGATGCCGTCGCAGAGCACACCCGCCACGTAGCTGAAGCTGCCTCTGCTCGAGAGGAGGACATCGGCTTCGATCAACTCCTCCAGGCTCCGGATCGGATCGCCGTCGAGGAGAAGCTCGGCCCCGGCCAAAAGACCCTCCGGAAACTCCGAGGCATGTCCTTGAGAGAAGATCCGGACGACGTGGTCGATACGATGCGCCGCCAGGACTGCTCGAACATCGGCCAGGGTCCGGCCTATTCTGGAGAAAGAGGCGACGTACGAGACGTTGTCGTCGCCGGCATTGAACCGGCGAATGTGAACGCAGACGGTGAGCTCGGCGTTCTTGTGCAGTGGCTTGTTCGAATAGTACTTGCGCCGAAACTCTCCCACGACCGCCGGGGAGAATTGCGGGACGACATGGGTGTCGTGCTCGTTGTAGGGGTGCAGGTCGCCGAAGAGCGAACGAATTGGATCGAAGTTGATCGGGGTTATCGAAAAGACATCACGATCGGTGCCTTCGGCCCGGACTTCGCCTGCCCCGAAGTTGAAGAGGCTCTCCCACGCGGCGAGCCACACCTCCCGTGGCCGGTCGGCGTGGTGGATTTCAATGAAAGGGCTGTGGACGTAGTCGAGGCCCAGGGTCCGGGCAAAATTGATGACGGTCATCGTCAATAGCGCATGCGAGCCGCCACCTTCGCTCGAGTAGTCGACCAGTTTGCTGCCGATACACATCCGGGAGAGCCCCAGGAGGTGCCGAAGGTATGCGAGAAAAAATAGATCCTGAGCCACTGCTGTCCGGCAATTATCGAAACAGATTCAATTGGTTAGAATTTTCGTCGTCGAGGGTTTGCAGCGCCCTGTCACTAAGCAGTTGGTGTAGCGGCGCTTTCTCGAAAAGCGCGAGGCTCAATATCTGTAGGATTGTGTAGAGCGAG
>CANJHI010000109.1 GCA_947474005.1 Alphaproteobacteria bacterium | reverse complement strand
TCAGGCTTGGCGAGGAACTCGCCGCTGCGGAGCTCGACCGCGAGGTTGGCTGCGTGCTGCTGACCGGCGCGGGCGGGGCGTTCTGCGCCGGCGGAGACGTAAAGAACATGGCGCGCGGCCATGCGGCGGGGCAACCCATCGATCAGCTCCGGCGCATGGAAACGCAGCGCCAGTCCCAGCGGCGCACCTCCTTGCGCCTGTTCGAGATGGCCAAGCCCACGATCGCCGCCTTGCCCGGCGCGGCTGCCGGCGCCGGCCTTTCGCTTGCGCTCGCCTGCGACATGCGCATCGCCTCCGAGACGGCGATCATGAGCACCGCCTTCGTGAAGATCGGTCTCTCCGGCGACTACGGCGGCACCTACCTGCTGACGCAGCTGGTCGGCCCGGCCAAGGCCCGCGAACTCTATTTGCTGGGCGACCGCATCGACATGACCGAGGCGGCCCGGATCGGACTGGTGAACTGGGTCGTGCCGTCTGTCGAGCTCGAGATCAAGGCTCTGGAGATCGCCAGGCGCCTCGCTTCCGGCCCGCGCCTGGCTCACCGGCTCATCAAGGACAACCTCAACCGGGCGCTGAAGGGCAGCTTCGCTGAATGCCTCGACATGGAGAGCGCTAACCTGATGCAGCTGCGTGACACCGAAGACCACAAGGAGGCCGCGCGGGCTTTCGCTGAGAAGCGGGCACCGAGGTTCGCCGGGCGCTGAGTTCACCTGTCCTTGCGCAAGATGTCATCCGGCCATGGAGTCGGTTCGCCGATGAATGCCACGGTTGGTGCTTTTCTGTGATCGAAGAGCTCGCCGTTCTCTTGCGGTGCGGCCTCCGCGCATGAGTTCTGAGCGCGCCTACATCCGAGCGACGCAATTGCGGGCGGCACAACGGCCGGCAGTACGGGTTCAGTCACCTCGAGAAGTTCAGGCCGCGCGAGTCTCGTAGCGATGGTGCCGGCCAGGGCGCTGCCGGCGCAGGACGGTCACCTGATGTTGCAGGGCGACGAGTTCGAGCTCCAGGGTGAGACGACTACGAACCCGAAACGAGAGCAGGGAAGCTGGGGCGGACAGAAGCGTGAGCATGCCGATGACGGTATGACTGCGGCGCTGAAAACGCTATGCTTTTTCGGCTTTTGGAGTTTTGAGCAAGGACAGCCAAGCCATGAAGTTGGGACGCCTGGGAGTCTGGTATTCGACCGACAAGCTGAACGGAACCCAACTCGCCGATCTCATGCGAGTCGTCGAGGGTGGTGGCTATTCGGCTTTCTGGTATCCCGAATCGCGCGGCTACGAATCGATGTCGCTGGCCGCCTATCTGCTGTCGAATAGCACGAAGCTCACCATCGGCAGCTCCATCGCCAACATCTATGCCCGCGACCCGTTCACCGCGCAGCGGGCCACGGTGTCGTTGAACAATATTTACGGCGGCCGGTTCATCCTGGGCCTTGGCGTCAGCCACATCCCGATGGTCGAGGGATTGCGCGGCCATCGCTACGACAAGCCGCTGGGTGCCATGCGCGCCTATCTCGACGGCGTCCACAAGGGCCTGCCCGCCGGCGAGGAACTGCCGGTGGTGGTGGCAGCGCTTGGCCCCAAGATGCTGGCCTTGAGCGCCGAGAAATCGCGCGGCGCCGTGCCCTACAACGTGACGTCCAAGCACACGGCGCAGGCTGCTGCCATCCTGGGGCCGGGCAAGACTCTCGCCGTCGAACAGAAGGTAACGCTCGAAACCGATCCCATCCGCGCCCGCGCGCTCGGCCGCAAGGAACTTTTGCGCTACATGGGGCTGCCGAACTATCGCAACAACTGGCTGCGCGAAGGCTTCAGCGAAACCGATCTCGCCGACGGCGGCAGCGACCGCTTCATCGACGCCATGGTCCTGTGGGGCGACGCGGAGACGATCAAGAAGGGTCTGCGCGCGCATTTCACCGCCGGCGCCACCCACGTCTGCCTGCAGCCCGTCCACGACGACGGCGATTTTGCCGCGCGCGACCACATGCTGGCGGCGCTCGCCGACATCTGAGGGAGACAGTGATGGATTTCGGCATCGCGCTGCCCACGGCGGCAGATTCCTGGAAGCACGCGAAGCGGGCCGAGGAACTGGGGTTTAGCCACGCCTGGTTCTACGACACGCAGATGCTGAGCGCCGACTGCTTCGTCGCCATGGGTGCCGCGGCCGTCAACACGAAGAGCATCCGCCTCGGCACCGGCGTGCTGGTGCCGTCCAACCGCATCGCGCCGGTCGCGGCCAATGCGCTGGCGACACTAAACAGCCTGGCGCCGGGCCGCATCGACTTCGGCGTCGGCACCGGCTTCACAGCGCGGCGCGCCATGGGCTTCGGCGCCATCAAAATCAAGGACATGGAGGCCTATATCCACCAGGTCTACGGCCTGCTCGCCGGCGAGACCGTCGATTTCGAGATGGAAGGCCAGAGCCGCAAGATCCGCTTCCTCAATCCCGAACTCGACCTGTTCAACATCCGCGATCCGATCGCGTTGCACCTCTCGGCGTTCGGGCCGCGCACCCGCGCCCTCACGGCCAAGCTTAAAGCCGGCTGGATCGACTTCGTCGGCAATGTCGAGAACGGCATCAAGGAAGTGCAGGCGATGCGCGAGGATTGGCAGAAGGCCGGACACGCGCCGGGCGACCTCAAGGCCACCGCCTTTGCGCTGGGCTGCGTGCTGCAGGAGGGCGAACCGGCCGACTCCGAGCGCGCCATGGCCCAAGCAGGACCGCGCGCGGCGGTGATGCTGCATCGTGCCGCCGACGAGGCGCTCCTGAACATGAAGCCGACCCAGGCCCTGCTCGCCGAGCGGCCGGAACTGGCAGGCTATGTCGCTCTGGCGCGGACCTACGAGCCCAAGGATGCGCCCTATCTGGAAAACCACCGAGGGCATCTGATGTTCGTGAAGCCCGAGGAAAAAAAGTTCGTCACCGCCGACCTGATCCGCGCCACCTCGTTCACCGCGACCGAGGGCGAGATCAAGCAGCGCATCGAGGCGCTGCGCGGGGCGGGCTACACCCAGTTCACGATCCAACTCGTGCCCGGCCAGGAAGCGGCTATCGCCGACTGGGCCCGCATCGCCAAGGCCTTCGGCTAGGTCGCGGGGACGATGCAGTCACTGCCAGCAATCGTTCACGCGGATGTGGGCGAGAGAAAATTGCAGATTCGGCAGGAATATACTATTGATTCAGGCAAGCTGGTGGTCGGAACGTGCCAGTTCTCCTACAGAAGCATGACCTGCCCGCGCACGCCGCGGGTTGACGCAGAGGCGAGGGTGGAGCTTGCCTCGGATGGTACGTCACGCTAGGCCGACTGAGTCCGGATTGAGCCCGTCCCCACCGAGCACCGATAAGAGTCGGAACGGACACATAGCGCTGCCTGTCACAGGCAGTACCGGGCTGTGACACCAGAAGAAGAAACGACGCCCAAAAAAGCCCGTGAAACCGGGCTCGGCCCGGACTCCAGGCGAGTGTGTGTCACAGAAAATGTCACAACTTGGTGTGACATGGGCGCGTGTGACACGCGATCAGGAGAACGGCTCTTCGGCGTGCGAAGAGCCTAGCCGAAGGGACGGATGACCTTTTCGCCGAAGCGCGCGAGGCTCTCTTCCAGGTTCGGCATGAAGGCACTGGAGGGCAGCACGATGCGGCCGATGCCCTGCGCTGCACGTTCCTTGATGGCCGCTTCCGCATCCTTGCCCGAGCCGGGCAAAAGATCGGGGCAACCGGCGAGCATCTCGATGGCTCTGGGATCGCGGCCCGCCGCTTCGGCGGCACGGCGTGCGATGTCGATCAGGGGCATCGTGTCGGCGGGACGGCCGATCGATGGGAAGAAGCCGTTGCCGAGACGGCCGGCACGCCTGGCCGCGGCCTCGGAGTGGCCGCCGACGATGATCGGCACGCTGCCGGTCACCGGCTTGGGGTTGCAGCTCACCTCGCGGAACTTCACGAACTCGCCGGCGTAGCTCGCGCCGTCGCCCGCCCATAGCGCCCGCATGGCCGCGATATATTCGTCGGCCCGCTTGCCGCGCTTCTCGAACGGCACGCCCAGCGCCTCGAATTCTTCTTTCAGCCAGCCGACACCGATGCCGAGTTCGATGCGCCCGCTGCTCAGATAGTCGAGGGTCGCAACCTGCTTGGCCAACACCAGTGGATTGCGCTGCGGCAGGATGAGCACGCCCGTCATGAAGCGCAGCCGCGTCGTGACGGCCACGACCGACGCCATCCAGATCAGTGGATCGGGCATCAACGCGGTGTTGTCGCCCGGCAGCCGGCCGCTGGCGGCATAGGGATAGGTCGAGCTGTAGGTATCGGGCAACACGACGTGATCCACGGCGAAGACCGAATCGAAACCGGCCGCCTCCGCCAGCCGTACCAGCCGGTGCGCCCCGGCCAGATCGGGGAAGTTGTTGTTGCCGAAATGCAGGGCGAATTTCATCACAGCAGGTCCGCGACGGCGGCCCGATAGCGCGTGATCGCCGTCAGGTGATCGTCGTAGCTCTTGCCGGCGATGCGCTTGTGATGGGCGCTCATGTAATTGGTATGGGCGTTCACGTGCGTGACGCCGGCCTTCTTCCAGAAAGCGATTTCCTTGCGCCAATCGGCCTCGGCACCAATGCCGGGCGAGACCCAGACCTCCAGCCCGACCGATGTGGGATCACGGCCGGCCGCGCGGATCATTGTGCGCAGCTTGTCGAAGGCTTTTAGCGCCTCGTCGCCCGCCGGATAGGCGAGCGGCATGAAACCGTCGCCATATTGTGCCGTCCGCCGGAACGTCGCCTCGGCGTGGCCGCCGAACCAGACCGGCACGCGGCCGGACTTCGGTCGCGGATTGATGCCGCCGTCGTCGAGCTGGTGGAATTCGCCCTTGAACGTGACGTGCGGCTCCTTCCACAGCGCCTGCATGAAGCGGACCTGCTCCTCGGAGCGTTTGCCGCGCGTCTTGAAATTCTCGCCCAGCCCTTGAAATTCGATTTCGTTCCAGCCGACGCCGATGCCGAGACGGAACCGTCCTTCGCAGAGCTCATCGAGGCAGGCCGCCTGCTTGGCGACCAGCGCCGCCTGGCGCTGCGCCAGGATCAGCACGCCGGCAGCGAAGCCGATCTTCTTCGTGACGCCAGCCAAATAGGCAAACAGCACGAAGGGATCGTGATAGGCCGTGGCGGTGGTGCCCATGCGGCGACCGCCATGATCGACATTGGGATTGCCGCCCAGAACATGGTCGGGGCCGACGAGATAGTCGTAGCCCAGCGCCTCTGCAGCTTGTGCATAGTCGCGCAACACCGCCGGGCCGGTGCCGATGTCGCCCACCGGCAGGGATGCACCGAGTTTCATGTTCTTCCTCACTCCGCCGCGGCGGCCTTACGGGGCTTCAGGTCGGTCGAATACTTGATGCCGACCGGCGCGTTGGCTTCGAACGGGCTTTTTAGGTCGAGGCTCTTGGCGATCTCGCGGATCGCCGGGAACACCTCTTGGCCGATCAGCTTGATGCAAGTGAGAGAATCCGCCTGGCTCACCCGGCCGTCGTTGCCCCACAGCGCCAGAATGCCGGGCCGCGTCTCCTCCAGGATGCGCTTCAGCTTGGCCACCACCGTCTTGGGCGTGCCGGCGATGATGCGCAGATCGGCCATCTGCTGCTCGAAGCTGGTCTCGCCGCGCGGATTGCTGGCGCGGCCCGAAGCGAACTCGACGAAGGTGCGGCGGGCCGATGGCGAGCCGTAGCCCGACGGCGTGCTCCACACCGGATGCGCGAGACCGGTGAACTCGCCCTGCATCCAGCGGAATTGCCTGGCGTTCTCGATCGCCTTCTCCTCGTTGTCGGAGACATGGACCTGGATCAGGTAGCCGCGGTTCTCCGGTCCGCCGACATAGCCCACGTCGGCCGCGACGCTGTCATAGAGTTCCCAGATCTTCTTGGTCTGCTCGATCGAGGTGTTGAGCGCGATGTAGGGATAGCGCTGCTGCGCCGCCCAGATGATCGTCTCCTTGCTGATCACGCCCGGAATCCAGACGCGCGGATAGGGTTTCTGCAGCGGCACCGCCCACGGATTCACCACACGGTGCTGATAGTGCGTGCCCTCGAAGCGGAACGGACCTTCCTGTGTCCAGGCCTTCACGATCAGCTCGTGCGCTTCCTCGAAGCGCTCGCGGTTGAAGGCCGGATTGACGCCGGTGGCGAGCTGTTCCTGGCCGCCACCGCGCACAAAGCCGGAGACCAGCCGGCCCTTGGAGATCATGTCGATCATGGCGAGCTCTTCGGCGAGCCTGATCGGGTTCTCCGCTAGCGGCAGCGGATTACCCAACATCACGATCTTCACCTTCTTGGTCATGCCGGCCAGGACGGCGGCGAAGATGTTGGCCTTAGCCTGCATGCAGAACGGCGCGTTGTGGTGCTCGTTCAGCATGATGCCGTCGACGCCGACCTCCTCGGCCAGCATGTATTGCTCGATGTAGTTGTTGTAGAGCCTGGAGCCTTCGACCGGATCGAAATGCTTGTTTGAGAGCATCAGCGCCGTGGCGCCGAAGTCGCGGCCGGCCTGCTCGGGATAGGCCGACATCGGCTGCTCGGTGAAATACATCAGGTGCATGGCGTTACTCCCGACCGATGAAGTTCGTGACAAGTTTGGCGAGTGCCTCGGGCTGTTCCATGTCGACGCAATGGCCGGCGGCCTTGACGATCTCCAGGCGGGCGTTGGGCAGCGCCTCGACGTAGCGCTTGGCCACACTCTGGGGCACCACCTTGTCGTCATCGCCCCACACCACCAGGGCAGGTGCGCGCACGGCGCCCAGCAGATGCGGCAGGGTCTGGCTGTACATGTAGGGCTTCCAGGCGATGCGGAAGCTCATCTCGCGACAAATGTCCCACATCTCGAGCTGATCGATCGACGGCTCGGCGCCGTAGACGCGGTCGAACGCTTTTTGGTCGTGGAAACCGGCGCGGGCATAATCGACGTAGCCGGTGATCGCGAGGTCGAGGATGTCGCCCTCAGGCGGCTTGATGCCCATGGCGCCGACCAGCACCAGATGCGACAGATCGTCGGGCGCCATGCTGGCCATTTCAGCCGCGATCCAGCCGCCGAAGCCCAGGCCCAGGAGCGCCACGTTCTTTAGTTTAAGCTCGCTCAAGAGGCCGCGATGCATCACCGCGATGTCGCGCACGCTGCGCATCCAGGTCGGCCGCTCCGATCGGCTGTAGCCGGGATGATGCGGCACCAGCACGTCGTAATGTGCCGCCAGGGCATCGTAGAAAGGCAGGCGATCCAGCGTGCCGGTCTCGTGATGCAGCACCACGACCGGCCGGCCTTTGCCGGCGCGCTGCAGATGCAGCTTGGCGCCGCCCGCCTCGATCGTGGAGTCGGTCCAGTTCACTCCCGCCATTCCGGGTTTCCTTCCCTATTGGCCTGGATCGTTGCAACCGGACCCTGGAGAGTCAAACTTTCGACCGGCGGAGCGTCCGCCGTCTGGTTGTTCGCCGGGGGTCGCGCTATTAAGACTCCACTCTCGCCACAGGAAAGACATCACCGTGCTCAAGCTCGGATACAAGGCGTCGGCTGAACAATTCGCGCCTGGCAGGCTGCTCGACTTCGGATGCCTAGCCGAGGCCGTGGGATTCGAGTCGGTGTTCGTCAGCGACCACTTCCAGCCGTGGAAGCACGTCGATGGTCATGCGCCCAACTCGCTCGTGTGGCTGGGCGCCCTCGGCGCCCGCACCTCGCGGGTCATGATGGGCACCAGCGTGCTCACGCCCACTTTCCGCTACCACCCCTCGATCGTGGCGCAGGCCTTCGGCACGCTGGGCGCGATGTTCCCGGGCCGCGTGATCCTTGGCATCGGCACCGGCGAATCGCTGAACGAAGTGCCATCGACTGGCCAGCCCTGGCCCGAGTTCAAGGAACGCTTTGCCCGGATGCGCGAAGCCGTAACCCTGATCCGCACGCTGTGGCGCGGGGAGCGCGTCAGTTTCGAGGGCGAATATTACAAGACCGAGAAGGCCACCATCTACGACCGGCCCGACGTCGAGGTGCCGATCTATGTGGCCGCGGCGGGCGCGCTGGTGGCGCGCTACGCCGGCCGCTCCGGCGACGGCTTCATATGCACCAGCGGCAAGAAGTGGGATCTCTACACCGACACGCTGCTGCCCAAGGTCGCCGAGGGCATCGCCGCCGCGGTCGAGCCCAAGAAGCAGCCCTATAGCCATATGATCGAGGTCAAGGTATCGTTCGACACCGACCCCAAGCGCGCCCTAGAGGACACACGGCACTGGGCAGCGCTGGCGCTGACACCGGAAGAGAAGATGACGGTCGAGGATCCGGTCGAGATGCAGCGCCTGGCCGATGCCTTGCCGCTGGAGCGCGCAGCGAGCCGCTGGATCGTGTCGAGCGACCCCGACGAGCATGTCGAAAAGGTCGGCGCCTATGTGAAGCTGGGTTTCCGTCATCTCGTGTTCCATGCCCCCGGTCCGGACCAGGAGCGGTTCCTCAAGCTCTACAGCGAGCAGGTGCTGCCGCGCCTGCGCAAGAAGTTCGGATGAGCCCTACCGCCGCCTTGCAGCTGCTGGCGGTTCCCGGCCTGCCAATGATCGAGCCGGGCGATGACCTGGCCAAGCTCATCGCGGAGGGCCTCGCCCACGGCAATCTTCAGCCGCGTGCCGGCGACGTGCTGGCGATCGCGCAGAAGGTCGTTTCCAAGGCCGAGGGCCGCAGCATCGACCTTGCCACGGTGAAGCCATCGGCGCGCGCGGTCGAGCTCGCCAAGGAAGTGCAGAAGGATCCGCGGCTAGTCGAATTGATCCTGTCGGAGTCCGTGCGCGTGGTGCGGTCCCGGCCCAACGTGTTGATCGTCGAGCATCGGCTGGGCTTCGTCATGGCCAATGCCGGCGTCGACCAGTCGAATGTCGGCCCGACCGACGGCGTCGAACGCGCCCTGCTGCTGCCGCTCGACCCTGACGGCACCGCCGAGACCCTGCGCAAAAGTCTCGCCGCGCAGTTCGGTGCGCCGCTGGCCGTGATCATCACCGACAGTTTCGGCCGGGCCTGGCGGCGCGGCACGGCAGGCGTCGCGATCGGCGCCTCAGGCCTGCCTGCCCTGCTCGACCTGCGGGGCAATCCCGATCTGTTCGGCCGCACCCTGCAGGTCAGCATCTCGGGCTTTGCCGACGAGATCGCGGCCGCCGCCTCGCTGGTCATGGGCCAGGGCGACGAGGCGCAGCCGGTCGTGCTCGTCCGCGGCCTGACGTGGAGCGCGGCCAACAACCCGGCTTCCGAGCTCGTGCGGCCGGCGGCCGAGGATATGTTTCGGTGAGCAAAGGCCTGGTGGTTGCGCTGTCCGGCGGCGTCGGCGGTGCCAAGCTGGCGCTTGGCCTCAGCCGTGTCCTGCCCGCGGATGAACTGTTGGTCGTGGCCAACACCGGCGACGATTTCGAGCACCTAGGCCTCAGCATCTGTCCCGACATCGACACGCTGACCTATGTATTGGCCGGCCTCGACAATCCGGTCACCGGCTGGGGACGCCGCGACGAGACCTGGTCGTTCATGGAGACGATCTCGGCGCTGGGCGGTGAGGACTGGTTCCGCCTCGGGGATCGCGACCTCGCGCTGCATGTCGAGCGCACCAAGCGGCTCGCTTCCGGCCAGAGCCTGTCGCAGGTCACCGGTGACGTCTGCCGGCGCCTCGGCGTCGGCCCCCGGGTGCTGCCGATGAGTGACGACCGCGTGCGCACGCGCGTACGGAGCGACGAGGGCTGGATCGACTTCCAGGACTATTTCGTGCGCCAGCAGTGCCGCCCGGTCGTGCGCCAGCTCGCCTTCACCGGCGCCGCCGATGCCCGCCCGCAACCCGAGGTCATGGCGGCCCTGAACGGTGGCAACGTCCGCGCCGTGGTGATCTGCCCGTCCAACCCCTTCATCAGCGTCGAGCCGATCCTTTCCGTGCCCGGCCTGCGCGCCGCGATCGACAACTGCGGCGCCCCCGTGGTGGCGGTGTCGCCGATCGTCGCCGGCCGCGCGGTCAAGGGCCCGACAGCCAAGATGATGCAGGAGCTCGGCCTCGCCGTGAGTTCGGCCACCGTGGCCGGCCGCTACGGCGATCTGCTCGACGGCTACATCGTCGATGCCGCCGATTCCGGAGATATCAGGACCAGGCTGCACGTCGCGCCCACGTTGATGACGACACTCGAGGATCGCGAGGCGCTGGCCCGCACCGTACTCGCTTTCGCCCATTCGCTCACGTGAGCGCGCCGGCCGACATCTGGGCCGTCATCCCCGTCAAGGAGCTGGACGGCGCCAAGCAGCGGCTGGCCGGCCTGCTCTCGCCTGCCCAACGCCGCGCCCTGATCGAAGTGATGGTGCGCGAAGTCCTCGATGCCGTCGCCGGCACGCGCGAACTGGCGGGCATCATGGTCGTGACGCTCGACCCCGTGATCGCGGCGCTCGCCACACGGCTCAGCGCCCGCGTGGTGACCGACGGCGCCCGCGACGGACATACCGGCAGCGTCACGGCGGGCCTTCGCCTGCTCGCCCGCGAACGCCGCGGCGGCATGATCACCCTGCCGGGCGACATTCCCGCCGCCACCTCGGCGGAGATCGACCGTGTGTTGGCGGCGCATCTCGCCGGCCCCTCTTTCACCATCTCGCCGGCACACGACGATCTCGGCTCCAATGCCGTCATCTGCTCGCCACTCGATTCGGTGCCGTTGCGCTTCGGCGAGAACAGCTACTTCCCGCATCTCGAGGCGGCGCGACGCATGGGTATCGAGCCAACCGTGATCCGCCAGCCCGGCATCGCCATGGACATCGACCATCCCGTCGATCTCGCGATGTTCCTGCGCTTGCCGCAATCCGCCGGCTTGCGCACCCGCGCCTTCCTGGAGGAAGCCGGCATCCCGCGATTGCTCGCCGAACGCGGGATCTCCTAGGCCGCGGCGGCCCGCTTGCGGGGCGGTGTCAGGATGATCGGCGCAAGATCGGCCGCCACCAGCGACGCCGCACGGCGCTCCTCCGGGACGGCACGATAGAGCGTGTCGCGCTGCTGCGGCTCGCGGCCGATCGAGCGGATCAGCGCTTCCATCGCCTCGGGCGGCAACTCCTGCCCGTGCTGCGTGCCGGCGGCGCGCGAGATGCTCTCGTTCATCAGCGTGCCGCCAAGATCATTGGCGCCTGACTCGAGGCAGATCGCGGCCCCGGCCGGGCCCATCTTGACCCACGAAGTCTGGATGTTGGGAATCACCGGATGCAGCACCAGGCGCGCAACCGAATGCATGATCACCGCCTCGCGAAAGGTCGGCCCGCGACGGGCGCGGCCCTGGCGATACATCGGCGCTTCCATGTGCACGAACGGCAGCGGCACGAATTCGGTGAAGCCGCCGGTCTCGACCTGAAGGTCGCGCAGCGCCAGAAGATGCCGCGTCCAGGCAAGCGGCGTCTCGACATGACCGTACATGATCGTCGAGGTCGTGCGCAGGCCGAGCTTGTGCGCGGCGCGCTGCACGTCGAGCCATTCGCCGGTGTTGATCTTGTCCGGGCAGATGATGGCGCGGATCTCGTCATCGAGGATCTCGGCGGCCGTGCCCGGCAGCGTGCCCAATCCGGCCTGCTGCAACCTGGCCAGAAAGGCGGAAATCGACTGCTTCAGCGTTGCCGCGCCCTGCGTTACTTCGAGCGCCGAGAAGGCATGGATGTGCATGCCGGGCGTGGCTTCCTTGATCGCCTTGCAGATCGCGACATAGGTCTCGCCCGTGTAATCGGGATGGATGCCGCCCTGCATGCAGACTTCGGTGGCGCCGCGCTCCCACGCTTCGACGGCGCGCCGCTTCACCTCGTCGAGCGCCAGATCGTAGGGCGCGCCGCGCAGGTCTTCGTGGGTGCGGCCCTTCGAGAAGGCGCAGAACTTGCAGCGGAAGTAGCAGATGTTGGTGTAGTTGATGTTGCGGTTGACGACGTAGCGCACGACGTCGCCGCTGACCGTCTGGCGCAGCGCATTGGCGGCGCCCGTGACATGCCGGTAGTCCACGTCGCGCGCCGCGAACAGGCGCACGATCTCCGGCGGATCGAGGCGCCGGCCCGAGGTGGCGCGATCGACGATGCAGCTGAGCTCGGGATCGACCTCCATGACGAGGACGCGCGGCGCCGGCGGCGTTGTCGTCTCGCCGGGCGACCAGTTGTCGTCGCGCGCCAGGCCCTCGGCATCGCTCATGCGCCGCACCTGTGTCGCGACTTCGGGCGCCAGCCAGATGTCGGCCGCACGCGCATAGGCGGGATAAAGCGGCAGTCGATTGACCAGCACCTTGCCCAACTCGGCGCTGCGGCGCGCTAGTTCATCGATGGCGGGCCACGGTGCTTCGGGATTCACATGATCGGGCGTCACCGGCGAGATCCCGCCCCAGTCGTTCAACCCGGCCGCGATCAGGCGCGGATAGACACCCGGCGACAGGTTGGGCGGCGCCTGGATGTTCATGTCGGGCCCGAGGATCAGGCGCGCCGTGGCGATGGTCCACAGCAGGTCTTCGAGATCGGGTTCCTCGGCATCGGCGCGCTTGGTCTCGGCCTTGGCGCGGAAATTCTGGACGATCACTTCTTGTATGTGGTCGTGTGCAGCATGCAGGTCACGGATGGCTTCCAGCGCCTCGACGCGCTCTGCGCGCGTCTCGCCGATGCCGATCAGGATGCCGGTGGTGAACGGCACTTTCAGTTCGCCGGCGAGACGAATGGTCTCCAGGCGGACCGCCGGATGCTTGTCGGGCGAGCCGTAATGCACGCCGCCTTTTTCGCAGAGCCGCTCGCTGGTCGATTCCAGCATGATGCCCTGGCTCGCCGTCACCGCGCGCAGGCCCGCGATTTCCTCGCGAGTCATGATTCCCGGATTGGCATGCGGCAGCAGGCCGGTCTCGCGCAGCACCAGGCTGCACATCGCCGTCAGGTAGCTGATCGTGGTTTCGTGGCCCAGGGCGGCCACCGCCTCGCGCGCCGCGTGGTAGCGCAGCTCCGGCTTGTCGCCCAGGGTGAACAGCGCCTCGGTGCAGCCCGCCGCCGCACCGGCGCGGGCGATGGCGAGGACCTGCTCGGGCGAAAGATAGGCCGGCTGGCCGGCACGTGGCCGCTCGGCGAAGGTGCAGTAGTGGCAGACGTCTCGGCAAAGATGCGTGAGCGGAATGAAGACCTTACGCGAATACGAGATCAGCCGGCCGTGGCCGCGATCGCGAAGCTCACCCGCCTCAGCCATCAGTGCGGCCAACGAAACGCTTGTCGTCATCATGCCCAAAACATAGTGCCAATCCCGGCCCGCCGCATCGTGTAGTATCGCCGCCAAAATTGGGAGGTTTCACCATGCTCATCGGCTTCAACGCGCCAACGGCCGGCCCGCTGGCGGCGGCCGACGATCTCTTCCGCCTGGTGACGGGCGGCGAGGCCCTGGGCTTCGACTACGCCACTTTCAGCGACCATGTCGTGATCCCGACCAACATCCAGGCGATATATCCCTACAGTTCGACGGGCGAATTTCCCGCCGGCGCCCGGGCCGAGCGCCACGAGCAGCTGATCGAAGTGGCCTTCGTCGCCGCCAAGACGACGAAGCTCCGGCTCATCACCTCGGTGATGGTGGTGCCGCACCGGCCGGCCGTGCTGACGGCCAAGATGCTGTCGACCATCGACGTCCTGTCGGGCGGCCGACTCACGGTCGGCATCGGCGCCGGCTGGCTGAAGGAGGAGTTCGAGGCGATCGACGCGCCGGACTTCGCCGCGCGTGGCAAGGTCACCGACGAATACATCGACGCCTTCATCGAGCTTTGGACCAAGGACGCGCCGCGCTTCAAGGGTGAGCACGTCTCCTTCGACAATATCGTCTTCGCCCACAAGCCGGTGCAGAAGCCCTATCCGCCGATCTGGGTCGGCGGCGAGAGCGGGCCGGCGCTGCGCCGCACCGCGCGCATCGGCGATGCCTGGTATCCGATCGGCACCAACCCGGCCAATCCGCTCGACAGCCTGGCGCGCTTCAAGACCCAGGTCGCGCGCCTGCGCAAGATGACCGCAGAGGCCGGCCGCGATCCCAAGGCCATGGGGCTTGCCTTTCGCTGCACGGCGCTGGGCGAATCAGTTCCACTCAAGGCGGGCGACGGCGAACGCCGCCTGTTCTCGGGCAAGCCGGCTGAGATCGCCGCCGACATGCGGGCGCTGCGTGAGATCGGCGTCGGCAACCTCGACTTCGGCTTCGGCGGCAACACTGTTGAAGCGATGCTGGCCGAGATGGAGGAGTTCAAGAAGGAAGTGCTGTCGCTCCTCTAGGCGACGGCGCGCAGCAGCTTCGCCCAGCGGTCGAGTTCGGGCAGGATCTTGTCGGCTTTGGCCGAGTCGAGGCTGACGACGAGGCGTGAGACGCCATCGTCGCAGTCGCGCTTCAACAGGCTCTCGTCTTCCTTGGCGCCCCAGATGGTGACCGGGACCGACGCGATGTCGCGGCCGGCTTCCTTCGCCATTTCGCGGAACTTCGGCAGCATCGCGCTCACGTCGGCATAGGTCTTGCGCACGCGGTGCGGCATCCAGCCGTCGCCGTAGCGCAGCGCGCGGCGGGCGCCGTAGGGAAAGGCACCGCCGACGATGATCGGCGGATGAGGCTTCTGCACCGGCTTGGGCCAGCTCATCATCGGATCGAAATTGACCAGTTCGCCATGATACTCGGCCTTGGATTTTGTCCAGATCTCCTTCATCGCCTCGATACGTTCACGCGCGAGCTTGTGGCGAGTTTCGAAGACGGTGCCGTGGTTTTCCATCTCGTCGCTGTTCCAGCCGTTGCCAACCCCGAACAGGAATCGCCCGCCGGAAATCTGGTCGATCGACGAGACCTGCTTGGCCGTCTGAATGGGATCGCGCTGGGCGATCAGGCAGATGCCAGTGCCGACCTTCAGGGTTTGCGTGACGGCCGCCGCCGCCGTCAGTGCCACGAACGGGTCCATCGCGTCGTAGTATTTCTTCGGCAGGTCGCCTCCGCTTGGGAACGGCGACTTGCGCGACAGCGGGATGTGCGAGTGCTCGGGCGACCACAGCGATTCGAAGCCGCGCTCCTCCAGCGCCATGGCGAGTTCGCCCGGCGCCATGGAATAGTCCGTGAAGAACATTGCCGCGCCCATATGCATGATTTCCTCCTAGGCGGCCTTCGGCCATTTCACGCCGACCCGCGGCAACACTTTCTCGATCAGCTGCCGCGTCTGGGCGAGGACACTCGCGCCATCGCCCACCGGCCGCAGGATGAACTTCTGGACACCGACGTCGACGTATTGGGCAACCCTGTCGAGGATCGCCGTCTCGTCGCCGATCGCAAAATAGCACGCCGGATCGCGGTTGGTGCGCTTGGCATAGGCCGCCATGGCCCCCGAGACGACGCTATCGGAAACCGAGCCAAAATAGAATGGAAAGGCCGCGCCATAGTGGTCTTCATCGATCGAGCGACCGGCCTCGACGGCGGCCAATTTTATGGCGGCGACGACCCCGCCCGCTTCGACCGGCCCCTCAGCGCCGCCCTGCCAGCCCGTGCCGTAGCGCGCGGTTCGCCGGATGGCCGCCTCCGACGCACCGCCGATCCACATCGGCAGGTCGTGTTGCACGGGCCGGGGTGAGATCGAGGCGCCTGTGAGGCGATAATACTTGCCGGCGAAGTCGACGCTCTCTTCGCGCCACAGGCGGGCAATGATTTCGAGGCTTTCGTCGGTGCGCCGGCCACGCGTCCTGGTGTCGATGTCGAGCGCCTGCCATTCCGGGCCGAGCGGGCTGCCGATGCCGAAGGCCGGCAGCAGGCGACCCTCCGAGAGCACGTCGATAGTGGCGCACTGCTTGGCCAGCAGCACCGGATCGCGCAGCGCCAGCGAGACCACGTTCATGCCGAAGCGCATCCGGCGCGTGCGGCCTGCCAGCGCCGCCATGGTCGTCATGCATTCGAGGATCGGCTGGCGACTCACCAGCCGGTCGGTCTGCCACAGCGAATCGACGCCGCCCGCCTCGCAGAGATCGACCCAGCGCCAATAGTCACCAGCCCCGGCAAACGGAAATTCCATCAAGCCGAGGCCGACGGCGACCTTCACGCGTGCGCCTTCGCCAGCGGCGCCAGCGTATCGAGGTGTCGCAGGATCTCGTCTCGGCCGAGATCGGGGATGGCTAGCAACGCGCTCTGGATGCCAGCTTTTTCGTAGGACGCGAGGGCCGCGGCGTCCGCCGGTGCGCCAAACACCGTGATCGTCAGCGTCGCGGGATCGCGCTTCACCGACTCCGCCATGCGCTTCAGCCGATCCCGCGCAGTGGCGGCTTCGAAGCCAGAGCGCGGGCGCGGGAACCAGCCGTCGCAATATTCGACGACGCGCTTCAGCGTGTAGTCGGTCTCGCCACCCAGAAGGATCGGCGGATGCGGGCGCTGGGCCGGCTTGGGCCACGACCACGCCGGGTCGAAGTTCACGAACTCGCCATGGAAGGACGCCTCTTCCTTGGTCCACAGTTCCTTCATGGCCAGTACATGCTCGCGCATCTGCTTAAAACGCGTCTTGTAGTGCGCGCCATGGTTCTCCATTTCGTCTTCGTTCCAGCCACCACCGATGCCGAAGATGAAGCGACCGCCCGAGAGCTGGTCGAGCGAGGCGATGGCCTTGGCCGTCGCAATCGGCTCGTGCTGCGGCACCAACAGGATGCCGGTGCCGACCTTGAGTTTCTTGGTCGCCGCCGCCGCAAAGGCCAAGGCCACGAACGGATCGTGGGTGTGCGAGTAACGCTTGGGCAGTTCGCCGCCCGTGGGGAAGGGCGTCTTGCGGCTGAGCGGAATGTGCGTGTGCTCGGGCACGAACAGCGCGTCGAAGCCGCGTTCCTCCAGCGCACGGGCAAGCTCGGCAACGTCGATGCCGTAGTCGGTCGGGAAGTAGAAGACGCCTACGCGCATGAAAACTCCTATTTCTTGGGGGCTTCGACGTGGCCGCCGAAGCCCAGCCGCATCGCCGACAGTACCTTTTCCGCGAACGTGTGCTGCTGGCGCGAGCGGAAGCGCACGAACAGCGACGCCGCCAGCACGTCCGCCGGCACCGCCTCCTCGATCGCGGCCTCGATCGTCCAGCGGCCTTCGCCGCTATCGTCGACATGACCGGAAAAGCCTTCCAGGTGGGCATCCTTGGCGAGCGCGCTGGCCGTGAGATCGAGCAACCACGAGGTCACCACGCTGCCGCGACGCCAGACCTCGGCAATGTCGCCCAGGTTGAGGTCGTAGCGCTCGTCGGCCGGCAGCTTGTCGTCGGCGCGATGGCGCATGATGTCGAAGCCCTCGGCGAAGGCCTGCATCATCCCGTACTCGATGCCGTTATGGATCATCTTGACGAAATGTCCCGCGCCCACCGGCCCGGCATGGATGTAGCCGCGCTCCGCGCGCGGATCGAGCTTCTCGCGACCTTCCGTGCGTTCGATATCGCCGAGACCCGGGGCCAGGGCGGAAAAGATCGGATCGAGACGGGTCACCGTCTCGGCATCGCCACCGATCATCAGGCAATAGCCGCGCGCCAGGCCCCAGACGCCGCCCGACGTGCCGATGTCGAGATATTTGATACCCCTCGGCGCGAGTTCGCGGGCGCGGCGGACATCGTCTTTGAAGTTGGTGTTGCCACCATCGATGATGACGTCGCCGCTCTTCATCAATCCGCCGAGCTGGGCGATCGTGTCCTCGGTGATCTTGCCGGCCGGCAACATCACCCAGATCGTGCGCGGGCCGATGCCCAACGCCTCGACCAGTGCCGGCACCGAACCGGCGACGGTGACGCCCGCACCGGCCAGCGCCGCACCGGCAGCCGCATTGGCGTCGTAGATCGCGCAGGTATGACCCGCCCGCGTCAACCGTCGCACGATATTACCGCCCATTCGCCCGAGGCCGATGACGCCGATCTGCATGTGCTGTGTATTCCCCTTTATGCGTCTAGTGGTTGCCGTCTAACATTTGAGTCCCGCTGAGAATTCCCTAAGCTTGGCAGGCATGCGAGTCTGTCGCATGCGATCAGGAATATCCATCACTC
>CANJHI010000108.1 GCA_947474005.1 Alphaproteobacteria bacterium | reverse complement strand
GTGGTTCAGCATCGCCCTGATGCCGGTGTTCATGATCCTGGGCTCGGTCGGCCTGGTCGGCCTCTTCTATCTCTGGCCGCCGTGGGCGCCACTGGCCTTCAGCGTGCTGTGGAGCGTCACCTTCCTCAGCTATCTGTTCCAGACGCTGTATTCCTTCCTGATCGATCCGCAGGCGGCCCGGCGCGCCTGGTTCGAGGGCCTCGCCTTTCCCGGCCTGCTCTCGGTCGGCGTCATGATCCTGGCCGTCCTGCGGCTCACGCCTTTTACCGCCACGGCCGGATGGCCGGCGCCCGGCCAATGGTCATGGGGCGAAATCGGCGTCCTCGTCGTGCTCAGCTGGTCGGCGCTTTCCACCCTGGCGGCATGGGGCGTCTACCGTGTCGACCGGGCGGGCGCGCCCAAATGGCTGCGTAATATCCTGCTGGTGCTGGTCGGCTACGGTCCGCTGCTGTGCGCCATCTCGCTGGGCGCGATCATCGGGCAACTCAGGAGTTCCGACCTGAAATGGGACAAGACGGTCAAGTCGGGCAAGGCGAGGCTGCCGACATGACATCGCCTGACACGACGCCCAAGGACACGATGCCCACCGACACGACACCCACCGACACGATGCCGGCCGATGCGTTCGACAAATTGCAGTCCGAGGATATGGCGAACGAGGTCCGTATCCTGTGGAGCGAGATCGGCATCATGGCATTCCTGGCCTTGCTGGTGGCCATCTACTTCATTGTCGAATAAAACCGCCCGCCGGACGACACCCGGCTTTTGGTTTATAGATTGCCCTGGGAATTCGGTCGGTGCGCGTTGAGGGAAGATAGAGTGGGTTTCCGGAGCAGAATCGGTGCGGCGTTGCTGCTGGCTGCCTGCGGCATCGGCTCCGTATCCGTCGCGCATGGACAGCAGGGCGGGCAGCAGGGCTGCCAGATCGACGAAGCGCAGCGGCTGTTCGGCGAGCAGCCACGCCCTGACGCTACGATCGAGCCGCTGCTGCAGGCCTGCGTGACCGCGGGCGCCACGGACTATCGCGTCTACATGTTCCTCGGCGTCATGGCCCGCGATGCCGGCGACCGCGAGCGCGCGATCGGCTACCTGCGCAAGGCCCATGGGCTGGACCCTGCGGCGCCCAATCCGGCGCTCGAGCTCGGCTTCACGCTGGAGGAGAAGCACGCGGACGAGGCGGCCGAAGTCTACGGCGATATCCTGAAGCGCGATCCCAATAACCGCCCCGCCCTGCTGGGCATGGGGCGGATCGAGCGCGGCAGGAACGAGCTCGGCAAGGCACGGGCGATCTACGAGCGGCTCCTGATGGCCAATCCCAACGATCCAGACGCGCTAAACGGGCTCGCCTGGCTGCAGCTCTCCGACCGCAACCGTGTCGAAGGCGGCAAGGGCTTCGAGCACGTTCTCGCGCTCGACCCGAACAATGCCGAGGCCAAGATCGGCCTGGCCAAGAGCAAGGACGTCTACCGCTATTCGCTCGACGTCAACGGCAACCTGGTGACGACGGCGACCGGCACCTCCTGGGGCTTCGGGGCCACGGCGCTGATGGGGTTCACGGCCTTCGACACGCTCGAGCTGGCAGAGACCCACTTCGGCAACGAGATCCAGACGCTGACGGCGATCGGTCTCGCCACGCTGCCGTCGGACGACATCCGCATCGGCTGGCACCGGCTGGTACCGCTCAGCTACGCCGCCTCGGTGGTCTAAGACTATCGCGGCCACAAGAGCCTGCCGACCGAGCACTGGCTCGACGCCAGCGCCACCCTCTATCTCACCGACTACCTGCGCTGGACCGGCGGCTACCGGCAGATGTTCGGCGCCCTTCAGTGGGACGGCCGGCTGTTTCGCACCGGACTCAGCGCCTCGCTGTCGCCGTCGTGGGAGGTCAGCGCCATGGCCTACAATGCGGCGCAGGCCATCTTCAACAACTACCAATACATCTGGAGCTGGGTTGCCGACGTGACCTACTACGGTCCCCACAACACCCTCGTCGTCGCCGGTGTCGGCTACAGCCCCACCATCAACAACGTCGACCTGCATGCCCGCACGATCCTGCCGCTCACCGAGCGCATCGCGCTGCAGGTCGCGGCCGGATACAATTCCCTCAACTACGACACGCGTGTGACCGCGGGTTTCCGGTTCACCTGGTAGATCCCATGCCGACAGCCAAACACATAAAGCACGACAAACCCCGCCTGACCGTCGTCGGGAGCGTGGCCGAACAGCCGCTCAGCATCCTGCTCGTCGACAGCGACGAAACCTCCTTCCCGAAAGCGCGGCAGGTCCTGCATGGCTTGCCGATCGCAAGCTTGAAAACCGCCACCGCCGCCGAGACCGCTTCGGCGCTGATTGCGGCCGAGCACTTCGACCTCGTGATCGTCGACCCGGCGTCGTTGCCGAGCGGCTTCGACCTCCTGAAGGAGATCAAGGACAATTACCGCTGGATCGCCACGCTGGTCGCGAGCCACGACCATAGCCCGCAATTCATGCGGCAAGTCGTCAAGTGCCGGATCGACGGAATCCTGTTCCGGCCGATGACGGCCGAGGAATTCGTCGAGCAGGTTCTCTTGCTCGCGAAGGCGGTGCGACTCAGCCGCCAGCGCCAGCAGAAGCGCGTGCTGGCGATCGGCGCCCACCCGGACGACGTCGAGATCGGCTGCGGCGGAACACTCGCCCGGCATCACGCCAAGGGCGACATGCTGAACATCCTCACACTCTCGCGTGGTGCGGCAGGCGGCGACGTCAACCTGCGCGCGGGCGAGGCGCACCGGGCGGCCGAGATTCTCGGCGCGAACCTGCAGCTGGCCAATCTCCGCGACGCGCATATCAGCGAGGGCGTGGCCACGATCGAGATCATCGAAGGCGCGATCCGGGAGCTGAAACCGACGCACATCTACACCCATTGCTCGGAGGACACGCACCAGGACCATCGCGCGGTCCATGCCGCCAGCCTGGTGGCGACGCGCAGCGTGCCCAATGTCTTTTGCTACCAGTCGCCCTCCGCGACGGTGGAGTTCCGCCCCCGCCGGTTCGTCGATATCACCCACTTCATCGGCCAGAAGATCAAGGTGATCGACGCCTATCACAGCCAGGTCGACCGCATGGAGTCGATCCAGAGCGAAATAATCGTGGCAACCGCGCGCTATTGGGGCCGCTTCGCCGGCTATGTGCTGGCCGAGCCGCTGAAAGTCATCCGCGAGCGCGACGGCGACCTCCCTGGCGGCGACAAAGAGGGTTCGGCGACGGACTCGGCGCCAGAAGTTGAAGAGGGTTGATCCATGCGCCTGCTGATCACCGGCGCGGGTGGTGCGGCCGCGATCAGCGTGTGGAAGAGCCTGGCGGCCGAGCACGAGCTGCACATGGCCGACATGGACCCGCTGGCCTCCGGCCTCTATCTCGTCCCGGAAGCCCAGCGCCTGATCATTCCCCGTGGCGACGATCCGCGGCTGCTCGACGTCCTATATGACGCCTGCAAGGCGCGCCGTATCGAGCTGCTGCTGCCCACGGTCGATGCCGAACTGTTTCCGGTCGCCATGGCGCGCGACCGGTTCGAGTCGATCGGCGTCACGCTGCCGATCTCTCCCGCCGAGTGCCTGCGCATCTGCCGCGACAAGCAGCTGCTGCTCGACGCCGTCCAGGGCAAGGTGCCGGTTCCCGGCAACGAGCCGCTGACCCAGGAAGCTGCCGACCGCGTCGATTCCTTTCCCCGCTTCGTCAAGCCGCGGCTCGGCGCCGGTTCGCGCGGCATCGCCAAGATCGAGCGCCGCGAGGACTTCGACACGCAGCCCAAGGACGGCTCGGTGATGCTGCAGGAGTACCTGCCCGGCGAGGAGTTCTCGGTCGACGTCTATGTCCGGCGCGACGGCGTCGTCATCGGCGCGGTGCCGCGCGAGCGCATGAAGGTCGATTCCGGCATCGCCATCGCCTCGCGCACCGTCAATGTGCCGGAGGTGATTCAGGCGGCCATCCGGACGGCGGAGATCATCGGCATCCGCGGCGTCGCCAACGTGCAGTTCAAGCGGGCGGCTGACGGGGTCTTCAAGCTGCTCGAGGTCAACCCGCGCTTCCCCGGTACCCTGCCGCTGACGGCGGCAGCCGGAGTCGACATTCCCAAGCTGATGGTCGACGAGGCGATGGGCCGACCGATGCCGGACAAGCTGTTGCCCTTCAAGGAGCTGATGGTCGTGCGTTACTGGACCGAGCGCTATTTCGATGCCCGGGAGTGGGAGGCACTGTGCCGCCGGCAGTGACCTGGCTCGTCCGCCACGGCCAAAGCACCTCGAACGCCGGGCTGCCGGCGGTCGGGCACGGCGAGGTGCCGCTGACGGCACTGGGCCTCGAACAGGCGCGCGAGGTCGCACGCCGGGTCGAGCGGCAGCCCGACCTGCTGATCGTGTCGCCGTTCCTGCGCGCCGAAGCGACCGCCGAGCCGATCCGCGCGCGCTGGCCAGCGGCCCCCTGCGAGACCTGGCCGATCCAGGAGCTCACCTATCTCAGCCCGGCGCGATGCCGGGGCACGACCGCCGATACGCGCCGACCATGGGCCGAAGAATATTGGCGACGCTGCGATCCGGACTATTGCGACGGACCCGATGCCGAATCCTTCCGGACTTTCATGGGCCGGCTCGGCGACTTTCACCGTCGCCTGCTGACGCTCGACGGCGGCTTCGTGATCGCCGTCGGCCACGGGCAATTCTTCCGCGCCTACCTGATGGCGCTGGAAGAAGGCTTTGCCGCGACGGCGGACTGGATGAAGGGCTACCGGTCGAGTGAAACCGCCCGGCCGATGGCCAATGGCGAAGTCATCGAGCTCGATGGCGCGGCGCTCGCACGAGCACAGGGCATCGCCGGCTGAACATGCCCGTCCTTCGTGCACTTCTCGCCATTTGCCTGTGTTGCCTGACGATCGCGGCCGGACAGGCACAAGAGGCAACGAGCGAAGCAACCGGCATCGTTGCCTCTTGGCGTTCAAACGACGAGACGTGTCGAAGCCAAACCGCCACCGCGCTTGCCACAGTCGCCGCCTGCGAGCAGCGCGATACGATGGCGAAGCGCCTGATGCAGCTCAGCTACTGCCAGGACGAGAAGTCCGGCGCCTGGAAGCCCTGCCCCGGTACTGGCGCCGGCGCGCCGCCGCAATTGCTGGCGAACAATTCATTGCGTCTCTCCACCGTCCAGATGCACAGAGCCGGTGGCGTCTTCGTCATTCCCATCACGCTGAACGACAGCGTCAATCAATACGCAATTCTCGATTCAGGAGCTTCGAACGTCCAGATCCCGCAGGAAGTCGCCGACGAACTTCGGCGCAACGGCTCGCTCACGGATGCAGATGGCCTGGGACAGCGACGCTACATCCTCGCCGACGGCAGAGGCGTTCTGGACAAGGTGTTCCGGCTGAGACGCCTGAAGATCGGCGACAAGGTCATGGACAACGTCGTGGCCACGATCAGCGCGCCGAACAGCCGAATCCTGCTGGGGCAAAGCGTCCTTCGTCGCCTGAACGGCTGGGCGATCGACAACATCAAGAACACGCTGACGCTCGATTAGGGGGACGCTCGACTAGGGGCGCGCTCTTCTCATGGTCTCCCGGACCGCGGGCCTCTGGCCCGCTCATGATCATGAGCGGGCCGGAAGAGGATGAGGCTACGCCGCTTTCGCCGGATGGTACTTGCCGTAGAAGCTCTCGCCCTTGGCGGCCATGTCGCGCAGGAGCTTGGGCACCTCGAACTGGTTGCCGTACTTCTTGGCGAAGTCGTCGCACTCGGCCACGAACGTCTTGATGCCGACCTGGTCGATCAGGCTGATCGCCCCGCCGGTCTGCGGCGCGAAGCCCAGGCCCATGATCGAGCCGACATCGCCGTCTTGTGGGTTGGTCAGCACGTTGGTTTCCAGGCAGCGCGCCGTGTCGACGGCCTGCACGTAGAGCAGGCGCTTCTTGATCTCGTCCTCCTTGGCACGCTTTTCCTCGCCCTCGCCGTAGAGCAGCTTGGGATCGGCCGGGAAGTACTTGGTGAGTTCCGGCCACAGGCGCTTCTTGCCGTCGGCCGGATACTCGTAGAAGCCCTTGCCGTTCTTGCGGCCGTAGCGCTCGAGCTTGGTGTGCATCAGCTCGAGCACGTCCTCGGTGCCGCTGCTCTCATACTTGTGGCCCGAGGCGGCGGCGTCCTTGCGCGCCTGGTCCATGATCTTCCATGAAAGGTCGATGGCGACCTCATCGTTGAGCGACAACGGACCCACCGGCATGCCGGCGTAGCGCGCGCAGTTCTCGATCATGGCGGCCGGGATGCCCTCCTTCAGCATGCGATGGCCCTCGCTGATGAAGGCTCCACACACACGTGAGGTGAAGAAGCCGCGGCTGTCGTTGACCACGATCGGCGTCTTGCGGATCTTCTGCACCAGGTCCATGGCGCGGGCGAGAGTCTCCGGCGAGGTCTTCTTGCCGACGATGATCTCAACCAGCGGCATCTTCTCGACCGGCGAGAAGAAATGCAGGCCGATGAAGTTGGCCGGCCGCGACGAGGCTTCGGCCAGGCCGGTGATCGGGAGCGTCGAGGTGTTGGAGGCGAACACCGCGTCGGCCGGCAGCGACGCCTCGGCCTTCCGTGTGGCTTCCGCCTTGACCTCGCGTTGCTCGAACACCGCCTCGATCACGAGCTGGCAATCCTTTAGCGCGCCGAAGTCGGGCGTCGCGTTGATCTTGGCCAGCATGGCGTCGCGCTTGTCCTGCGTGAGACGGTTGCGCTTCACCAGCTTGTCGAGTTCGGCAGCGATATGGGCCTTGCCCTTGTCGGCCGCGGCCTGGTCGCGGTCGACCAGCACGATGTCGAGGCCGGCCTGCACCGAAACGGTGGCGATGCCGGCGCCCATGAGGCCCGCGCCCAGCACGCCGATCTTGGTGTAGACCTGCTTGGCCACGCCGGGGGGCCGGCGGGCGAGCTTGTTGGCTTCCTGCAGGCCGAAGAACAGCGTGCGGATCATGCTCTTGGCCACGGGATCGCGCAGCAGCGAGACGAAATAGCGGGTCTCGACGCGCAAGCCGGAATCGAACGGCAACTGCAGTCCCTCGAAGACGCAGCTCATGATCGCCTTGGGCGCCGGATAGACGCCGTTGGTCTTGCCGCGGATCATCGCGCTGCCGCCGATGAAGGTCATGACGCCCGGCGGGCTCCATACCTGGCCACCGGGGAAGCCCGGCACCTTGAAGCCCTTGCGGTCCCACGGCTGCACGGCGCGGCCGTCGATCGCCTTGGCACCCTTGCCGCCGAACTCCGGCACGACCTGTTCGGTGGCCGGCGCCATCAGCCACGCCTTGGCCTTGGCCAGCAGCTCGCCCGCCGGCACGACCTCATGGATGAGGCCGAGGCTCTTGGCGGCGTCGACCGTGAGGTCCTTGCCTTCGAGCAGGATGGGCGCCGCGTTCTGCACGCCGATCAGGCGCGGGATGCGCTGCGTGCCGCCGCCGCCCGGCAGCAGCCCGATCTTGACCTCGGGCTGGCCGACCCTGGTCTTGGGATTGGCCGCCGCGATGCGGTAGTGGCTGGCGAGGCACATCTCGAAGCCGCCGCCCAGCGCCGTGCCGCTGATCGCAGCCACGACAGGCTTGCCGCCGGTCTCCTGGCTGCGGAACAGCTTCTGGAGCTGGCTGAACTGTTCCATCAGCTTGGACGCGTCGGACGTGTCGAGGCCCAGGATCATCTCGAGGTCGGCACCGGCGATGAACGCCTCCTTGGCCGAGGTGATGATGATGCCCTTGACCTTGTCGTCCTTCATCGCAGTCTCGAGCGCGCCGGCGTAAGCCGTCATCGAGGCCTCGTTCAGCACGTTCATCGTGCGGTTGGGCATGTCCCAGGTGATGGTGGCGATGCCGTCCGTGTCGACGTTGTAGTTGATCATGGTTCGATCCCTTTAGTTCGCTGGGGGCGCGCCACTCCAGTGGCGCGATCTTCCTTTGCGGCTGAGTAAGACGCGCGACTGGAGTCGCGTGCCCCCAGCCTCAGACGCGCTCGATGATGGTGGCGGTGCCCATGCCGCCGCCGACGCAAAGCGTGGCGAGGCCGGTCGAGAGGTTGCGGCGCTCGAGCTCGTCGAGCAGCGTGCCCAGGATCATGGCGCCTGTCGCGCCCAGCGGATGGCCCATGGCGATCGAGCCGCCGTTCACGTTCATCTTGTCGTGCGGCATCTTCAGGATCTGCATGTAGCGCAGCACGACGGCGGCGAAGGCTTCGTTCAATTCAAACAGGTCGATGTCGCCCACGTTCATGCCGGCGCGCTTCAGCGCCTTCTCCGACGCCGGCGCCGGGCCGGTCAGCATGATCGCGGGCTCCGAGCCGATCGAGGCGAAGGAGCGGATGCGGGCGCGCGCCTTGAGGCCGGCGCGCTCGCCGAACTCCTTGCTGCCGACCAGGATGGCGGCAGCGCCATCGACGATGCCCGACGAATTGCCGGCGTGATGGACGTGGATCAGCTTCTCGACCTCGGGATAGCGCTGCTGCGCGACCGCGTCGAAGCCCGGCATCACCTCGCCCTGCATCTTGAAGCTGGGCTCGAGGGCCGCCAGCGTCTGCATGGTCGTGGTCGGTCGCATGTATTCATCATGCGCCAGCAGTTCGACGCCGTTCTGGTCGCGCACCGGGATGATCGACTTCTTGAAGTAGCCGTTGTCCCAGGCTGATTTGGCTCGCCTCTGACTCTCCACGGCATAGGCGTCGACATCGTCGCGGCTGAGACCGTACTTGGTGGCGATCAGGTCGGCCGACACGCCCTGCGGCACGAAATACATCGGGATCGCCACGGCCGGGTCGATCGCCCACGAGCCACCGTCGGAACCCATCGGCACGCGCGACATCGATTCGACACCGCCGCCGATCGCCGCCTGGCTCTGGCCCGACATAACCTGCGCCGCCGCCATGTTGGTGGCTTCGAGGCCCGAGGCGCAGAAGCGGTTGACCTGAACGCCCGACACCGTCTCGGCGTAGCCTGCCATGACGGCGGCGGTGCGCGCGATGTCGGCCCCCTGCTCGCCGATCGGCATCACGCAGCCCAGCACCACGTCGTCGACCAGGTGGGTGTCGAGCCTGTTGCGGTCGCGGATCGCCTGCAGGGCCGTCACGGCCAGACGCGTCGGCGTCACTTCATGCAGGGCGCCATCCTTGCGTCCCTTGCCGCGCGGCGTGCGGACGGCGTCGAAAATGTATGCGTCGGTCATGGTCTGTCTCCTGTTCGATAATCCGTCAGTACCCTTTGACCTCACCCTGAGGAGCGGTCCGCAGGACCGCGTCTCGAAGGGGGGGATCCAGTCTTGATGTTGCCCATCCTTCGAGACGCCGCTGCGCGGCCCCTCAGGATGAGGTCTGGCATTAAAGCGTCCGGCCGATGAGTTCCTTCATGATCTCGTTGGTACCGCCGTAGATCTTCTGCACGCGCGCGTCGGCGTAGAGCCGCGCGATCGGGTATTCCCACATGTAGCCGTAGCCACCGAAGAACTGCAGGCACTCGTCCACGACCTCGCACTGCAGGTCGGTGGTCCAGTACTTGGCCATGGCGGCGGTGGCGACATCGAGCTCGCCCTTCAAATGACGCGCAATGCAATCGTCGACGAACACCCGGGCGACATGGGCCTTGGTTTTCAGTTCGGCCAACTTGAAGCGCGTGTTCTGGAAATCGACGATCGCCTTGCCGAAGGCCTTGCGCTCCTTCACGTAGGCGATGGTGTGCGTCATCGCCGCCTCGATGGCGGCAATGGCCTGGATGGCGATGACCAGCCGCTCCTGCGGCAGCTGCTGCATCAACTGCGCGAAGCCCATGCCGGGACCGCCCAGCAGGTTGTCGGCCGGCACGCGCACGTTGTCGAAGAACAACTCCGACGTGTCCTGCGCCTTCATGCCGATCTTCTCGAGATTGCGGCCGCGCTTGAAACCCTCGCTCGTGGTTTCGACGGCGATCAGCGACGTGCCTTTCGCCCCCAGTTTGGCATCGGTCTTGGCGACCACGACGACGAGGTCGGCGAGCTGGCCGTTCGAAATGAAGGTTTTTGAGCCGTTGATGACCCAGTGGTTGCCGTCCATGACGGCGGTGGTCTTGACCGACTGCAGATCCGAGCCCGTGCCCGGCTCGGTCATGGCGATGGCCGTCACCAGCTCGCCCGAGCATGCCTTGGGAATCCACTTCTTCTTCTGCTCCTCGGAGCCGTAGTGAAGCAGGTAAGGAACCACGATGTCGTTGTGCAGCGAGAAGGCCGGCCCCGACGCGAGTGCGCGGCCCTGCTCCTCGATCAGGATGGCGCTGTAGAGGAAGTCGGCACCGGCGCCGCCGTATTCCTCGGGCATGGTCATGCCCAGCAGCCCCTGCTCGCCCGCCTTGCGCCACAGCTCGCGCGGCACGACGCCGTCCTCCTCCCACTTCATGTGGAAGGGCATGACTTCCTTCTCGAAGAACCGCCGGCAGGTATCGCGGAACATCTCGTGTTCGGGCGTGGTATGCGCGGCCAAGGCGGTCACTAGCGTCGTCCTCCAACGATCGATGGTCAGTCTTCTTATGGGGACTGTGGGCTGCCGACGGTTGGTCCGCCAGCACCGGGTAGGTAGTTTACCTTTACGTAAACGTCAACCTCCTGGACGAAAGACAGCGCGGAACTCTCGCCCCGCGCTCTCCCTGTCGAAAGCCGACGTCCTGCGTTCCTACTGGGCGGCCACCGACGGCGCCGCCGGCACGGGAATCTGCTGGCGCTGCAGCACGCTCTTCAGCGTGCCGACGCCGGCTGCGTATTGGCCCTTGCGGCACTGCTCCAGCGCCATGTCGGCGTCCAGCACCTTGCCGTAAGACGATGTTCCGTTGTGCTTCGCCCAGAGGCTGAAGAGCTGTTGGCAGCGCGCCATGTTGTCCTCGCCTGCCTGTCCGCCTTGCGCCAGGACAGGTCCGGCCCAGGCAACGGCCACGATTGCGCCCGCAAGCGCCGAGAGTGTGTGTCTGATCATTTGTCCGCATCTCCAGTTGGTGAGATGCAGGACGTGGGACGCGAACGGCCGTTGGACGAACGAGTAGATTTCCGCGACGCGCCAAAAAATATCCTGATGTTACGCGGCAGAGATCAATCATCTCTGTGGTGAGTTGGTAACGCGCAGCGATGATACAGCCATTGCCTCGACCAAGAATTAGCTCACGGTTAGTGACGTTAGAACCTTGTACGCGCCGCTGCTTCGGGCTTGAGCAGCGTGCCTCAGTTGAGCGAGGATCCTAGAAATAAATGCATGCTCTTCGGATGCATCAGAAAATAAATGACGGGCCAGAAAATAGCCAACGCCCGGTCCAATCAGAAGCCACCGGTTTCTGTCTAAGACGACCTCGTTGATCGAAGTCCAGAAGATGATGGACCGACTTGCTCGTGAGAATACGAGAAGACCTTCACTCTCAATGGCATAGGTAACTTCCACCTGGCGCGGAACGCCACGCGAATACCATAGATTGTCCGCGAGCCGGTTTATGAGACGTCGCAGACCATCAACACACAATGCCGGGACGACTATGCAGGTGACGCTGAGCATCCATCCATCACCCGTGAACTTCAGACCGATTTTCTCGATCACCCATATGAAGAGGCCTAAGAGCACAAAATACGCGGCGATCAATCCGAACCAAGCAAACCGCCACATGCCATAGACAGATCGCCGCATCGCCCTGTGAGATAGCGTCCTGCCATCGAATGCATCGAAAGTGCCGGTAACTTTAGGCACAGCGTCCATTGGCTCCCTATTCCGCCGTCATCACACTCATTCCATACATCGCATACCGGCGAAGTTAGGCGCCCGCGCGAAGTGGCTGGTCGCTTCGCTATCTGAAGCTCCGAATTCGAATAGTAGTCATGTCGAATTTAGTTGCAATACTTTTTACATACTACCTTAGATTGAGTCCGATGACGCGCACTATGCCGTCGGAGATCGGCCGGAAGCCCTCGAGCTTGTCAGTGTGGGCGATCAGATATTGCGGATGATAGAGATAGATCATCCATCCCTCGGCCAGGAACTTGGCGGTGATCTTCTCATAGATTGCCTTGCGCGTCGCCGGATCGGTGGCGATGCGCGCCTCCTGGTGCCAGGCGTCGATCTCCTTGTCGCAATAGTGGCCCATGTTCTGCGGCGCACCGCAGGTCTGGTAGATGACCGCATTGCCGTCGGGATCGATGCGGCCGCTCCAGGTGTTCTGGTAGAGCTGGAAGTCGCCGTCCTCGGCTGTCTTGAGCGCGGTCGCCACTTCGGTGACACGGATTTTTAGATCGAAGCCGGCCTCGGCCACCATGGACTGCAGGACTTCGGCGACGGCGCGCACTTCGGGCGTGTTGCCCACCATGAAGTCGATCGGAATGCGTCCCGTGACTCCGGTCTCCTTCAGCAGCGCCTTGGCCTTGGCGAGGTCGCGCTTGGGAACCGGAAAGTTTTGCTGATAGTACGGATTCTGCGGGCTGACCCACTGATTGCCCGGCACGAACTCACCGTTGAACACGACCTGGTTCAGCGCCTCGCGGTCGATCGAGAGTTCGAAGGCGCGGCGGACGCGGGCGTCCTTGCCGAGCGGATTATTGGCCTTGGGGCCGTTGGCGACATTGATCAGCAGGCCGAACCAGCCGAGCGACACCGCCTTGGTGAGCTTGAGCTTGGGATTGTCGCGCACCGTCTTGATGTCCGTCGCCAGCACGCGCTCGATCAGGTCGAGCCCGCCCGAGCGCAGGTTGGCCAGGCGCACCGTGGCGTCGACGATCGGCAGATAGGTGATCTTGTCGATGAAGACGCGGTCCTTGTTCCAGTAGTCGGCGAACTTCTCGACCACGATGCGGTCCTGCTGGACGCGCTCGACAAATTTGTAGGGACCAGCACAGACCGGTTTTAAGCCGAACTTGTCGCCCGCCGCTTCGGCTGCCTTGGGCGATACCATCATGCCGGCGCGGTCGGTGAGCTGAGCAAGCAGCGGCGAGAACGGCGCCTTGAGGTTGAGCTTGATCGTCGTCGGATCGACCACCTCGACGCTGTCGACCGAGGCGAGTTCGGGCCGGCGGAACGAGCCCTTCATGGTGAGATGACGATCGAGGCTGTACTTCGCGGCGGCAGCATCGAACATCTCGCCATCGTGGAACTTCACGCCGGGCCGGAGCTTGATCGTGACCGTCTTGCCGTCGGCCGCCGTCTCGTGGCCGAGCGCCAGTTGCGGCACGATGGCGAGCTTCTCGTCGATGTCGAACAGCTTGTCGCAAAGCGAGGCAAAGACGATGCGGGCGGTGTAGGTGCGCGACGTCGTCGGATCGAGCGCGTCGGGGTCGTCGCCCAACCCGCTGCGCAGCGTGCCCTGGGCGAAGGCGCCGCCGGCGGCCAGGCAACCGATGAGAGAAAAAGCCAACGCCAGGGACGCGCAGCGGGCGATCTGTCTCATGGTTCCTCCGTCAATGCCGGTCAGGCGGGGCCAGTCGGGCAGACCGGTGCATGCACCATGCCATAGTCGGGTAGTATGCTCGGGAGAACAGGGGTTGGGGAGGCATTGGTGTTGAAGAGTCTCAGAATTACCGCCGCGACGATCTACGTCACGGACATACCGGTGCGCCTGGTGCGCCGCCACGGCTCGGGCGACGTCGCGGGCTCGGTCAAGAACGCCATCCTGAAGCTCGAGACCGACGCCGGCATCACCGGCTGGGGCGATGCCGCCCCCTGGGCGGTCTTCACCGGCACGATCGAGGCCAATGTCGCGGCGCTTCACGTCTATCTGCGCCCGCTGCTGATCGGCGCCGACCCGTTTCCCATCGAAGCCCTCATGGTGGCCGCCGATCACGCCGTGGTCGGCCATCCCGAGGCGAAGGCTGCGATGGAGATGGCGCTGTTCGACATCGTGGGCCAGGCTTCCGGCCTGCCGGTGGCCGAGCTTTTAGGCGGCCGCTGCCGCGACGACATTCCCCTCTCCTTCTCCGTCGCCGATCCCGACGTCGACCGCGACATGGAGATGGTGCAGCGCCTCTACGGCGAGGGACTGCGCCTGTTCAAGATGAAGACGGGCTTTGCCGGCCATGCCGCCGACTTGAAGCGCATGGAACGCTTCCGCAAGGAGCTGCCGGCCGACGCCGAGCTGCGCATCGACTACAACCAGGGCATGGTCACGCACGACGCCATCCGCCAGCTGCGCGACGTAGAAGCTTTCAAGCCGACCTTCATCGAGCAGCCGGTGCCGGGCAACCAGCGGGCGGCGCTGGCCGAGATCACCCGCGCGCTCGACACGCCGGTGCTGGCCGACGAAAGTGTGTTCACACCAACTGACGCGCTGCAGGTCGCGGCCGGCCGCATGGCCGACCTCGTCAGCATCAAAATCATGAAGCACGGCGGCATGCTGGCGGCGCGCAAGATCTCGGCGATCTGCGAGGCCGCCGGCATCGCCTGCTACGGCGGCGACATGTTCGAGACCGGCATTGCCCATCTTGCCGGCACCCACGTGATCGCGGCCACGCCCAACATCTCGCTGGGCTGCGAGTTCTACCAGGCCAAGTACTTCCTCGAGCGCGACCTGCTGGCCGAGCCGTTCCCGATCGAAAACGGCCGGGTCATCGTGCCCCGCACGCCGGGCCTCGGGGTCAAGGTCGACGAGGACCGCGTCCGGCACTACGCCGTCGAAACACTGAAGTAGGAATCTGGGAAATAGGCGTCTGGCGCACATCTTGCGTCTTGGTCAGCACGGGGTTTCGGGTTTACGCTTCGGCGGGGAATGCGAAGGGGGCCAACATGACTATTCGTCGTCGTGACATCGCTGTAGCCGGCATCACTGCCGCTGCTCTCGTGGGGATCGGTGCCGCCGCTCCGGCGCGCGCGCAACCGAAGACCGACTCGACCTGGGACCTGATCAAGAAGAACGGCAAGGTCCGCATGGGCGTATTCGAGTATCCGCCCTACTTCCTGCGCGACAAGGCGAGCGGCGAATG
Source organism: Alphaproteobacteria bacterium (assembly GCA_947474005.1). Taxonomy (GTDB): domain Bacteria; phylum Pseudomonadota; class Alphaproteobacteria; order Reyranellales; family Reyranellaceae; genus Reyranella. The sequence continues at coordinate 3,570 of CANJHI010000108.1, read as the reverse complement.
GGTCGGCGCCATGGTCGAGATGGGCAAGGACATCGCCAAGGAGCTCAAGGTCACGTTCGAGCCCGTCGAGGTCGGCGGCTTCGCCGAAGCCGTCCTCTCGCTGCAGGCCGGCAAGGTCGACATGAACTTCGGCCTGCAGGCAACGCCGCTCCGCGCCACGGCCATCGACTTCGCCGGGCCGATCTACTGGATCGAGTGGGTGACGGTGAACAACCCGAAATTCCACGGCAAGGTCTGGGCCGACTACAACAAGCCCGAGGTCAAGGTCGCGGTCATGACGGGCACGTCGGACTCGCTGCTGCTGAGCAAGATGGCGCCCAAGGCGACCAAGATCGAAATGCAGGACATTTCTCAGGTGGCGCTCGCGGTGTCGTCGGGCCGCGCCGACGCCTTCACCACGACGGTGCTCGCCAGCATGGTGATGAAGACCAAGAACCCAGGCCTCGGTGACTTCGTCAATCCGACGCCGCGCGTGGCCCTGCCCGGCTATATCGGCCTGCGCCTGGAGGAAGACCAGCGCTGGTCGAAGTTCCTCAACCGCTGGGCGGAGTGGAACATCCTGCTCGGCCATAACGAGACGCGCATGAGGGCCTCGCTCAAGACCATGGGCATCGAGGAGATTCCCTCGACCGTCTCGTTCTCGCCGAACTGATGGCCAAGTCCGTCACCGTGATAGGCGCCGGCCTGGTCGGCGTCTGTTGCGCGCTTCATCTGCAACGCGAAGGCTTCAAGGTCCGGCTCGTCGAGAAGGGCGAGCCGGGCCGTGGCGCCTCCTTCGGCAACGCCGGCAGCTTCGGCATTGCCTCGTGCGTGCCGTTTTCCATGCCGGGCATCCTGAAGAAGGTGCCCAAGATGCTGCTCGACTCTGAGTCGCCGCTGAAGCTGCGCTGGAGTCACGTACCCAGGGCGCTGCCCTGGTTCCTGAGCTCCATCGCCAACTCGCGCCGCTCGCGCGTCGAGGAGATCGCGGCGGCCCGCAACTCGCTCCTGGTGCATGTCCATGACGGCTATGCGCCGCTGATCGAGGACGCCGGCGCCGAGCAGTGGGTGAAGGACGACGGCCTGCTGATGACCTTCGAGAGCGAGGCCGCCTTCGAAGGCGCCGCTTACGGGCTGGAGCTGCGCAGCCGCCACGGCGTTCACATGGACATCCTCGACGGCAACGAGGCGCGCCAGATTGAGCCCGCGCTGGCGACAAGCGTGATCAAGGCGGTGTCGCTGCCCGACGTCCATCGCACCATCGATCCCTTCCGGCTGTGCAGCGCGCTTGCCGCGGATTTCGTGCGTCGCGGCGGCGAGATCGTGAACGCCGAGGTCAAGGGCTTCGAGATCGGAACTGAAGGTCCCACCAGGATCGCCACCGACAAGGGACCGCTCGACGTCGAGACCGTGGTGATCGCGGCCGGCGTCTGGTCGCGGCCGCTGGCAGCCCAGCTCGGCACCCATGTGCCGCTCGAGGCCGAGCGCGGCTATCATGTGATGTTCGCCAATCCGGGTTTCGGATTGCGGCGCGCCATCACCTCGGTCGACCGCAGCATCTCGCTGGCCGACATGCACGACGGCATTCGCGCCAGCGGCGTGGCGGAATTCGCCGCTCCCGATGCGGCTCCCGACATGCGCAATGCCGACATGGTGATGCGGCAGGCCAAGCAATTGCTGCCGGGCCTCAAGGGCGAGCCGGCCTCGAAGTGGATGGGCCCGCGCCCGTCGCATCCCGATTCCAAGCCGGTGATCGGCCGTTCGCCGCGCCACAGGAACGTGTTCTTCGCCTTCGGCCACGATCACCTCGGCCTCACCATGGCCGGCATCACCGGCAAGCTGATCGCCGAGCTCGCCACCGGCAAACCCACGACGGTCGACCTCGCGCCGTTCCGACCCGATCGGTTCTGATGGCCTACAAGTGGGACTTCGGCCTCGTCCTCTCCTACGCCAATTTCTGGATGAAGGGGCTGGGCGTCACGCTCGCCTATTCCGTCGGCACGGTGCTGGGCGGGCTGATCATCGGCGTGGTCCTTGGCATGCTGCTGCTGTCGCGGCGCAAGTGGGTGACGCTGCCCATCCATTTCTACGTCGAGCTGTTCCGCTGCACGCCGCTGCTGGTGCAGATCGTGTGGTTCTACTACGCGCTGCCGATCGTGCTTTCGGTCGAACTGCCGGCGTGGCTGGCCGCGGGCCTCGGCCTCACACTCTATATGGGCGCGTTCGCCACCGAGATCTTCCGGGGCGGCATCATCTCGATCGACAAGGGACAGTGGCAGGCGTCGAGGGCGCTCGGCATGACCAACGGCGAGATGATGCGCCACATCATCCTGCCGCAGGCGATCAAGCGCATGGTGCCGCCGTTCGTCAACCAGTCGATCATCCAGCTCAAGAACACCTCCCTGCTCTACGTCGTGGCCGTGCCCGACCTGATGTACACCGGCTCGATCGTCGTCTCCGATACCTTCCGGCCGCTCGAGGTCTATACCAGCGTGGCGGCGATGTACTTCGCGATCCTCTATCCGCTCACCCTGTGGGCGAAGCGCATGGAGGCCAAGGTTGACCAGTAACGACGTGATGGTGCGCGTCGAGGGGCTGCGCAAGAGCTACGGCACGGTCGAGGCCGTGCGCGGCGTGTCGCTCGATGTCCATCGCGGCCAGGTGGTGGTGGTGATCGGCCCCTCGGGCTGCGGCAAGTCGACCTTCCTACGCTGCGTCAACCTGCTCGAGACGCCGTCGGCCGGCACGCTGCAGGTCGGCGACCGCACGATCGATTTCAATGCTGCTCACACGATGCCCAGGGGCCGCGATCTCGCGCGCTTCCGCGCCCGCATCGGCATGGTCTTCCAGCAGTTCGATCTCTTTCCCCACATGACCGTGCTCGGCAACGTCATGTCGGGTCCGGTGATCGTGAAGAAGATGCGCGAGCCCGAAGCCGAAGCCATCTCCCGCAACCTGCTGGCCAAGGTCGGCCTCGCCGACTTCACGGCACGCTTTCCGCGCGAGTTGTCGGGTGGCCAGCAGCAGCGTGTCGCCATCGCCCGCGCCATGGCGATGGAACCCGAGCTGATGCTGTTCGACGAGGTGACGTCGGCGCTCGATCCCGAGCTGGTGGGCGAGGTGCTCGACGTCATGAAGGAACTGGCGCTCGAAGGCACGACGATGATCGTGGTCACGCACGAGATGGCCTTCGCGCACGACGTCGCCGACCACGTCGTCGTGATGGATGCCGGACAGGTGGTCGAGCAGGGCCCGGCGGCGGACGTCCTGCTGCAGCCGAAGAACGCCCGCACGGTCTCCTTCCTGGCGCGTTTTCACAGCACGATCGGCGAGCGCAAAAGCTGAGGACGCGACCGATGTCGATTGCGTCATTTTGAGTCCTCTTGTTTCTTCTTCTTTTCCTCCCCCTCACCCAACCTCTCCCCCTCGCGGGGGAGAGGAGTCTGAAAGTTGAGACCCTCATGTTCCTCTCCCCCGCTAGGGGGAGAGGCTAGGTGAGGGGGTGACGCGACCTCCACGACCTCGGGAGCTGCGATGTCCGTCGGAACGGCGGACAAGTCTTTGGCCGCACTCGCTTCTTCAGCCTCAACC
>CANJHI010000107.1 GCA_947474005.1 Alphaproteobacteria bacterium | reverse complement strand
GAGATGGAACGCCTCGACATCCGAGGCGACACCTTCCATCCTGAATGGAACTACACCGTCATGCCAAGGACCACTAAATCGTTGTAGTTATAGTTGAGGGTGTCCTTAGGTGCCCAGTAGAGCGCCTCCGGCCCCAGTTTGAGCCACGGCGATGCCATGTGCGGATGCGATGTCGGGAAAGGCACCTCGGTGAAGCCGGGTGCCGCTTCGCTCGCCAGGACGTACTGGCTCGGCGTGTAGACGTTCAGGCCGACGAAATCGACCTTGCTCGAGATCGTTTTCAGGTCCTCTGCGGTGAAGCGTGGCGCATCGCGGCCTGCCTTCGCGAGGTAGGCGTCCGTATAGCGGCCTTCCATCATCACGGTGAGGTAGGGCGCATTCAGTTCACGCGTTGCAAGCTCGGCGGCGCGGATATTCTCGATCGTTTCGACTGCCGGCAGCGCCGTGCCGATATTTTCCGCAGGTCCGACGCGGGTTCCGCGCCGGCCACTCGCGCGCACCGCCTGTACGCCAAGACCATGCGCAAGCACCGCGTGGTGACGTGCCTGGTTCAGGCGGCCATGATCGAGCTTGAGGCCGGGCGCGAACAGGCCGGTGCCGTAGCCCTGTTCGATAAAGGTCTGCATTTCGTTGATGGTGAAGATGTGGCGCACGCGGTCCGTCAGCTTGCCCGCCACGTGGGAGGCATAGGCGCCAAAGGCGTCGGCCGTATCGCGCGATTCCCAACCGCCGCGATCCTGCAACGCCTGGGGCAAATCCCAATGATAGAGGGTCGCGAAGGGCTCGATGCCCGCGGCCAGCAGCTCGTCGACCAGCCGATCGTAGAAGTCGAGCCCCTTGGGGTTGGCGGCGCCGCTGCCGTCGGGAAACACGCGGGGCCAGGCAATCGAGAAGCGATAGGTGCGTGCACCGATCGACTTCATCAGCGTCACGTCCTCCTTGTAGCGATGATAGTGGTCGACGCTCGTGGCTCCGTTCGTGCCGTCGCGAATACGGCCCGGCACCTGGCTGAACGTGTCCCAGATCGACAGGCCGCGGCCGTCCTGCTGCGCGGCCCCTTCGACCTGGTAGGCCGACGTGGCGGTTCCCCAGCGGAAGCCTTCGGGAAATCCGGTCGCCGGCCGGCGGGCGGGGGTGGACGTTCGGGGGGCGGTGCGGGCGGATCCGGCCGCCGCCGCCACCGCGGCTGTTGCGACGGTGGCGGTCATCCAGGTACGGCGGGTCAGCATTTGGTTCGGGTATCCTCGGGAGTCACGGCAGATACCAAGCATCCGCCGTGCCAGCCGAGGACTGACGAACCCTCAGGTGCTCTCGTTGCTCAGCACGTCGCCGAACAGTGCCCAGGTCTCGCCGTTGAAGCGGGCGAGGCGGACCGCCTGGATGGGATAAAAGTCGGTCGGGCTGGTGTTGATCGTGATGCCGGGCAGCAGCATCGGCACCACGAGCTTCTTCATGCTGGCCGCCTGCTTCATGAGGTTGGCGCGGGTCAGGTCATCGCCGCAGCGGGTCAGCACATCCCGCATCGTCGACGAGACGGCATAGGCGTAGACGTAGCCGGAATCGGCCAGGTTGCCGTCGGGAATGTACTTGGCCATCCAGGCCTTCCATTCCTTGTAGTCGGCGTCGTTGACCCATTGCGGATCGGTGGCGTCCTTTAGGTAGGCGGCGGTGATGATTTCCTTGCTGTTTTCGAAGCCTGCCGGCTTCAGCACGGCCGCCACCGACGCCGAGACGTTGGCGAGGTAGCGGACCGGAGTCCAGCCGAGGTCGGCGATCTTGCGGATCGCCTGGGCGGCGGCTTTCGGCGCGGTCTCGATGAAGACGATGTTGGCGCCGGCACTCTTGAGCTGGATGACCTGCGAATCGACGGTCGGATCGGTCACTTCGTAGCTCACCGACGCCACGACCTTCTTCTCGTTCTCCTTGCCGAGGCCCGCCATGAAGCCACCGACGTAGTCTTTGCCGGAATCGTCGTTCTGCCAGAGGATGCCGATCTTGGGGTCCTTCTGGGTCGCCAGGATGTGCTTGGCGTAGATGGCGCCTTCGGTCGCGTAGTCGGGCTGCCATCCCATGGTCCAGGGAAATTCCTTGGGGTTGCCCCACTTCGAGGCGCCTGTCGCGACGAAGAGCTGCGGCACCTTCTTCTGGTTCAGATACTTGTGCACCACCGTGTTGGTTGGCGTGCCGAGAAGCTGGAAGATGGCGAAGACGTGATCGTCCTCGACCAGCTTGCGCACCATCTCGACGGTTTTGGGCGGCGAAAAGCCGTCGTCGTAGGTGATGAAGTTGATCTTGCGGCCGTTGATGCCGCCGGCGTCGTTGATCGATTTCCAATAGGCAGCCTCGGCTTGGCCGATAACGCCATAGGCCGACAACGGGCCGCTGTAGGGGTTGGTGTGGCCGAGCTTGATCTCCTTGTCGGTCACGCCCGGGTCGTACTTCTTCTGTGCGCGGGCGATCGATGGTGCGAACGCGAAGGCAGTAGCGGACGCCACGAGGCCGCGGCGGCGGATCTTGGACATTTCGTTTCCTCCTACTTGCGCCCCGCTTGTTTGAATCAGCTCGGGGTCGTCAGCGGAGAGTGTACTCCTGGCCGGGTCGCAAGGAAGGCTGCTGCGGCGCTTTCGCCCGGAGAGAACGACGTATCGTTTTGCAGTCCTAGAGCAAATGCCCCGAGCGTTCGGCCTTGGTGCGCAGGTAGTTCTCGTTGTGGCCGTTGGCCGGAAAGGCATGGGCCACGCGCTCGGCGACCTCGATGCCATAGCGCTCCAATCCGCGGATCTTTTCCGGATTGTTGGTCATCAGCCGCACCCGCTGGATGCCCATGCGGGCCAGCATGGTCGCGGCCGGCGCATAGATGCGCTCGTCGGCGTCGAAGCCCAGCTGCTCGTTGGCGTCGATCGTGTCGAAGCCGTCGTCCTGAAGTTCGTAGGCGCGCAGCTTGTTGACCAGGCCGATGCCGCGGCCTTCCTGCGCGAGATAGAGCAGAACGCCCGAGCCCTGCTTGGCGAGTTCGGCGATGGCGCCGCGCAGCTGCACGCCGCAGTCGCAGCGCAGCGAGCCTAAAAGATCGCCGGTGAAGCATTCGGAGTGGAGCCGGATCAGCACCGGCTCGGTCGGGTCGATTTCGCCGACCACGATGGCGAGATGCTCCTTGCCGCCGTCGCTCGGACGCCAGGCGAGGATGCGGGCGTTCTCGGCGCCTTCGAGCGGCACGTGCGCCTGGGCCACCTGCTGCAGCGTGCGCGAGGCGGTGTCCTCGTAGGCCAGGATGTCGGCGGCATCGACGTAGATCAGGTCCTGATCGCGCGCCCAGTCGCGCCGCTTGTTGTTGGGGTCGCGGCTGAGCGGTCCCAGTACGACGGCGGGCAGCAGGCGCGCGAGCTTGGCCAGTTCGATCGCGGTCTGGGCGATCAGCGGCGCGTGGCTCGCCACCGGCCGCGACAGCTGCCGGAGCGCCACATGGCGGGCGGCGGCGCCCTTGTGGTCGGGCGGCACGATCTCGTGCGGCTGGAGGATGACGTCGACCGGAACCCCTTCGGGCAGGTCGAGCGTGATCGGCTTGTTGGTTTCGCCCATTCCGCCGGCGATATGAGGCGGAATTTCCATGCCGATCGCCTCGGCGCGACGACGCGTGGTCACCAGAACAGGTGCGCCCTGGGCCAGGCCCTGGAGACGCTGGAGTGCCCGTGGTCCGCAGGATTCGGCGGCGATCACCAGGCCGCCGCCGCCATCGTCGTCGCGTATCAGGACGATGCCGCCCCGGCGCAGCTCCGCCATGGCGCGTTCGACGGCGGCGAGCGCCGATGCCGTACGGGAGTGAACCTGACCCGGGATCATGCTTTCCTTTACCATGGGGTGGGTTTTTGCCGAAGTGAACCGCTTTTTCGCGTGCACCGTACCAGATAGAGTGGCTCAGATAATGGGGTCGAGCGGTGTTTGGGTAGCAACAGAATGTCAGTAAACAATCGCGGCAAGAAAATCCTGCTGGTCGACGACGATCAGGCCCTGCGCACCGTCCTGGCCGAGCAGCTCGACCTGTACGACGGCTTTACCACCATCCAGGTCGGCACTGCGGCCGAGGGGCTGGAGAAGGCCAAGCTCGCCCATTATGACGCCATCCTGCTCGACATCGGTCTGCCCGATATGGACGGCCGCGAGCTGTGCAAGCTGATGCGCCGCCAAGGCGTGCGCTCGCCCGTGATCATGCTGACGGCCGCCGACAGCGATGCCGACACCATCCTGGGCCTCGAATCGGGCGCCAACGACTATGTCACCAAGCCCTTTCGCATCAATGTCCTGCTCGCCCGGCTGCGTGCTCATCTGCGCCAGCACGAGCGCAGCGAAGACGCGGTCATGACCATCGGGCCCTATGAATTCCATCCCGCGGCCAAGATGCTGATGGAAAAGGGCGGCAAGAAGAAAGTCCGGCTGACCGACAAGGAAGCCTCGATCCTGAAGTACCTGTTCCGCGCCGGCGACCGTCCCGTGGCGCGCGACGTCCTGCTGAACGAGGTCTGGGGCTACAACGCCGGCGTCACCACCCACACGCTTGAAACCCACATCTACCGTCTGCGCCAGAAGATCGAGAAGGACCCGGCCAACGCCGCCATCCTGATCACCGACCGCGGCGGCTACCGATTGCAGCCCTAATCGGCTTGCCAAAAGGTGACCAGCGCGTCATCTTTTTGTCAACCAGACGGAAATCGACCCGGGAGGTCGCCACCATGAGCACGCAGCGTATCTATGCCCTGCCCGTTGAACTCACCCAGTGGAAGTTCGATGGCGCGACCGAACTCCAGTTCAATTGGGAATACGACGACGGCTCGGCGCCGCTGCTCGAACTCTACGAGAAGGGCAAGCAGCAGCAGTGGGACGCCAGCACGCGGCTCGACTGGTCGCTCGAGCTCAATCCCGACAATCCGATGGAGCTCAAGGACGAGGCGATCTCGATCTACGGCACCGACTACTGGAACAAGATGACCGACAAGGAGCGAAGCTGGCTCCGGTTGCATCTGCAGGCCAACTCGATCTCGCAGTTCATGCACGGCGAGCAGGGCGCGCTGATCGCCACCGCCAAGATCGTCGGCACGGTTCCCGACATGAACGCCAAATTCTATGCCGCCACGCAGGTGATGGACGAGGCACGCCACGTCGAGGCTTATAAGCGGCTGCTGCACGAGAAGTTCAAGGTCGCCTATCCGATCAACAAGGCGCTGCAGACGCTGCTCGAGCAGACGCTGACCGACCGCCGCTGGGACATGACCTATCTCGGCATGCAGGTGCTGATCGAGGGCCTCGCGCTGGCCGCCTTCCAGTCGATCCGCGACAAGGCCGGCAATACGCTGGCCGGCGCGGTCAACGCCTATGTCATGCAGGACGAGGCGCGCCATGTCTCCTTCGGCCGCCTCGCATTGCGCGAATACTATCCGCAGCTTTCGGACGCCGAGCGCGACGAGCGCGAGGAGTTCGTGGTCGAGGCGCTCCATTTCATGCGTGACCGCTTCAACCAGTCAGAAGTGTGGGAGCGGCTCGGCCTGCCGGCCAAGACGCTCGATGACATCCACTACAATTCCAAGCAGATGAATTCCTTCCGCGGCCGGCTGTTCAGCCGTGTCGTGCCGACGGTGAAGGACATCGGCCTGTGGGGCCCGCGCGTTCAGAAAGCCTTCGCCGAGATGGGCGTAATGGAATACGCCAAGATCAACGTCACCGAACAGCTCGCCAACGACGGTAAGGTGGCCGAAGAGTTCGACAAGAAGATGTTCGTCGAAAAGGCGATCGCGGCCGAATAGCTGCATTGCCTCGCGCTAGACCGGGACGGGGCAAAACATGAAAAAGGCGATCGTGCCGATCCTGCTGTGCGCGATTGCGACGGCGCTCACCTTCGGCGCACCGGCTTTCGCGCAGGCGGCACCTCCCAAGGCCGACGGCCAGGCGACCCGGCAATACTATGACAGCCTGATCGCCGGCCCGAGCCCCAACCTGGCGGCCCTCACCCTCCTGATGACCATGATGCCCAAGGGCAGCGACCTGCATCACCACTATTCCGGCGCGATCTACGTCGAGACCTTTCTCGACTGGGTGAAGCAGAAGGCCTTCTGCATCTATCGCGCCGACGATGCCGAGCTCAAGGCCGCCAAGTTTCGCATCGAGATGAAGCCGGGCGGCCTGAATGCCGCCGCACGTGCCCTGTGCCTGGACGTCGACCAGGTGCGCGCGCCCTCCCACGAAGTCTTCTATCGCGAACTGTTGTCGCGCTGGTCCGACAAGGACTACCGGAACCACTCGCAGCAGCAGGTGGCGCCGGATGAGCACTTCTTCGACACCTTCGGCTATTTCGGCGCCTTCTCCGACCTCGACTATAACCAGGGACTGCGCGACCTGAAGATCCGCGCGATCGCGGAAAATGTGCAGTACATCGAGACCATGCTGCAGAGCGCACCCGCGCCCGGCAACCCGGCACTGTCCAAGGAAATCAATGAATTGCCGGCCAACGCGGGCCAGGCCCAGGTGGATGCCGCGCTAGCCCCCTTCTACGAATTTCTGATCAGCGACGCGGCCACGGCCAAGGGGGTTGCCAACTACCTCGACAGTGTCGATGCGGCCGCGGCCGGCATCGACGATGGCGCGTTCAAGATGCGCTATCAGGCCTATGTGGTGCGCAGCGAGGCGCCGGCCAATGTGTTCGCCGGCCTGTACTCGGCGTTCGCCGCCGTCAACGCCCGCCGCCGCGTGGTGGCGGTGAATATCGTGGGCCCCGAGAACGGCATTGTGGCGATGCGCGACTACAGCCTGCACATGCGCATGTTCGCTTTTTTGAAGCGGCAATACCCCGACGTGCGGCTGGCCCTGCACGCCGGTGAACTCACCCTCGGCATGGTGCCGCCGGAGGGCCTGCAAAGCCATATCCGCGAGGCCATTGAAGTTGCCGGTGCCGAACGCATCGGCCATGGCGTGGATATCGTGTACGAGCGCGACGCTGTTGGCCTACTGCGCACGATGCGCGAGCGCCGGGTGGTCGTCGAAATCAACCTCTCCAGCAATGCGTTCATCCTGGGGGTGAAGAACGAGGCCCATCCGGTGCAGGTCTACCGCCAGCAGGGCGTGCCCTTCGTGATCTCCACCGACGACGCTGGCGTCTCGCGCAACAACCTGTCTGGTGAGTACGTGCTCTACGCCAGCCGTTACAAGCCCAGTTACGATGCGCTCAAGGAGACGGTCTTCAACAGCATCCGCTACTCGTTCCTCTCCGAGGCGGAAAAAACCACTGAGCTGAAGGCTCTTGCGCAGCGCTTTGCCGTGTTCGAGGCCAAGGCGCGGGAACTGGCGGCCGGCGCGCCGAGCAAGCAGAAATAGATCGCCCCCTCGGTGATCGTCGTCACGAAGGCGATGCAGAGTCGTCCTTCAGCAGCAGCACCGACAGCAGCAGGACCGCCGGCACGACCAGCGGATAGGTCATCACGCCCACCAGCAAGGCACCCACGATCGCGCCCACGACATAGCCGACCCAGGTGAGCGGCAGGAGTTGTGTGTTCAGTGCCGCTGCCGGAGTCTTTCCGGCGCCGGGCCACAGGCGGTCGACCGCGGTGTCGGCTGTGCGTGCCAGCGTGCTGGTGACCACCACGGTGCTCACGGCGTTGCCGGCGAAGGTCGTGATTGAAGAGGCTTGCAGCCCCATCGCAAGCGCCACCACTAGCACCGTAGGTTCGGTGCCGATATCGACGAAGCCGACGCTGGCGATCAGGGCCGCCTCGAGGAGGATGCCGGCCGTCGGCGCCTTCAGCACGCGCAGCAGCACACGCGCCAGCATGGCACCGAGGAAGAAGGCGAGCAGGGGCGCGAAATGGTGCCAGGCGCCGACGTGGTTGCCCTGGGCGACGGCGATGCCGGCCAGCACGGTGTTGCCCGTCATGTTGGCGGCGAAAACACCGCCCATGGTGATGAAGCCCACCGCATCGGCGATGCCCGCGACGATCGTCAGGATCGTCGCTTGCGCGATGGGTCTGATGCGAATGGCTACACCACGTCGTAGGTGATCTCGACTTCGGCGCCGAAGCAATGGCCTTGGCAAGTCAGGATCCAGTTATTGGCGATATCGTCGGCGGTGTAGATGTCGTTGTTGGCCATCACCACCTTGCCCTTGACGCGCTTGGCCGCGCACGAGGCGCAGAAGCCTTCCTCGCATGAGGACAGCGGATTGAGGCCGGCGGCACGCGCCGCCACCAGGATGGTCTGGCCCTTCTGGTAGGGCACCTTGTGGACTTTGCCCTCGAAGTGAATGGTGATGTGCGTGGGGATCACTTCGCCTTCCGACGGCTCGACCGGCACGGCGTCGTTGCCCGACGCCTCGAAGCGCTCGATATGGATCCGCTGGTGCGGCATGCCCGAAGCCAGCAGCGCGCTGTCGACCATGTTCATGAACGGACCCGGCCCGCAGAGATAGGCCTCGGCATCCTCGAAGCCTTTCAGCGCGGTCGCGATGTCCTCGGGTTTGGCGAAGCCCTGCGTCGCATCGAGATGGTGGATCACTTCCAGGCGGCCGGGATTGGCCTTCATCAGCGCCTCGAACTCGGCGTCGAAGATGATCGAGGCCTTGTCGCGGTTGGCATAGAACAGGCGCATCCGGCGCTTGCTGCTTTTGAGCGCGCTCTTGATCAGCGCCATCATCGGCGTGATGCCGCTGCCGCCGCCGAACAGCAGCAGGGGCGCGTCACCGTCGCCCAGCACGAAGCGGCCGGCTGGTGGCAATACCTCCAGGGTGGCGCCTTCCTTCAGGGCATCGTGAAACCAGTTCGAGCCCTTGCCGCCAGCCACCCGTTTGACGGTGACCTTGGGAAGGCCGTCGGACTCCGGGGCGCTGGACAGCGAGTAGCAGCGATTGAAGGCGCCGTCGGCGAAGGGCACTCGGAAGGTCAGGAATTGCCCGGCCCGGTAGCGGAATTTCTCGGCCAGGTCGGCCGGGACCTCGAAGACGAAGGAGCGCGCATCAGGCGTCTCCTGGACGATTTTGGCGATGCGCAGCTGATGATAAGCCATGGGTAAATCCGCGTTCATTGATCGTGCGATTTTCCGGGTGGGACTCTCTAACAGACTGTGATAGTTTCCGCCCAGAAAAATGAACGGAGCGTCATGTTCGCCGCTCCGGCCACCCGGGATGGGACCGCTTTCAGCGTCAGGAGGCAAGAGACACATGAGCACACAGAAGATTTATGCGCTGCCGGTCGAAACGACGGGCTGGAAATTCGATGGCGCCACGGAAATTTCCTTCAACTGGGAATACGATGATGGCTCGGCCGACCTGCTGAACCTCTATGAAAAGGGCAAGCAGCAGCAGTGGGACACCACCACGCGCATCGACTGGACGCAGGAGCTGTACGAAGGCAATCCGATGGGCATGGCCGACGAGTCGATCCCGATCTACGGCTCGCCCTTCTGGGACAAGATGACCGAGAAGGAAAAGGACTGGCTGCGCTTCAACCTGCAGTGCCATTCGATCTGCCAGTTCATGCACGGCGAGCAGGGCGCGCTGATCGCGACCGCCAAGATCGTCAACACCGTGCCCGACATGAACGCCAAGTTCTACGCCGCCACACAGGTGATGGACGAGGCCCGCCACGTCGAAAGCTACAAGCGGCTGATCCACGAAAAGTTCAAGTGCGCCTACCCGATCACGCCGTCGCTAAAACAGCTCCTCGAGCAGACGCTGACCGACCGCCGCTGGGACATGACCTATCTCGGCATGCAGGTGCTGATCGAGGGCCTGGCGCTCGCCGCTTTCCAGCGCATTCGCGACACCGCCAAGAATAACCTCGCCGGCGCGGTCAACGCCTACGTGATGCAGGACGAAGCCCGTCACGTCACGTTCGGCCGCATGGCGCTGCGCGAATACTACCCGCATCTCTCCGATGCCGAGCGTGCCGAGCGCGAGGAGTTCGTGGTCGAGGCGCTCTACTTCATGCGCGACCGCTTCAACCAGGCCGAGGTCTGGATGCGGTCGGGCCTGCCGGTCGATAAGCTCATGGAGCATGCCTACAACTCGGGCGCCATGCAGTCGTTCCGCTCCAGGCTCTTCACCCGCATCGTGCCGATCCTCAAGGAGATCGGCCTGTTCGGACCCAAGGTGCAGAAGGCGCTGGGCGACATGGGCGTGATGGAATACGCCAAGATCGACATCAACCAGCTGATCGGCAACGATCTCAAGGTCGCCGACGACTTCGACAAGAAGAAGTTCGTGCAGGACGCGATCGCCGCCGAGTAGCGGTCGTTCCTCGAGAATCGAAAAGGGGGCGCCGGGCGCCCCCTTTTTATTTGCCCGGTCTCACTTGCAGGCGTCGATCCGAGGCGGCGCATCGAGCACCGTCGCCACTTTCGAAATGTCGAGGCAGCGCGCGCCGATCCACGCCTTGCCCTGCACGAAGATCGCGAACCGGGCGAATGTCTCGGCCTGCTCGGTGGGCGTCGGCCGGTTGCGGGCGAGCAGCCAGGCCAGCGCGTAGATGTTGCTGGTGGCGTAATCGGCCGCCGCCACGTCGAGGTCCTTCTCCCAGAGCGCCGCATTCTTCTGCGCGGCACCGCTGGGATCGGGCAGGGCTGCGAGCCAGGCGTGCGCGGCGGAGGCCATCGCATAGGCACCGCCGTTCTGGTTGCGCAGCGCCTTCGCCTGTTCGGCCACGCCGACATAGCCCTGGCCGTCGATCGTGCTGTTGGCGCAGCCGCGGCGGCACAGTGCGACGAACATCAGGTATTCAGCGAGGATGATCTCGATGTTGCCGTTGTTGTGCCGGCGCCAGGCGCGCGCGAGGTTCCAGCCCTGCGTGAGTTCCGGCCCCCACGGCTTGGCGGCGGCCTGCGGCATGTCGCGTTCCTGCTCGCCGATCACGGCTTGCGCGGCGGACTGCCACTCGGCGGGGATCTGAGCGACGGCAGGTGCAGCGCCCAGCAGAACCAGCAGCAGGATCGAGATCGCTCGTTTCATCGGGGCGCTCCTCAGTATTTTCGGGCCGTCTTGCGGTCGCGGCTTTCGTATTGAAGCAGGTTGTCGGCGCGCATCACGGTGGCATCGGGCGCCATGAGCCAGCGCATCTGAGCCGGTGCGATCAGCCGATAGTGCCGCGCGTCGTCGACGGCGGCGCCGACATCCCAGCAATTCTCCTCGTTGGTGATCCAGGTGCCGGCCGGAAAGCGGCGCAGGTCGACCGACGCCGAATAAGTGCGCAACGTCTTGCGGCCGTTGTTGAAGTATTCGTGGAAGTACGACATCGCGAGTTCGCGCAGGCTGCGATAGACGGGATCGCGCCAGCGCAGCCAGGCATGGTTGCTCTTGGAGATCGCGCCCCAGCAGCCGTCGCGGCGGAACAGGGCCACGACATGGTCGGAATCGCCCTTGGCGGCCGTCAGGTCCATGAGCAGAGGCGGCTCGCCGTGCAGCCAGAGCGCACAGGCGGCGACGAAGGCCGCTTCGATGCAATGCGCCTTGCGGTGGCGCAGCACGCCGCGCACCGACCGCAGGGTATCGCCGTCCTGCTCGAAATTGGCACGCAGGCCCGCGACGAACTCCTGCACGCGCTGCGGCGTGCGCAACGCGGCGAGAACGCGGCCTTCCTCGGCCGAGAGGCCGAGATCGCCGGGCAGGGGTTGTTTGCGTCCGCGCATCGACTGCAATAGTGCCGCGACGACGCGCGGCAAACCAGTGAATGCGGCGAAAGAAGCGGGTCAAGGTGGTTGGTGGAGCTGAGGGGGATCGAACCCCTGACCTCCTCATTGCGAACGAGGCGCTCTCCCAGCTGAGCTACAGCCCCCTCCGACCCAGAGAACCGCGCGGATAATGGTTGCCGGGGCACCTGTCAAGCAAACCGGTCTATGTTAGCGTCCAGCCGGCATTTTCGATGGAGAGGTAAACCAGTGGCAAACGACAAGAAGGCGGTTCAGACCGACGCGGCTCCCAAGGCACTCGGACCTTACTCGCAGGCGATCGTGGCCAACGGCATGGTCTTCTGCGCGGGCCAGATTCCGCTCGATCCGGCCACCGGCGACCTCATCGCGGGCGGCATCGCCGAACAGACGCACCAGGTCCTCAAGAACCTGCGCGCCGTCCTGAAGGCCGCCGGCAGCGATCTCGACCGCTCGGTCAAGACCACGGTCTTCCTGAAGAGCATGGACAGCTTCGTCGCCATGAACGAGGTCTATGGCCGGCCGGAATATTTCGGCGCCAATCCGCCGGCACGCTCGACGGTCGAGGTGGCGCGCCTGCCACGCGACGTGATGGTCGAGATCGAAGTCGTGGCGCTCGTCTGACCATGGAGCCTTGGGTGGCCTGGATCTTCGGACTTGGCTCGTTCCTGCTGTTCGGAATCCTGTTGCTGCACCTGCTCGTGGCGCTGGTGCTGATCATTCCGACCTGGCGGATTTGCACGAGGGCGGGCTTTTCCGGTGCGCTGTCGCTGTTCCATCTCGTGCCGTTGATCGGCTCGTTCATCGTCATGGCGGTGCTCGCCTTCAGCACCTGGCCCAACGGCGAAGCCTCGCCGGCGCGGCGCTAGAGTGATGGGCGTCGAGATCGCAGCCCTGATGGGCTTCTTCGGCCTCACCGGTGCGTTTGCCGTCATCGGGACGATCCTGGCGGCCTGGATGGCGTGGCGCATCGTCGAGAAGGCGGGCCTGCCGGGCTGGACTGGCCTGGGCGCCATCCTGCTGACACTGACGGGCGTCGGCACGATCGTGCCGCTGGTCCTGTTGTGGATTTTCGCCTTCATGCGCTGGCCGCGCGATGAACCCACCGCGGGCGCCACCTCCTCTGGAGGGCCGAGGCCACCTGGAGCGCCTCCTGTCGCGGCACCGCGCGCCCTGGCGGCGCCGGCGATGGCGCTGGCCGACAAGCGCGGCTGGCAGCTCGCCGGCCCGGTTGCCGGCGGTGCTGTCGTGACGCTGGTCGTCGATGGGGCTGCGGGGCGCTATTTGATCACCGGTGCACCCGGCGCCCAGCTGTCGGACCTTTCCCTGCCCGACCCGTCGGTCGGCACGCCCCATGCCCGCCTGCTGACGGCGAGCGGACGGTTGGGCCTGGAAGACCTGGGCAGCCCCGGCGGGACTTTCATCGATGGCGCCCGCCTGTTGCCCGAGCACGGACCGCGCGACATCAGCGCGGCGCGCGCGATCCGGATCGGCAGTGTCGAACTCACCCTGTCGCGAACCTGAAATAGGCCAAACTTCAAATAGACTTGTGATCGGCGATCCCTGCCGAGTAGGGTGCGCGCGTCCGGCGGCCAGCCGGTATTTTTAGGGCGGGGACGCGATGCTGTCGCTAGCGGTGCTGATCGACAAGGTGATCGACATCTACACCTGGATCGTGATTGCGGGTGCGATCATGAGCTGGCTGGTGGCGTTCGGAGTCGTCAACGTCAGCAACAAATTCATCCGGATGGTGGTCGACGTCCTCTATCGCCTGACCGAGCCGGTGCTGCGCCCGATCCGCAGCATCCTGCCCAACCTCGGTGGCGTCGATATCTCGCCCGTCATCCTGCTGCTCGGCCTGTTCTTCATTCGCAGCCTGCTCTGGGAATACGTCTGGCCGGCGCTCATACGCTAATCTGCCACCGTGGCAGATCCCGCCTTCCTGCGCCGCACCGTACGGGGCGTGACCATAGCCCTGCGCGCGCAGCCGCGGGCGCGGCGCGCGGCGCTCGAATGCTCCACCGCAGGGGCGCTCAAGGTCGCGGTGACGGCACCGGCCGAGGACGGCAAGGCCAATGCCGCCGTGGTGGCACTGCTCGCCGCCGAATGGCATCTGCCCCGATCGACTTTCGATGTCGTGCGAGGGGTGTCCGTGCGCGACAAGGTTTTTAGCATTTCCGGCGAGCCCGCGGCGCTCGCCGACAAGATAAGCGAATGGATGCGAGACCATGGCTGATGCGAAGCTGCCCACTGCGAAGCTAATCGACGGAAAAGCCTTTGCCGCCGGCTTGCAGCAGCGTGTGGCAGCGGGCGTGAGGGAACTCGTGGCCACCGGTGCGCCGAAGCCGGGCCTGGCGACGGTCCTGGTCGGCGCCGATCCTGCGAGCCAGGTCTATGTCCGCAGCAAGGGCAAGCTCGCGGCCGAACTCGGCATGGCGAGCTTCGATCACCGGCTCGGTCCCGAGACGGCGGAGGCCGAGCTGCTGGCCTTGATCGCGACGCTCAATGCGGATCCCGCGATCAACGGCATCCTGGTTCAGCTCCCGTTGCCCAAGCACATCGACACCGCGTGCGTGCTGCTCGCCATCGATCCGGCCAAGGATGTCGATGGCTTCCATCCCATCAACGTCGGGCGCCTGGGCTCGATCGCGGCAGGCGCGCCGCTGGATTTCCCCGTGCCCTGCACGCCGCTTGGCGTCTCGATGCTGCTGCAGGATGCGCTGGGCTCGATGGCCGGATTGAATGCCATCGTGATCGGTCGCTCGACCCTGGTCGGTCGTCCGGTGGCGCAGCTTCTTCTGCGCCTCGATTGCACGGTCACGATCACCCATTCGCGCACGCGCGACTTGGCCAGCCTCTGCCGCCAGGCCGATATCGTCGTTGCCGCCATCGGCAAGCCGGCGTTCGTGCGTGGCGACTGGATCAAGCCGGGCGCCGCGGTGATCGACGTCGGCATCAACCGCATTCCAACGGCCGACGGCAAGACCCGCTTGGTGGGCGACGCGGCCTTCGCCGAAATCCTGCCGGTGGCGGGCCATCTCACGCCGGTGCCGGGTGGCGTCGGCCCGATGACCGTGGCCTGCCTGATGTTCAACACGCTGCAAGCCGCGCGCTGCGCGGCGGGGTTGGCTGTGTCGGCGGCGTGACCTGCGGACCGCGGGCCTCCTCAGGGCGGAGGCTACTCCGCCCTGAGGAGGCCCGCGGTCCGGAAGACTCAATTCTTCAGCATCCCCGCGACCAGCGCCGTCACGTTGTGGCGCATCATCGCCTCGTAGGTTGCGGCCGGTCCGTCCGGCTTCGACAGCGCATCGCTGTAGAGGCGGGCGCCCACGACAGCGCCCGACTCGCGGGCGATCTGCTCGACCATGCCGGGGTTGGTCATGTTCTCGACGAACAGCGCCTTGATGTGCTGCTCGCGTACCTGGCGGATCAGCGCCGCCACGTCCTTGGCCGACGGCTCGCTCTCGGTGTTGTAGCTGCGCGGCGCCAGGAACTGCACGCCATAGGCCTTCGAGAAATAGCGCAGCGAGTCGTGTCCGGTGATCGCCTTGCGTTGCGCGGCCGGCACCTTGCCGATCTCCGTGCGGATCCACTGGTCGAGCTCGGCCAGTTGCTTGTCATAGGCCGCGGCGCGATCGCGGTAGGCCGCGGCATTGGCCGGATCGGCCTCGGCAAGACCTTGTGCGATGTTGGCGACGTAGCGTCGGGTGTAGGCGACGTCCTGCCAGCAATGCGGGTCAGGGCCGTGGGCGTGGCTATGGCCATGCGCAGGCCCGGCCGCGATCGTGGCGGCTCCCGTCGAGGCCACGATGGCGCGGCCCTTGAAGGGCGCGGCCTTGGCCAGGCGGTCGATCCAGCCCTCGAACCCCAGCCCGTTGCTGACCAGCGCCTGGGCAGCAGCCAGGGTGCGCGCGTCGGTCGGCCGGGGCTGATAGGTGTGGGCATCGGTGTCGGGGCCGACCAGGGTCGACAAGTCGACCTGCTCGCCGCCGATGTTCTTCACGAGATCGCCCAGGATCGAAAAGGTCGCGACGACCTTGATCTTCGACCCGGGTGGGGATTGGGCAGAGGCGGGAACGACGGCAAGCAGCAGCGCCGCCGCGAGCAGGAGGCGGCCGATCATCCTGTTATATTATAACACTAGACCGGAAAGTCGAGCCACCGTGGCGCGTGGCCGGTGGCCTCGAACAGCCGCAGCAGATCGGCCGTCGCGATCGCCGTGGTCATGGTGTTGACCAGCGGATGGGCATTCACCGGGCCTCCCTCGGCCAACGCCCGGTCGAGCGCCAGCCGGACGAGGTGACCCTCGTCGTTGACCAGGGCGAACGGCGTCACCGAGCCGGGCTCGACCCCGAGATGGCGCCGAAGCCGGTCAGGACTGCCGAACGAGAGCTTGCCCGCGCCCAGCACCTCACCCAGCCGCTTGAGGTCGATGGCGCGATCCTCGAGCGCCACCACCAGCCACATCTCCTCCTTCTTGTTGCGCAGGAAGAGGTTCTTGATGTGGTGGCCGGGCAGGTTACCGCGCAACGCCTTGGCCTCCTCGACGGTGAAGACCGGCGGGTGCTCGACGGTGTGCTGGGCGATGCCGAGGGCTTCGAGCCTGGCGAATAGTTGTTGCGGGCTGAGCATGGGACCGGTCTAGAGTGTCGGGATGAAGGGCATTGTTCTGGCAGGCGGCAGCGGCACGCGGCTCTACCCCATGACCCGTGCTGCCAACAAGCAGCTATTGCCGGTCTACAACAAGCCGATGGTCTATTACCCGCTCACGACCATGATGCTGGCGGGGTGCCGCGACATCCTGCTGGTCGTCAATCCGCAGGATGTCGAAACCTACCGCCGCCTGTTCGGCGACGGCGGCCAGTGGGGCCTCAATATCTCCTACGCCACCCAGCCCAAGCCCGGCGGCATCGCCGAGGTCTTCCTGATCGGCCGCGATTTCATCGGCTCCAGCCGCGTCGGCCTGATCCTGGGCGACAATCTCTTCTACGGCGATTCGCTGGCAGCCGTCGCCGAGCGCGGCGCCAACGCCAGCGGCGCGATGATCTACGCCTACTGGGTGTCCGATCCGCAGGCCTACGGCGTGGTCGAGTTCGATGGCGCCGGCCAGCCGATCAGCATCGTCGAGAAGCCGAAAAATCCGCGCTCGAACTGGGCGGTGACCGGCCTCTATTTCTACGATTCGGATGTTTGCGATGTCGCCACGCAGATTCCGCGCTCGGCGCGCGGCGAACTGGAGATCAGCGACATCAATGCCCACTACCTGAAGGCGGGCCGCCTCACCGTCGAGAAGCTCGGCCGCGGCTATGCCTGGCTCGACACCGGCACGCCCTCCAGCCTCTTGAAAGCGGCCCAGTTCGTCGAGACGGTGGAGGATCGCCAGGGCCTGCAGATCGGCAGCCCCGAGGAGGTCGCCTGGCGCATGGGCTATATCGATAACGGCGCCTTCGAACGGCTGATCGAGCCGATCCGGGAGAGCGAATACGGCAAATATCTGCAGCGCCTGCTGGCCATGCGCTGAGGTTTCGCTGGTTCCGGGGCGGGCTTGTGCCGCCTCTTGCCAAGCCGGAGAAAACCCCCTATCACCACCGCCTTCCGGCACCTACCCAGCCGGATCGGAGCGCGGGCGTAGCTCAGGGGTAGAGCACGACCTTGCCAAGGTCGGGGTCGAGGGTTCGAATCCCTTCGCCCGCTCCAATTTTAAGCTAACTGCCGCAAGGCTTTTGGCGACCCGCAGAGAATTCGAAAAATCCGAGCAAGTCGAGCTGTCACACGTGGGTCACAGCGAGACTAACTATGGCGACGATCAGGAAGCGCGGGACGCGGTATCAGGTCCAAGTAAGGCGCAAAGGCCAGCGACCCGTCAGCAAGTCGTTTTTGACGCGCGTAGACGCCTTGGCGTGGGCCAGGAACGCCGAAGCGAAGGCAGACCGGGGCGAACTTGCATCGATGGATTACGGCCTCCAGACGGTAGGCGACCTGCTCCGCCGCTACGAAACGCAGATTGCGTCCAAAAAGAGAGCCTACTCCGCTGAGCGCTACATGCTGTCCCTGATGCTTCGCGACCCCATAGCAGCCGAGCCGCTGGCGACGATTCGGACAGGGGTCATAGCGGAGTGGCGCGACAGACGACTTGCAACGGTAGGAGCGGGAACCTTCCTTCGCCACCTAACGGTTCTGCGGCACGTGTTCGAAGTCGCCCGCAAGGAATGGGGCGTGCCGATCCCGGTCAACCCGACTGTCGATGTCCGCAAGCCTAAGGCACCCTTGGCGCGGAACCGCCGACTGAAGCCCGAAGAGGAAACGGCCCTGTTCGCGGCCTGCGGTGGTTGCCTCAATCCGCTCATCGAACCCATCATCCGCCTTGCGCTCTACACCGGAATGCGGCGGGGTGAGCTGCTGAGCGCTCGCTGGGAACACTTCGATCCTGAGAAGCGGACGCTGCTCATTCAAATGACGAAAAACGGCCATCCGAGAAATGTTCCGCTGGCTGCGCCTGCGCTCGCTGTCATTGAGCGTCTGCCTCGCAGCAACTATGGTAGATTGCTGCCCGTCAGTGACGAAGCCGTGAAGCTTGCTTGGAAGCGCCTCATCAAGCGCGCTTACATTGTCGATCTTCACTTTCACGACCTGCGGCACGAAGCTATCACTCGCTTCTTCGAGCGCGGGCTGACCGTTCCCGAAGTCGCGCTTATCAGCGGACATCGCGACGTGCGCATGCTGTTTCGGTATACGCATCTCAGGGCTGTAGCGCGACAATCAGGATGAGAACGGCGCGACAATCAGGATGAGACGAGGCAGCCGATCGAATCGATAGTTGACGCTAGCCGATGTCTTGGCAAGCGCTTTGATTGACGCGGAGCGTCAATCAGTCTTCGTCGCTTCGTGTTTTC
>CANJHI010000106.1 GCA_947474005.1 Alphaproteobacteria bacterium | reverse complement strand
TTGAAGAAACTCCCCGCCCGCTATCACAAATACGCGCTGCCGATCTGCACGACGTTTTTCATGTCGTTCCTGGTGTCGGGTGTCGCCACCTACCGCGTGCTGGGCTGGGACGTGCGCATGGTGAACAACTGGATGGTCTCGTGGATGATCTCCTGGGCCGTCGCGGCGCTCACCATGTATTTCGTGATGCCCCTGGTCCGCCGTACGCTCGACCGTTTCGTCGAGGAAAAGTAGTTTTAACGCCGCGGCCTTGGCTTCACCCGGGCGGTCGGTTCGGCGACCAGCGGATCGTCCGGCCAGTAGTGGCGGGGATAGCGCCCCTTCAGCTCCGCCTTCACGGCCTTGTAGCCGGTGGCCCAGAAGCTCGCGAGGTCGCGCGTCACCTGGACCGGCCGCCGCGCCGGCGACAGCAGATGGATGGTGAGGGGCACCTTGCCGCCGGCGATCCGCGGCGTGTCGCTGAGGCCAAACATCTCCTGCAGTCGCACTGAGAGGGAAGGCTCGGCCGGGTTGGTGTAGTCGACCGGCACGTGGCTCCCGCTTGGTACTTCGATATGGCTGGGCACCAGCCGGTCGAGCTCGCGCTGCCGGTCCCACGGCACCAGCGCTTTGAGCGCCGCCGCGAGATCGATGCGCCCCAGGTGGTCGCGGCGCGACACACTGTCGAGGAACGGTCCCAGCCACGCCGGGAGCGTGGTGAGCAAGGCCGTGTCGGAAAGATCGGGCCAACTCTCGTCCTGGGCACGCATGAAGGCCACGCGCTCCCGCCATTTCGACAACTCGTCGCTCCACGGCAGCGCGCCCAGGCCGAGCTGGCGGACACCGTCGAGCATGGCCGCCCTGAGCTTTTCGGCATCGGGCCGGGCGAGCGGCTTGTCCTCGAGCACCATCGCGCCCAGCCGACGGCGGCGGCGCGCGAGCACGGCCCCATCGCGCGGGCTCCACTGCACGACCTCTTCGGCCACGATGCGCTCGGCGTAGAGTTCCTCGATCTCGGCGGCGGTGATCGGCGCGGCCAGGAAGATGCGCGAGTCCTGGGTCGAGCCGTCTGTTTCGGCCACGACCAGGAACTCCTCGTTGCCCATAGGATCGCCCTCGGGCAGGACGGCGCCGCGGCCGCCCGACAGCAGATAGCGTCCTGCCGTGCCGGCGCGCCGGCGGCCGATGCGGTCGGGGTAGGCCAGCGCCAGCAGGGCACCGGTCACGGAACTGTCGGAGTCCCTGCCCCCGGAGTGCTTGCCTCCGGAGTCCTTACCCTGCGTCAGCCGACGCGCCGCTTCGAGGATCTGCCGCGGTGCCTTCCCCGACAGGGCGATATCGACCCTGTGGCGCAAGTCGACGTCGCGTTGCCCCGGCGGCAGGCGCAGGAAATCACGCTCGCCCAGAATGGCCACCAGCAAGGCCGCGACCTTGCCCTGTCCCAGCTCGCGGCCTTTTAGGACGAGATGGGCGAGGCGCGGATGCTGGCCGAGGCGCGCCATGGCACGGCCGTGCGGCGTGATCGCGCCAGCTTCATCGATGGCGCCGAGGTCGGCCAGAAGCGCACGGGCCGTCGCGAGCGCCGCTGCAGGGGGAAGGGTGAGCCACGGCAGGCTGGCGGCATCGGCCACGCCCCACGCCGCCAGCTCCAGGGCCAGCGGCGCCAGATCGGCATCGAGGATCTCAGGCGGCGTGAAGGACAGCAGTCCGCGCTGCGCTTCCTCGGTCCACAGACGATAGCACACACCCGGCTCCAGCCGGCCGGCGCGGCCGCGGCGCTGGTCGGCGGAGGCTTGGCTCACGCGCACCGTCTCCAGCCGCGTCATGCCCGAGCGCGGCGAGAAGCGCGGCACCCGCATCAGGCCGGAATCGATCACGACGCGCACGCCCTCGATGGTGAGGCTGGTTTCGGCGATCGAGGTCGCGAGCACGACCTTGCGTCGTCCCGAAGGTGAGGGGGCGATGGCGCGATCCTGCTCGGCGGGCGAGAGGTCGCCATAGAGCGGTGCGATGTCGATGGTGGGGTCGAGGCCCCTCAGGCGCTCCTCGACCCGGCGGATCTCGCCGACGCCAGGCAGGAACACCAGGGCGCTGCCGCTCTCCTCGGCGAGCGCACGCCGGATCGCCGCTGCCACCGTGTCCTCGATCCGGCCCGCCGCCTCGCGGTCGAGATGGCGGGTCTCGACCGGGAACATGCGGCCGGCCGATTCGATCAGCGCAGCGCCGCCCAGCCGCTCCGCGACAGGGCCAGGGTCGAGCGTCGCCGACATGGCGACCACGCGCAGGTCCTCGCGCAGCGCCGTCTGCGCCTCGCGCACCAGGGCGAACGACAGGTCGGAGTCCAGCCCGCGCTCGTGCAATTCGTCGAAGATCACGCATCCGATGCCGTCGAGCGACGGGTCGTCCTGCAGCATCCGGAGGAACAGGCCGTCGGTCACCACCTCGATGCGCGTGCGTGGGCCCACCTTGCTGTCGAAGCGCACGCGATAGCCCACGGTCTCGCCCACCGCCTCGCCCAAGGTCGCGGCCATGCGGCGCGCGGCGGCGCGGGCGGCGAGGCGGCGCGGCTCTTGCATCACGATCTTGCGTCCCTTCAGCCAGGACGCGTCGAGCAGCGCCAGCGGCACGCGCGTCGTCTTGCCGGCGCCGGGCGGGGCGACCAGGACGGCGGCATTGCGTGCCGCCAGCGCCTCGATCAGGCGCGGCAGGGCTTCATCGACGGGGAGCGAGTCCATCGGGGGCGCTTATAGCCGTCCTCGACCCCCTGTGCCTCTCCCCGTTTCCGGCCTAGTCTTCGCGCCATCATGCTGCGACTCATCCTCGGCCTGTGCGCTGCTGTGCTGTTCGCCGGATCGGCGTCGGCGCAATCCTACCCGTCCAGGCCCATCCGCCTGGTCGTGGGCTACACGCCCGGCGGCGGCAACGACCTGATCGCCCGCATCGTGGCGGCCAGGTTGCAGGAGAAGCTCGGTCAGCCCGTCGTCGTCGACAACAAGCCGGGCGCGCAGTCGATCGTGGCGGCGGAACTCGTCGCCAAGGCCGCGCCCGATGGCTACACGCTGCTGGTGGCGCCCAGCGGGCCGCTCACCATCAATCCCGCGGTCTATGCCAAGCTGCCTTATGATCCGGTGCGCGACTTCGTGCCGGTCTCGCTGCTGGCGGAGTTTCCGCTGCTGCTCGCGGTTGGCGCCGAGCAGCCTATCAAGTCGGTGCGCGAGCTGGTCGACTATGGCCGCGCCCACCCGCAGCTCGCCAACTACGCTTCCAGTGCCACACCGTTCCAGCTCGCGGCCGAATTGTTCAACCAGCGCACCGGCTCGAAGTTCCAGCACATCCCCTATCGCGGCAGCGGCGATGCCGTGCAGGCGGTGATGGCGGGCCAGGTGCTGATGACCGTGGCGGATTCGGGGCCGATGGCCGGGCCGATCAAGGCCGGCAAGGTGCGGCCGCTGGCGCTCACCGCCACCAGGCGCAATCCGACCTTTCCCGATGTGCCGACCATGGCCGAGGCGGGCATTGCCGACATGGACATCTCGCTGTGGACCGGGATCGTGGCGCCGGCCGGCACGCCGCCGGAGATCGTGGCGCTTCTGCAGAAGGCGATCGCCGAGACGATTGCGCTCCCCGAGGTGCGCACCGCGTTCGACGGAATCGCCGTCGAGCCGCGCAGCACGACCTCGGACGAATACCGCGCCCTGATCGCCCGCGACGCCGCGCGCTGGAAAGCCGTGGCGGCCACGGCCAACATCAAGGTCGAGTGAGGCACATATGGACAGCAACGAAGCCCGGCACTCGACGGCACACTATTTCCTCGAAGGCCTGAACGAGATCGGCTTCGACTATCTGTTCTGCAATTTCGGCACCGACCATGCGCCGCTGATCGAGGCCATGGCCTCGTTCAAGCGCGCCGGCCGCGAGATGCCGGCGACCATCCTCTGCCCGCACGAGAACACCGCCGTGCACATGGCGGCGGGCTATACCATCGCTACCGGCCGCGGCCAGGGCGTCATGGTCCATGTCGATGCCGGCACCGCCAATTCGGCGATGGCGCTGCACAATCTCTGCCGCGCGCGCATTCCCGTGCTGCTGATGGCCGGCAAGGCGCCCTTCACGACGCGCGGCGAGCTTTTGGGCACGCGCGACACCTATGTGCACTTCGTGCAGGAGCCGTTCGACCAGGCAAGCGTGGTACGGCCCTACACCAAATGGGAATATAACCTGCCGTCGGGAGTGATCGCCAAGGAGGCGCTGCGCCGCGCCCACACGGTGATGGAGAGCGATCCCAAAGGGCCGGTCTATCTCACCTTCCCGCGCGAGACGCTGACCGATACCTGGTCCGAAGGTCAAATCCGTTCGTACCCGGCGGAGCGCTTCGGCGCCGTGTCCGCGCGCGGCCTCGACGCCGGGTCGATCGACGCCATCGCCACGAAGCTTCTGGCCGCCGAGCGGCCGCTGCTGATCTCCGCCTACGCCGGGCGCAATCATGCGACCGTTGCGGTGCTCGACGAGCTGGCGCGTTTCGCCGGCATCCGGGTCGTCGAGTTCAATCCGCTCTACGTGAACCTGCCGCACGATTCGCCCTGCCATGGCGGTTTCATGCCGGCCAAGGCGCTCGCCGAGGCCGACGTCGGCCTGCTGGTCGATGTCGACGTGCCGTGGATCCCGAGCGACATGCCGGACAATCCCGCGACCTGGTGGGTGCATATCGACGTCGATCCGGAAAAGCGCAATTTCCCGATGTGGACTTTTCCGGGGAACCTGCGCCTGCAGGGCGACAGCCATCGCATCCTGGCCGATCTTCTGGCCGCCCTGAAGGCGCGTGCCGATGCGGGCTTTAAGACCCGTGCTGCCGCGCGGGTCGCGGCGCTCGCGGAAGAGGGCAAGGCGCGGCGCGACCAGGCGGCCAAGGCGGCCACCAACCGCGGCGTGGCGGGCCAGATCAACCCGCATTTCCTCTGCGCTACGCTTGCCAAGGCGCTGGCGCCTTCCGACATCGTGCTGAACGAGGCGATCCGCAACGGGCCGGTGGTGTCCGCCCAGATGCCGCGCACCCAGGCCGGCACGCTGGTTGGCCTGGCGGGCGGCGGCCTCGGCTTCTCCGGCGGCATGGCGCTCGGCCTGAAACTTGCGATGCCCGAACGGACGGTCGTGCAGATCGTGGGCGACGGCACTTTCTACTTCTCCAACCCGCAATCGACGCTCTCCGTGTCGCGGCAATACAAGCTGCCGGCGCTGACGGTCGTGCTCGACAACAGCGGCTGGGCGGCGGTGAAGGAAGCGACCCTGCGCGTCTATCCCGACGGCGAGGCCAAGGCCGGCGGCGACTACGGCGCCACCCTGTCGCCCGACATGAACTTCGCCATGATGGCCGAAGCCGCCGGCGCGCACGGCGAGCTGGTCTCGGAGCCCGATGCCGTCGAAGCCGCCATCGCCCGCTGCCTCGACGCCGTGCGCGGCGGCCGCTCGGCCGTCCTTCACGCAAAAGTAACGAGGCTCTAGTCATGGCTGTTGTCGTCGACGCAATCGACCATATCGTCATCAACGTCCGGAACGTCGAGGTCGCGGCCGCGTGGTACCAGCGCGTGCTCGGCATGACGCGGGATGTGTGGGACGCTGGGCCGGGAAGGGGGCCGGTCATTTCCATGAAGTTCGGTCGGCAGAAGATCAACCTCCGACCTATCGCCGCGACACAGGAACAGTGGTTCACGGGCAGGCAGGTGGCGCCGGGCAGCGACGATCTCTGCTTTCTCACCCAAGCCACGCCGCAGGAAGTAGCCGACCACCTGCGCGCCTGCGGCGTCGCGATCGAGGTGGGGCCGACCGAGAAGCGCGGCGCGATGGGGACAATCGTATCGGTCTACTGCCGCGACCCCGACGGCAGCCTGATCGAGGTGTCATCCTACAAGTAACCACATGCCTGTCGCCCGCCTCGCGCGCGCCACCGATCTGCCGGCGCTGCTCGCGCTGTTTGCCGTGTCGGAGGTGAGCGCCGCCGCCCAGCCGCGCGAGCGCGCCGAGCGCCTCTGGCAGGAAACCCTCGTCCAGCCCGGCCTGCATGTCTTCGTCTCCGACGATGGCGAGCGTATTGGCGCCACCTGCATGCTGATCACGGCGCCCAATCTCCTGCGTGGCGGTCGGCGACACGGCGTCCTGGAGAACGTCCTCTCGCACCCCGAGTTGCGCGGCCGCGGCTACGGCAAGGTCGTGGTGCAGGCGGCGCTCGAGCACGCCTGGGCGATGGATTGCCACCACGTATTGATGCAGAGCGGTCGTGCCGATCCCGGCGTGCATGCTTTTTATGAGGCGATGGGCTTCGTTCCGGGGCTGCGAACCGCCTACGTGGCGCGACGTCCGGCGACCGCCTAGGCAGCGCCCGCCAGCAGCTCCATGGTTTCTATGACGCCGGTCGCATCGGCGACGCCCTTGCCGGCGATGTCGAACGCGCAGCCGTGCGCCACCGAGGCGAACAGCACAGGCACGCCGATGGTCAGCGCCGAGGCGCGCAAGGGCGAGATCAGTTTTATCGGGATATGGCCCTGGTCATGGAACATCGCGAGATAGAAATCATGCTTGCGCTGGCTCAGCAGCAGGTCGGCGCCAACCGGGCCGTCGGCCGCGATGCCTTCGGCTTTTAGCCGCGCCACGGCAGGCTTGGTGATGCGCTCGTCGTCGTCGCCGAACAGCCCGTCTTCGCCGGCGTGAGGGTTGATGCCGAACACACCGAGGCTGGGTGCGGCGATGCCCAGTCTCTTGGCCGTGGCGACGGTGGCGCGCGCTGCCGCCACGACGAGGTCGGGGGAGAGGCGGGCCAACGCCTGCGAGACCGATTCATGCAGCGTCGCGTGGGTGATGCAAAGGCCCTTGGCGGTCAGCATCATGAAGGCGCGGTCGCGTGGCGTGCCGGTGAGGTCGGCCACGAGGCCGGGATAGCCGCTGAACTTGATACCGGCGCGGTTCACCGCCGTCTCCGAATGCGGACAGCCGATCACTGCATCGACCTTGCCATCCTGGGCGAGCTTCACGGCCGCCCGGCGTAGCCCACCGTCGCTTTGCCGGCGCGTGGATCGAGTGTGCCGGGCGCGTAGCCTGCCGGGTCGAGGATCGCCGCATCGACGAAGGCGGGCGTGTCGACGCCCAGGCGCTCGGCCGTGCCTTCGATGACGAAGGCATCGCCGACCAACAGCGGCCGGATGTTACCGCGCGCCGCGAGCGCTGCCTTGATGGCGATCTCCGGTCCGATGCCATTGGGGTCGCCGAGGGTAATGGCGATCCGCATGCTCAGAAGGGGATGGCAACCAGCGTGTCGAAGCGGCCGCCGTCGCAGACCACGATGCGTTCGGCGAAGCGCAGGGCGCCATCGTCGTTGGTCGTTACCTTGTCGCGGTAGCAGCCGGTGGCGAACACATCCATGACGCCGTCGCGCATGATGCGTACGATCAGGAATGGCGTCTCGACATCGGCGACGTCCTTCACCTGGCCCAGCACCACGGGTAGACCGACGATGTGGCGATAACGATGGCGCTCGTAGATGTTGGCCTTGCGCAGTGCCGACACGCGGTCCTCGAGCATGGCGCGCGAGTCGGCGTACATGATGCCGGCCTCGTAGCCCTTGGCGATGTTCTCCGCCGTCGTAAGCTTGTAGATGCAGGTCTCGTGGAACAGCTTTGGCCATTCCTCGAACTTCTCGTTGTCGATGGCGCGTGCGTAGGCCGCGTTCAGTTCGACCAGCTTCGTCGCGTCCATGCCTAGTAACCCCTAGTAGCCCATGAAGCGGCGGTAGGCCTTCCAGAAGCCGCGCACGGAAGATTCGGTGGCGCGCGTCGCCTGGCTCTCGGCCTGGTTTCCGCCCATCTCGACCACCGAGATCTTGTCGCCGGCGGCGGCGATGCCGCGCTGCACGAAGCCACCTACGCAGCCATCTTCCATCGACACGAAGCCGGCGGGCCCCACAAGATTCTGCTGCTTCATCCTCAGCGTATTCATCTCCGGCGTATCATCCTCGAAGCCGAAATAGGTCCAGAGAATCTCCATCTTGTCGGTGCCCTTGGGCACGACCTGACGCACGGCCAGGCAGTTGTGGATCTGCTGCAGCACCAGGCTGGGAAAGATCGACAGGATCTGCAGCTGGATCTTGTCGCCGAACTCCGGCACCGGCTGCAAAAGCGAAGGATCGGCCAGCTTGTAGTCGTCGCGCTCGGAGCGCAGGTCCTTCTCCTTGAACGCCTCGGTGCCGGCCACGTCCTCGCTGCCGATGGTGTAGCTCGCATGGTGCGCGCCGTCGGGACTTACCAGCACGCCACCCGCCTGCGTCAGCCGGGTGATACGGAAGGTGGCGAAGAACAGATGCAGCAAGGACGCGTGATAGGTGTCCTTGACGTTCTCCATGTAGAGTTTCCAGTTGTTGGGCAGCGGCTGGCTGAAGCGGCCCATGACGCGGATCGGCCGATTGAGAACGCGCTTCACGCGGCCGGTGATCTCGGCGCCGAGATACTCCTCGATCGGCGGCGTCTCGTCCGACAGCGTGGCGAACACCAGGCCGCCCAGCACGGTGGTGCGGAGCTTCCTTGGGCTGAAATCGTCCCGGCGGAAATCCTTGGACATGCCGCCCTGGCCGTTGATGCCGCGCTCGAAGGCGATGCCCTTGAGATTGCCGGCGAGGTCGTAGCTCCAGGCGTGATAGATGCACTTGAAGTTGTTCTGGACGTTGCCGCCGTCGTCGAAGGCGATCAGCGCGCCGCGATGGGCG
The DNA here is from genome assembly GCA_947474005.1 of Alphaproteobacteria bacterium. Taxonomy (GTDB): domain Bacteria; phylum Pseudomonadota; class Alphaproteobacteria; order Reyranellales; family Reyranellaceae; genus Reyranella. The sequence goes on along the minus strand of CANJHI010000106.1, from coordinate 9,881 downwards.
CAGCGGTTCTCGAAACAGTTGATGCCGCCCTCCGCGGCACGCACCACGATGACCGGCATGCCACCGACAACGTTGGTGCGGTAGTCGCCCTTGTCGGCGATGTCGACTTCGAGGCAGACGAAATTCCAGGTCTTGCTCTCGAAGATGCGCTCCTGCTCGCGGCGATAGACGTCCTGGTCCTGGTAGACCCAGTAGGGCACGCGGGCGAGCGAGTCCTCGGGCCAGGGGCCGTGCGGCATGGTGGCGGCTTCGTGGACGGTCGGGTCGATGCGGGTATCCATGGCGAACCTTCCCCTTGTTCCAGCCTTTTACTCCGGCTTCATATTCCAGCGTGACGTTGGCCGACTTGATGACGGCGCGCCAGCGCGCTTCTTCCTCTTTTATGAAAGTCGCGGTGGCGGCGGTGCCCTGGCCCTGTGGCTCAGCGCCCTGTTCGAGGAATTTTGCGCGCACTTCGGGCAGCTTCAGGGCCGCCGCCGTATCGGCGTTGATCTTCTGCACGATGGCCTCGGGCGTGCCGGGCGGCGCGACCAGGGCAAACCAGGCGCTGGCGATCAGGCCGGGCAGGCCGATCTCGGCGGCATCGGGCACATCGGGTGCAACCGGGCTGCGAGTCTTGCTGGCAAGGCCCAGGAATTTCACCTGCTTGGCCTGCTCGAACCGAAGTGCTGCCGAGATGTTGCCGATGAAGATATCGACGCGGCCGGCGATGATGTCGATCAGGGCCGGGCCCTCGCCCTTGTAGGGCACGTGCACCATTTCGATGCCCGCCATCGCCGCCAGCATCTGCGCCGAGAGGTGCGAGGTCGAGCCGTTGCCCTGCGAGGCGTAGGTCACCTTGCCGGGATTGGCCTTGGCATAGGCGATCAACTCCTGCGCCGTGTTGGCGGCCAAGTCCTTGCGGGCGGTGATGACGTTGGGCACGACCGCCAGCACGGCGATGGGCACGAACTTCGCCCAGTCGTAGGGCAGGGTCTTGTAGAGGTTGTGGTTGATCGAGAGCGGGCCGGGCGGGCTGCACAGCAGCGTGTAGCCGTCGGGCTCGGCGCGAAAGGCGATCTCGGCCCCGACATTGCCGCCGGCGCCGGCGCGGTTGTCGACGATCACCGGCTGGTTCCAGGCGCCCGAGAGCGTTTCGGCGACGATGCGGCAGAGCGTGTCCGCCGATCCACCCGCCGGGAAGGGGACAATGACGCGGACCTGTTTCTGCGGCCAGGACGCCTGCGCAAAGGACGGCGCCGCGGCCAGCATCAGCAACAAGGCGAGGAACGCGCGCACGATGCACGTCATGCCGGAAGCCTAACGCCGCCCGTGGGGCGGGTCGAGGGCTCTTACAGCAGGAAGGTGTTCGTCCGGTCGAGGTAGTCGTGCATGTGCACGATCATCTGGTCGGCTTCGAGCAGGCAGACGCCGTAGGCTGGCGGCTCGTGGCTGCCGGCGATCCGGCCTTCGATGACGAAGTCGAGCGCCACCTGATGGCTGGTGGCGCGGAGCGTCGAGATCGGAATGCCGCGCCAGGCGCCGGCGATCGGCCGATGCAGATGGCCGAAGAACATGTGGCGGATGTTGGTCCGGCCCTCGATCGCCTTGATAAAATGCTGCGGCTCGAGCAGTGAGATGTCGTCCATACGCCTGAGCCGCACCTTGAAGGGCGGATGGTGGATGAAGATGATCACCGGCCTGGTTCCAAGCTGGTCGAGCGTGGCTTTTAGCCAGGCGCCGCGCTTCTCGCAGAAGGTACCCCACGGCTTGCCGGGCTCGTTGGTGTCGAGGCAGACGCCGGTCACGCCTTCGCCCATGTCTAGCGTGTATTGGACGAAGCCGTTCTCGTCGAACTTCGCCTCCGGGAACGTCGCATGGAAATTGGCGCGGTCGTCGTGATTGCCGACCAGCAGGTGGTAGGGGATCACCAGTCTGTCGAGTTCGCGCCTCAGCGCCGCATAGGCCTCCGACTCGCCCTTGTGGGCGAGGTCGCCGGTCAGGATCGCGAAAGCCGCATCGCCGTGATTGCGATTCACGTCGGCAACGCAAAGCGCCAACCGGTCGATCGGGTTCAGGCCGTAGAGCAGGTTGCCCGGCGGCACGAAATGGGTGTCGGTGATGTGAATGAACTTTTGCATGGTTCCTACAGTACAGATGTCATCCCGAGCGAAGCGAGGGATCCTTCGCTCCGCTCAGGATGACACGCTTTCAGCGTGTCACTTGGGAAGAAGTGCCTGCGTGTCGGCCGTCATCTTCTTCAGGGCCTCGTCCGGCTTGGCGCTGCCGTTCACGACGCTCTGCAGGTGGTCCTTGATCACGTCGGTGATCTTCAGGCCGTTCTCGCCGGGGAAGGCGTACCAGGCGGTCATGCTCGGGAGCTGGCCGATGGCGACGCGGTGGTTGGGGTTCTGGGCGTAGAAGTCGCCCAGCATCTTCGGGTCCTTGGCCGGCAGTGCATTGGCCGGGAAGTAGCCGGTGCCCTTGACCATGATCGTGGCGCCGACCGGGCCGGTGGCGAACTTGATGTATTCCCACGCCGCCTTCTGCTTGGCCGGATCCTTGGCCAGCATCATGGCGACATTGCCGCCGGCCGGCAGGCGCGAGTCGGCGCCGGCGCCCAGCGGGAAGGTCGCGGTGCGGAGCGGGAACACGCCCTGGCTCTGCTTGGTGACGCCGCCCAGCCGCGAGGTCGAGTGCGCCCAGATGCCGAGGCGGCCGGAGACGAAGTCCTGCAGCGAGGGTGCCTGGCTCACGTCGCGCATCGTGCCGTCGGTCATCATCAGGCGGAGCGTCTCGATCGCCTTCTTGCCGGCCGGTCCGTCGAACGCCACCTTCTTCTCATCAGGCGTCAGCATGGTGCCGCCGTTGGAGAAGACCAGCGCCTGCCACATCCAGTTGCCGGTGATGTCCCAGTCGAAATGGAAGCCGGCGATCTTGTTGGCCGGGTCGTTGATCTTCTTGGCCAGCGCAAAGATGCCTTCCCAGGTCTTGGGGAAGTTGTCGGGATCGCCGCCGGCCTTCTTCACCAGGTCGGCGTTGAAGTAGATGATCGGCGTGGAGAGCGAGAAGCCCATGCCGTACTGCTTGCCCTTGACCTGGCCCAGCGTCAGCAGCGCACCGTCATAGCCCTTGGTGCCCCAGTCCTTCTCGGCGGCGATCAGCCCGTCGAGCGGCTGGGCGATGCCACGGTCGGCCAGGATGCGCTGGCGGTTGAGGCCCTGGTAGGTGACGTCGGGCAATTGGCCGGTGACGGCGTTGCGCAGCACCTGCTGGGTGGCGTCCTCGTATTCCTTGGTCGGCTGGGTGAACTTCACCTTGATGTTCGGATTGGCCGCCATGAATTGCTTGGCGATCTCCTCGTGGACATCCTTGAAGATGTCCGGGATGGCGTACTGTACGACGATCTCCGTTTGCGCCCCAGCGGACCCCATCATGGGACCCGCGACGAACGCGGCGGCAAGTGCCGCCATGCCTAGTAACTTGCGCATTCTCTGTCCCTCCTGAGACGTTCCCTCAATCACACGGCTATGTTGCCGTTTTCTTTCATCCCTTCATGCCGCTGAGCGTAACTCCCTCGATGAAGCGTCGCTGCGCGGCAAGAAAGAGCAGGACCAGCGGCGCGGTGATCACCACGGTGCCGGCCATCAGCGGTCCGAAGTCGCTGCCGGCCTCCTCGTTGCGGAAGAATAGCGTGCCGAGGGGGGGCGTGGCGAGGTCTCCGGTCTGGATCACGATCAGCGGCCAGAAGAAATCGTTCCAGTGAGTGACGATCGAGATCACGCCAAAGGCCAGCATGGCGGGCATCGCCAGCGGCAGCATGATGCGCCACAGGATCTCGAACTCGCCCAATCCGTCGAGGCGGGCGGCGTGCATCAGGTCGTCGGGCACGGTCTTGAAAAACTGCCGCATCAGGAAGATGCCGAAGGCCGAGAAGACGAAGGGCAGGATGAGGGCGGCGTAACTGTCGAGCAGGCCGATCTCGTAGAGCATGACATAGCGCGGAATGGCCGGCGCCTGGGCCGGGATCATCAGCCCGACCAGCACCATGGTGAACAGGATGTCGCGTCCCTTGAAGCGCAGCTTGGCCAACGCATAGGCGGCCGGCAGCGCCACGACGAGCTGCAGGAAGAAGATGCCTCCGGTCACGATGACACCGTTCAGCAGGTAGCGCAGCAGCGGCACCTTGGTGAAGGCCTTGGTGTAGTTCTCGACCGCCGCCCAGTTGGTGGGGAGCAGGCTGAGCTTGGTCGAGAAGATCTCGTTCGGCGGTTTTAGCGACGTCGAGATCATCCAGACGAACGGCATCAGCATGATCACCAGCCCGGCGAGCAGGACGGCGTGCCGCAGCACATGGCCCAGGATCGAACCGCCGGGTCTCATCCGTAGTGCGTCCTTTTCTCGCCGGCCTTGACCTGCAGGAGCGTCAGCGCCAGCACGACCACCAGAAACACCACGGTGATGGCGGCACCGTAGCCGGTGCGGAAGAAATTGAAGGCCTCGGTGTACATCGTATAAAGCAGCACCTCGGTCGCCTTGTTCGGGCCGCCCTTGGTCAGCACCTCGACCGTGTCGAAGACCTGGAAGGAGCGGATGCCCGACACCACGGTGACGAACAGCGTCGCCGGCCCCAGCATCGGCCAGGTGACGCAGCGGAAGCGCTCCCAGACGGAGGAAGCGCCGTCGATCTCCGCCGCCTCGTAGAGATCGGGCGGGATCGCCTTCAGGCCCGCCATGAACAGCACCATGTTGAGCCCGGCCGACTGCCAGATGCCGATGCCGGCCAGGGTGAACAGCGCGCGGCTGGGATTTTTCAGCCAGTCGCCGCCAGTGATGCCGACCTGTTCGAGCACGATATTGATCAGCCCGACACTGGGATGCAGCAGGAACTCCCAGACCACCGCCATGGCGATCAGGGTCGAGGTCACCGGCAGGAAGTAGGCCGCGCGATAGAAGGCACGGCCGAAGGTGGCGCCCTCGATCAGGAGTGCGAGGCCGAGCCCCAGAAACACCGAGCCCGGCACGACCACCAGGCAATAGACGAAGGTATTGGTAAAAGACTTCCAGAACACGCGATCGGTAAAGAGCTGCTCGTAGTTGCCCAGGCCGATGAAGTTCATGGTCGGTGCGCCGAGCTGCCAGTCGGTGAGCGACAGCACGACGACGGCCAGCGAGGGCCCGGCCAGCAGCACCACGAACGCCACCCAGGCCGGCGAGACCAGCGCGTAAGCCGCGCGGCGCTCGCCAGGATTGTCGGCGGGATTGGCGTCAGTCACGGACCCGTCTCCCGGCCGCATCGAATTTCAGCACGCGACCGGGCAGGGGCCGCAGCCCGACGGTCTCGCCGCGTTTGGGATCGCGCGCGCTCATCGCTTCGAGCCGCGCGATCAGAGGCAGCGGCACATCGGGCACCTCGACATGCACCAGGCTTTCGGAGCCGAGATGCTCGACCAGGCGGATGCGACCGGCGATGGCGCCGGGGGCATCGGCGGCCACGACCTCCATCGCCTCGGGACGCACGGCGTGAAAGCCGCCTTCAACCGGCAGGACATTGATCTTGGGGCTGCCGACGAATTCGGCGACGGCGAGCGTCTCGGGATCGTCGTAGAGCTGCCGCGGCGGCGCCACCTGCTGCAGCTTGCCCGCCAGCATGACCGCGACCCGATCCGACATGGTCATGGCCTCGGACTGGTCGTGGGTGACGTAGATCATCGTGGCACCGAGGCGACGCTGCAGTTCGGTGAGTTCGGCGCGCATCTGCACCCGCAGCTTTGCGTCGAGGTTGCTGAGCGGCTCGTCGAGCAGGAAGGCGGCGGGATGGCGGACCATGGCGCGCCCCAGCGCCACGCGCTGCTTCTGACCCCCCGAAAGCTGAGACGGCTTGCGCTGGAGCAGCGCGCCGATGTCGAGGGCGGCCGCCGCCTCGGCCACGTCCTGGTCGACGCTTTTGCGCGCCGCCCGGGTGCCGGGCAGGAGGGCGCCCAGTCCGGGCAGGCGCTGCCAGGCATTCATGCGGCGCATGGTGAGCGGCAGGCCGATGTTCTCGGCCACCGTCATGTGCGGATAGAGCGCGTAGCTTTGGAACACCATGGCGATGTCGCGGTCGCGGGCGGGCAGGGCATCGACGCGGCGGCTGCCGATGGTGATCGAGCCCGAGTCGTTGCGCTCCAGGCCGGCGACGATGCGCAGGAGGGTGGACTTGCCACAGCCCGAGGGACCCAGCAGCGTCAGGAATTCGCCGTCGGCGATATTTAGCGAGACGTCCTTCAGGACTTCAACGGCGCCGAAACTCTTGCGCACATTCTCAAAAGAAATTGCCGCCACGTCTTGATCGCCCCCACCCCGGGGGCAGGCTTAGCCGATTTTTGTTACAGCCGCTATGCGGCGCGGGCTTCGCTAGTAGAGGCCGTACGGCTTGTTGGGCTTGCCGGGATGATTGACGCAAAGCAGGCTGGTGGCCGTCTCGGGTCCCTGCTTGATCCGCTCTTCCTCGCACTTGTCGTACGAAAACGGTCCGGCGAAGACCTTCGGGCCGCCAAGGACGATCAGATACGGCTTCTCCAGATACCACCCCGGTCCTGTATAGGCCTCGCTCGCGCCGGGGCCGGTGCAGGCGGCCAGAACGCCCGCGACCGACAGGACAGCGGCAACAGCCGACAGGCGAAGAACAGACCGGACCGACATCGAACACCCCTGAACCAACTCGGTCCACGTTACGCGAGCGGCTGCCCGGCTTCAATGCGGCGCAGTAGAGCTGGACTTCGCCCGAACTGGAGGATGCGGCTCTCCAGCAAGCTCACCGCCGCCGGCGTCGAAGTCACTTCCGCCGGCGTCGCGATTTCCAGGGATTTCAGGCGCGTCGAGTAAGCTTATTGCGGCTTTTCGCGCCGCAACAATTGCTTTCGCTCGGACCGGCAGCCGGGCTAATAATGCCGGAACGGACGCATCCGGGGGATGCTGCCTCCGCGCCAGCAGGACAGAGTCGATGGGATTGCCCGAGAAACAGGGACTGTACGACCCGCGCAACGAGCATGACTCGTGCGGCGTCGGCTTTGTGGCCGATATCAAGGGCCGGAAATCCCACGATATCGTGCGCCAGGGCCTGCAGATCCTGGTCAATCTCGACCACCGTGGCGCCGTTGGCGCCGACCCGCTGATGGGCGACGGCGCAGGCTGCATGATACAGACCCCCGACGCCCTGCTGCGTGACTGGGCGCGCAAGGAGGGTGTCGACCTGCCCGAGCCTGGCCACTATGCGGTGGCCATGTGCTTCCTTCCGCAGGACGAGGCGGCACGGAAATTCGCCGTCAAGCGGCTGGAGCATTTCGTCAGGGTCGAGGGCCAGAAGCTGGTCGGCTGGCGCGACGTGCCGACCGACCTCACAGGGCTCGGCAAGTCGGTCATCGAGAAGATGCCGGTGATCAAGATGGCGATCGTCGGCCGCGGCGCCAAGGTCGCCGACCAGGACGCCTTCGAGCGCAAGATCCTGGCGATCCGCAAGCAGACCCAGAACCCGCTCACCGACCTCGAGAAGAAGCACAAGCTGCCTGGCTTGGCGCAGCTCTACATGCCGTCCTTCTCGTCGCGCACCGTGGTCTACAAAGGCCTGCTGCTGGCGCCGCAGGTCGAGAGCTTTTATGCCGATCTGCGCAATCCGCTCACCGAGTCGGCGCTCTGCCTCGTGCACCAGCGCTTCTCGACCAACACCTTCCCGTCTTGGAAGCTGGCGCATCCCTACCGCTTCATCGCGCATAACGGCGAGATCAACACGGTGCGCGGCAACGTCAACTGGATGTATGCCCGGCGCCGCACGATGGAGTCGGACCTCATCGGTGCCGACCTCGACAAGATGTGGCCGATCATCCCGCACGGCCAGTCCGACACCGCCTGTCTCGACAATGCGCTCGAACTGCTGGTCGCCGGTGGCTACTCGCTGTCGCACGCCATGATGATGCTGATCCCCGAGGCCTGGGCCGGCAATCCGCTGATGGATGGCAAGCGCAAGGCTTTCTACGAATACCACGCCGCGCTGATGGAGCCGTGGGACGGCCCGGCCTCGATCGCCTTCACCGACGGCCGCCAGATCGGCGCCACGCTCGACCGCAACGGGCTGCGCCCGGCACGTTTCATCGTCACCGACGACGACCTGGTGGTGATGTCGTCCGAGTCGGGAGTGCTGCCGATTCCCGACGCGAAGATCGTGCGCAAGTGGCGCCTGCAGCCCGGCAAGATGCTGCTGATCGATCTCGAGCAGGGCCGCATCGTCGAGGACGAGGAACTGAAGCGGACGCTGGCCGAGGCCGAGCCCTACGAGGAATGGCTGAAGGAGACGCAGTACAAGCTCGAGGAGCTGTCCGACCTCTCCGAGCCGACGGTGCCGGCGCCGTCGAACGATCCGACCACGCTGCTCGATCGCCAGCAGGCCTTCGGCTACACGCAGGAGGACATCAACTTCTTCCTCGAGCCGATGTCCAAGGAGCCCGACGACCCGATCGGCTCGATGGGCGTCGACACGCCGATCGCCGTGCTCTCGAAGAAGCCCAAGCTGCTCTACAATTATTTCAAGCAGAACTTCGCCCAGGTCACCAACCCGCCGATCGATCCGATCCGCGAGGAGCTGGTGATGTCGCTGGTGTCGATGATCGGCCCGCGGCCCAACCTGCTCGGCCGCCATGCCGGCACCCACAAGCGGCTGGAAGTGGCGCAGCCCGTCCTCACCAACGCCGAGCTGGAGAAGATCCGTTCGATCGAGGAGCTGCTCGACGGTGCCTTCCGCACCGCCACCATCGACACGACCTGGCCCGCGTCGGAGGGTGCCGCTGGCCTCGAGAAGGCGCTCGACCGGATCTGCGTCGAGGCGACCGACTGCGTGCTGGCGGACCGCAACATCCTGATCCTGTCGGATCGCGCCGTGTCGGCCGAGCGCGTGCCGATCCCGGCGCTGCTCGCGACCGCGGCCGTGCACCACTATCTGATCCGCCGTGGGCTCCGCACCCAGACTGGCCTCGTGATCGAGACCGGCGAGGCGCGCGAGGTCCATCATTTCTGCTGCCTGGCGGGCTACGGCGCCGAGGCGATCAATCCCTACCTCGCCTTCGAGACGCTGGAACAGCTGCGGGTGCAGAACGGCCTGCCGCTGAAGGCCTACGAGGTGCAGAAGAACTACATCAAGGGCGTCGGCAAGGGCCTGCTGAAGGTGATGTCCAAAATGGGCATCTCGACCTACCAGTCCTACTGCGGCGCGCAGATCTTCGATGCCGTCGGCCTGCACTCGGGCTTCATCGAGAAGTATTTCACCGGCACCGCGACCACGATCGAGGGCGCGGGCTGGAGCGAGATCGCCGAGGAGACGGTGCGCCGTCACCACGACGCCTATGGCGACAACCCGATCTATCGCACCATGCTCGATGCGGGCGGCGACTATGCCTTCAGGCTGCGCGGCGAGGACCATGCCTGGACGCCGCAGAGCGTGGCCAGGCTGCAGCATGCCGTGCGCGGCAACCTGCCCGAGGAATACAAGGCCTTCGCCGCCACAATCAACGAGCAGAGCGAGCGGCTGCTGACTATCCGCGGCCTGATGGATTTCGTGTGGGCTGACGCCGCGATCCCGCTCGAGGAGGTCGAGCCCGCGGCCGATATCGTCAAGCGCTTCGCGACAGGCGCCATGAGCTTCGGCTCGATCAGCCGCGAGGCCCACACCACGCTCGCCATCGCCATGAACCGGATCGGCGGCAAGTCGAACACCGGCGAGGGGGGCGAGGAGGCGGACCGTTTCAAGCCGCTGCCCAACGGCGATTCGATGCGCTCGGCCATCAAGCATGGGGCGTCTGGCCGCTTCGGCTTCACGGCGGAATAGCTCGTCAATTCCGACGATTTACAGATCAAGATGGCTCAGGGCGCCA
>CANJHI010000105.1 GCA_947474005.1 Alphaproteobacteria bacterium | reverse complement strand
CCGACCGGGAGATGATCACGACCTTGCTGGTGCTGGAGGTGGCGCCGCCCATGCCGTCGGTATGCTTGCCGTAGCGATCGGGGCTGCCGATCACCCGCAGCAGGATCCGGTCGCGCGCCGCCGGATCGGACGGCAGGTTGTGGGCCAGGAAGAACACGCCCTTGCTGGTGCCACCGCGCATATAGACGGCGGGAATACGAAGCTGCTTCATGGATTTCCTCCGCTCGCCCGGTCGCGCCCGCGCTGCCACGGCCAGCGCCCGCTCACCTCCAGCTCGAGGGCGAAGCTCAGCAACGTCCTGATCGCCACGATGACCGCCAGCACGCCCAGGTTCTGAAGAGTGGGCTCGACCGCCACCGCGCAAATGATATCGGCGATCACCAGGAATTCGAGGCCGAGCAGGATCGCCCTTCCGAGATCAGCGCGCAGCTCCTGGTAGGCGGCCTCGAAAGTCGTCTGCCGCAACAGCCGGAGCATAAACACACCGCACGCGAGCGCGGCACCGGCGACCAGCACCACCACACCGACCAGCTCGACAACATGGCCCGCCGCGACGGCGAATTGATCGATCTGCATGGATCTCTCCCCTGGGCTCTCTCCCCTGGCCGCTCAGCGCCTCCGCCAGGCCTGAAGGCGACCGAGAAGGAAACGGTCGGCCAGGAGGTGCAGAGCCTTCACGGCGGCCGACGTTACCACGATCACGAGGCAGAGCGCCGCCGCCGCGGCCGTGGTGCCGGCTTCCTCGATGTTCACTGCCGCCACCGAGGCGAGCTTGGTGTCGGGGGCGTAGAGGAAGATCACCGACGACACCGTCGTCATCGCGTTCACGAACAGATAGATCGCGATGTCGAGAATAGCGGGCAGGCAGATCGGCGCCGTCACGCGCCCAAAAGTCTTCCAGATCGGCACTTTCAGCGAGGCCGAGACCGATTCGAACTCGGGGTCGATCTGCTTCAGCGCCGTCGTCGCCGTGAGGTGGCCCACCGTATAGAAATGCGCCACCGTGTTGATCACCAGGATCGCCATGGTGGCGTAGAGGAAGTTGAGCGGATTGTTGGGCGCGTTGAAGAAGAAGATGTAGCCCAGGCCCAGCACGATGCCGGGGACGGCCATCGGCAGGAAGGCAAGCAGCTGTACGATACCGCGGATCACGCCGAAGCCACGGGTCTTCTCGTTCAGCCAGGCACCCACGAACATCAGCGCCGTGCCGACGATCGCCGTGCCCGCCGCCATGCGCAACGAGTTGAAGTAGGATTCCCAGCCGTTGGCGTCGAAGTTGGCGAACTCGTAGTTGGCCAACGTCAGGCTGAGATTGTACGGCCAGTATTTGATCAGCGAGCCCCACGCGGCCATGCCGAGGATGGCGAGGATCCCCGCCGACACCAGGGTGCAGAACGCCGTGAAGAAGAGGTCGCGGCCGAACTTGGGTTTGGGGATCAATGGCACGGCGCGGGCGGTCAGCAAGGCCACCTGCTTGCGCTGGACCAGCCGATCGACGAGGAAGGCGAGTGCGGCCGGCGCCAGCAGCACCATACCGACGACGGCGCCCATCGAGAAGTTCTGCTGGCCGATCACCTGCTTGTAAACGTCGGTCGCCAGCACATTGAAGTTGCCGCCGATCACCTTGGCGATGCCGAAGTCGGTGATCACCAGGGTGAACACCACCAGCGCGGCGCTGATCAGGCCATACTTGGCGCCGGGCAGCGTGACGGTGAAAAAGACGCGGATCTTGGAGGCGCCCAGCGCGTCGGCGGCCTCGTAGAGCCTGGCATCGGCGGTCGCCAGCGCCGTCACCATGATCATGGTGGCATGCGGAAAACAGTAGAAGACCTGGGCGATCACGATACCGTCGAAGCCGTAGATCGAACCGCCGATCAGACCCTTGAAGAAACCCTGGTTGCCGAACAGGTAGACCAGCGCCAGGCCGGGCAACAGCGAGGGCGCAAAGATCGGGATCAGCGAGATGCCCTGGAACAGCCATTTCCCCGGCAGCACGGTACGGGTCAGCGCGTAGGCGTACATGAAGGCCGCTGGCACGACGATCGCGGTGCAGACCGCGGCGACATGGAAGCTGTTCAGCGCCGAGTTGAACAGCGCCGGCGTCGAGAAATACGAAATGTAATTGGCCAGCCCGACATAGTGGCCATCGCGATCCTCGAAGCCCTTGGCGAGCAGCGCCCACAGCGGCAGGGCGACGATCAGCAGCAGCACGCCCACCAGTGCCACCAGCCCGACGCGCATCAGCAAGTCGTCGCGCGACAGGCTTATGCGCAGGGCAATCTTCGATGTGGGCGCGGCAAGGCTCACAGAGGTCGCCTCACGCCGCGTAGACCCTGACCCGGTCCGGCGGCAGGGCGACGTCGAGGTGGCTGCCGATGTCGACGCCGAGGTCGCGGATCAGGTTGCTCGAAAAATCCGCCACCAGGGCCACGTCGCCGTCGGTCCGCACCTTCAACGCGGCGCGGCAGAAGGCGCCGACGAAGTCGAGTTCGGCCACTTCGACAGGCACGCGGTTGGCGACATCGGCCGGCAGGTCGCGCACGCGGACATCCTCGGGCCGGATGCTGAGGCGCACCTTCGTGCCGAGCGCGAGCCCATCCTGCATCGGGCAGGCGAAGACGAGGCCGCCGATCTTGACGCGTTCCGGCGTCTCGAGCGTACCCGCGAGGAAGTTCATCGAGCCGACGAAATCGGCCACGAAGGCCGTCGCCGGCCGGCGGTAGATCTCCTGCGGCGAGCCCACCTGCTCGATGGCCCCGTGGTTCATCACCACGATGCGGTCAGCCATGGTGAGCGCCTCTTCCTGGTCGTGTGTCACCATGATGGTGGTGACGCCGAGCCGACGCTGCAGCGCCTTGATCTCGTGACGCAGCCTGAGCCGCACGCGGGCGTCGAGCGCCGACAGCGGCTCGTCGAGAAGCAGCAGGCCGGGCGAGGTCGCAAGTGCGCGCGCCAGCGCCACGCGCTGCTGCTGTCCACCCGAGAGCTGGGCGGGGTATTTCGGGCCCGAATCGGGCAGGCCCACCATCGCCAGCAGTTCCTCGACGCGCTTGGCGATCGCCCCGCGCGCCTGACGCCGGCTCACCAGCCCGTAGCCGACGTTGTCGGCCACCGTCAGGTTGGGGAACAGGGCATAGGACTGGAAGACGATGCCGAAGTCGCGCTGAGCCGGTGGAAGACCCGACACGTCGCGGCCCTTCTGCCGGATCGTGCCCGAGGTCTGCGGATCGAGGCCGGCGATGGCGCGCAGCAAAGTGGTCTTGCCGCAGCCCGAGGGCCCGAGGAAGCAGACGAACTCACCCTCGGTAACGTCGAGCGAGACGCTGCCGAGCGCGGTGAAGTCGCCGAACCGCTTGGAGAGGTCTCGAACTTCGAGATAGGAGGAGCTTGTCATCCTGAGGTGACGCCGAAGGATCCTTCGCTAAGCTCCGGGGCGGGGGTTACCCCCCGCCCGCGACGACAATGACGTGTCACTTGGCCTTCGGCGCGGACTTGCCGTCGTAGCGCTTGGTCCATTCCGCCAGGATGCGCTCGCGGTTCTTGGCCATCCATTCGACGTCCATCTTGGCCATCATCTTCTCACCGTCGGGCGGGTAGTTGACCGGCATCGACTTGACCGTCGGGTTGGCGACGATGGCGTAGTACTTGCCGTACATCTCGTTGGCCTTGAGCGACGACGAGTAGTCCGCCAGCTTCTTGGCCGCCTCGAGGTTCTTGGTGCCCTTCATGATGGCCGTGACTTCCATCTCCCAGCCGAGGCCTTCCTTGGGCACGATCAGGTCGATCGGCGCGCCCTTGGTCTTCTCGGTGGCGCCGCGCATGTCGAAGCCGATGCCCATCAGGCGCTCGCCTTTGGCGGCCTGCACGCAGGGCGCCGAACCGGAATGGAGGTACTGCGCCACGTTCTGGTGCAGCGCGTCCATGAACTTCCAGCCCGCATCCTCACCCATAATGGTGAGCCAGCCCGCGACCGTGAGGTAGCCGGTGCCCGACGAGGCCGGGTTCGGCATGACGATCGAGTCCTTGTACTCGGGCTTGGTGAGGTCGGCCCAGCTCGTGGGCTTGGCCTTCTTGCCCTTCTCGGCTTCGGCAGTGTTGAAGCAAAGCACGGCGAGATAGGCGTCCATGCCGACCCAAGTCTCGGGGTTCTTGCCACTCTTGAACATCGGCTTTAGCGCCGCGGCGTTGGCCGGCGTATAGGGCTCGATCATGCCCAGGCTGGCGAACAGGCCGATGCTCGAGGCGGCGAGGCCCCAGATCACGTCGGCGCGGGGATTATCCTTCTCGGCGATCAGCTTGGCCGTCACCACGCCGGTCGAATCGCGCACCCAGGCGATTTCGATAGTGGGATTGTCGGCCTCGAACGCCTTCTTGAACGGCTCGAGCTGCTCGTTCTCGATCGCGGTGTAAACCGTGAGCTTGGTCTTTTGTGCCCAGGCGCTGCCGCCGAAACCGGTGGCGGCCAGCACGGTCGCACCGGCCAGCACCACACGCCGCAGAATTGAAGTCTTGCCCATTTTTATCTCCCCGTCCGGCGACGCCCCGGTCGCCTTGGCTACTCGCGTCGCATGACGCGTCCATGACAGCGCCTATCCCCAGAGCGCCATCCGTCGCAAAACCTTAACATGGGGATGGGGATGAGCAAGGCCGTCATGCTACGGTCTCCCCAAGCAAGAGGAGAGCCAAATGGACGGCACGGCGCTGTCGGCGCGTCATTCAATGTCGCCGGAAATTGCCCAGCTGGTCGCCCGGCACAAGCCTGGCGGACCACTGGAACGGGCGTTTTACACGGCCCCGGAGGTCTTCGCCGCCGACCTGGCGCGCATCCAGCACCGCCATTGGCTGTTCGCCGGCTATGCCTTCCAGGTCCCCAAGCCGGGCGACTACTTCACCTACGCCGTGGGGACTGAATCGATCATCGTCGTGCGCGGCCGGGAGGGCGAGATCCGCGCCTTCCACAACGTCTGCCGCCATCGCGGCTCCCGGATCTGCGCCACCGAGACGGGACATGCCCACCGGCTGGTCTGCCCCTATCACCGCTGGACCTACGAACTCGACGGCGCGCTGGTGCTCGACACGCGCCGCGAGTTCGGTGTCGACAAGGAAGGCCTGTCGCTGAAACCGGTCGCGATCGAGAACGCCGCCGGCCTCCTGTTCATCTCGCTGGCCGACCAGCCGCCGGATTTTTCCGCCGCACTCGCCACCATCCGCCACAAGATGAAGCCGCACGCCATCGAGCGCGCCAAGATCGCCCATCAGGCCGACTACATCGTCAGGGCCAACTGGAAGATCATCTTCGAGAACAACCGCGAGTGCTACCACTGCCCGCCCAACCACAAGGAATACAACACCGCCGCCTACGACGTGCAGCGTGACGCCGCCATGCTCGATCCGACGTTGCAGCCCGGCATGGACGCCATCGTGGCGCGCGCCAACGACCGCTTCCGCGCGCTCGGTCTCGACGAGGGCGACGCCATGTCGACCATGACCGGCGTTGCTTTCCGCTGCCACCGCACGCCGGTGATGGAAGGCTTCGTGACCCAGAGCATGGACGGCAAGCCGCTGTCCTGCCTGATGGGCGACATCAAGGAGTGGGATTCGGGCACTCTGCGCACCACCGTCTTCCCCAATTTCTGGCAGCACACCAATTGCGACTACGCCGCCGCCGCGCGGTTGACGCCGATCGGTCCGAACGAAACCCATGTGCGCGGCTACTGGCTGGTCGACGAGAAGGCGGTAGAGGGCAAGGATTACACGCTCGATCGCCTGCTGCCGATCTGGGACATCACCAACAAGCAGGACTGGAAGATCTGCGAGGCCCAGCAGGCCGGCGTCAGTTCGCACGCCTACACGCCCGGCCCCTACTCACTCGTGCGTGAACGCAACGTGGCGCACTTCCTCGACTGGTATCTCGGAGAACTGCGCTAGTGGCCCTTCCTGCTCAAGCCCGCATCCCCTCTCAAGCACGTATCGTCATCATCGGCGGTGGCGCCATCGGCTGCTCCATCGCCTACCACCTCGCCAAATCAGGCCAGCGCGATGTCATCGTGCTGGAGAAGAGCGGCCTGACGCACGGCTCGACCTGGCACGCCGCGGGCCTGGTGGGGCAGCTCCGCAGCAAGCGCAACCTCACGCGCCTGATGCAATACAGCGCCCAGCTCTATGGCCGGCTGGAAACCGAGACCGGCCAGGCGACGGAATGGAAGCCGGTCGGCAGCCTGCGCCTCGCCTCCTCCGAGGAGCGCTGGAGCGAGCTCAAGCGCATGGCAACGACGGCGCGCAGCTTCGACTTCGAGCTGCACACGCTGTCACCCAAGGAAGCCCAGGAAAAATTCCCACTGATCACGCTCGACGGCATCGTGGGCGCGGTGTTCGTGCCCAACGACGGCTCGGTCGAGCCCTCCAGCCTCACGATGGCGTACGCGAAGGGCGCGCGGGCGGGCGGCGTGCGCATTGTCGAGGGCGTGCTTGTGACGGGGTTCGAGTTCGACCACCGGCGCATCAAACGCGTGCTCACCGACCAGGGCGCGATCGACTGCGAGATCGTGGTCAACGCCGCCGGCATCTGGGCGCGCGACGTTGCGAAAATGGCGGGCGTCGACGTCCCGGCCGGCGCGGTCGAGCATCAGTACATGATCACCGAGAAGAGCGACGCCATCCCCAAGGGTCTGCCGACGCTGCGCGATCCCGACAGGATCTTCTATCTGAAGCCCGAACCCGGCGCCCTGGCGGTCGGCGGCTGGGAACAGGGCACGCCGACCTTCGGCAGCAAGGGTGTTCCCTTCTCCTTTGGCCGCGAGCTGTTCCAGGCCAACCAGGACCGGCTCGAAGCCTTCCTGCTGCCGGCCGCGGAGCGCCTGCCGATCCTGAACGAACTCGGCATCCGCACGGTGATCAACGGGCCGATCCCGATCTCGCCCGACGGCGAGCCGATCATGGGGCTGGCGCCGGAGCGCGATAATTTCTACCTCGCCTGCGGCTTCACCTCGGGCATCGCGGCCTCGGGCGGCGCCGGCAAGGCGATGGCCGAATGGATCGTCGAGGGCGAGCCCGGCCTCGATCTCTGGGCCTTCGACGTCCGCCGTTTCGGCAGCCATCACATGAGCGCCAAATATCTCGCCGAGCGCAGCGTCGACAGCTACTGGCGCTACTACCAGATCCACTATCCGATCGAGGAGCTTACCAGCGCACGCGGCGGCCGGCGCTCGCCGCTCTATCCGCTGCTGGCGGCAAAGAACGCCGTGTTCGGTTCGCGCTTCGGCTGGGAGCGGCCCAATTGGTTCGCGCCCGCCGGCACCGAGGCGGTCGACAAGCCGTCCTTCGAGAGCCGGCCCAACTGGTTCGGGCCGGTCGCCGCCGAATGCAAGGCAGCTCGCGAGCGCGCCGTGCTGATCGACCAGAGCTCGTTCTCGAAATACGAAATATCCGGCCCCGGCGCGTTCGCGGCGCTGCAGCGCCTTGCCGCCAACGACCTCGACAAGCCGGCCGGTTCGCTGGTCTACACCCAGCTCTGCAACGAGCGCGGCGGCATCGAAGCCGACCTCACCTTCGTCCGCCTCGACGAGAACCGCTTCTACATGGTGACCGGCTCGGCCTTCGGCGTGCGCGACACCGGCTGGATCCGCGCGCACCTGCCGGCCGACGGCTCGGTCACGCTGCAGGACCTCACCTCGGCCCGCGCCACGATCAACCTCGCGGGCCCGCTTTCGCGCCAGATCCTTGAGAAGGTGGCCGACGGCGACGTCAGCAACGAGGGCTTCCCCTACATGACGGCGCGCCACCTGCGGATAGGCTACGCGCCGGTCCTGGCGCTCCGCGTCACCTATCTCGGCGAGCTGGGCTGGGAACTTCATCTGCCGACCGAATATGCGGCCCATGTCTATGAGCAGCTTTCGGCCGCCGGCCGCGAGTTCGGCCTGGCCGACGCCGGCTATCGCGCCATCGACTCGCTGCGCCTGGAGAAGCGCTATCTCTACTGGGGCTCCGACATCACGCCCGACTACACGCCCTACGAGGCGGGCCTGGGCTTCGCCGTGTCGCTCAAGAAGAACAGCGACTTCATCGGCCGCACCGCCCTCGAGAAGGCGAAGGCCGCGGGCCCGAAGCGCCGCCTGATCACGCTTCTGGTCGACTCCCCCGTACAACTCTACGGCGGCGAGGCGATCCGCCGCGGCGGCAAGGTACTGGGCGTGACGTCGAGCGCCGGCTGGGGCCACACGGTCGGCAAGGCCGTGGCGTTCGGCTACGTGCCGGCGGAAGAAGCCGGCCACGCCGACTACGAGATCGAGGCTTTCACCCAGCGCCACGCCGCGATGCGCATTGCCGGCGCCGCCGTCGATCCGGAGCGAAAGAAGATTTTAGCTTAGGATTGGGCCTAGCGCCCGCCCAGCTCCTCGGCCACGGCAACCAGCCAGCGCCGCACGGCCTTCTCCTCGTCCTTGCCGGCGAGGCCCGCGATGCGGCCTTCGACCTCCTGCACCCTGCTGCGGCAGCGTTTCAGCAGCGCCTGACCCTTGGCCGTCGCGGTGAGCCGCAGCACCCGGCCGTGCACGGCATGGGCGGTCTTCTCGATCGTCCCGCCGCGTACCAGGTTGCGCACGATCACGTTGATGGTCTGCGGCGTCAGGAACGTGAGCCGCGCCAGCTCGGCGCCTGACACGCCGGGATAGGCCACGATCATGGTCAATACCGCGAACTGCGCCGGCGTGGCGTCGATGTCGGCCAGCGCCTTTTCCATGGCCGCCCGCACCGCGACGTTGGCCTGCCGCACCAGGTAGCCCAGATGCCCCTCCGGCCCGCGCTTGCCCTCGCCCGCCTTGGGAATAGTGATCTTGCGACTCATATCAGCTTTCTTATATGTTATCAGACATCGACTATAAAGGAGCCGGACCCATGAACCTAGAACTCGCAGCCCTCGTGCGCCGCCATGTCGAGGCCGAGAACGCCCAGAACCTGGAAGCGACGCTGGCCACGCTGCATCCGGAGTGCCGCTTCGAGGACCACGCCACCGGCCAGGTCTGGCACGGCCGCGAAGGTGCTGCCGCGCACTACAGGCAATGGTGGACCACCTTCGACGTCACGGTAAAGCGCGAGCCCGGGCAAATCGCCGCCTGGACCGACGACGGCGGTTATCTCGGCGAGACGACCTGGCACGGCAAGCATATCGGGCCCTTCCTCGGCATCGCGCCGACCGGCCGGCCGGTCGTCATTCCCTTCGTCGTGGTCCTCGGCTTCCGGGACGGGCTGATGCTGAGCGAGGGTTTCCACTACGACCTCGCTTCGCTGCTGCGCCAGATCGGCGACGAGCCGATCCAGGCGCTGAGCGGGCTAAAATACCGCGCGGCGGCCTAGGACCGCGCGCGGAACACCGCCTTCAGGTCCTTGCTCGGCATCGTCTCGCGCATCCAGGTAAAATTTCCGCCCTTCATGTCGCGTGCGCCCTTCATGAAGGCGGCCAGCGCCAGCCGCGACAGCGCGCCGCCGACGCTGATGCGTTTCACGCCCACCGCGGCGATCTGCTCGGCGGTGAGGTCGGGATCACCCGCGCTCATCACCACGTTCAGCGGCTTGCCGACCGAGCCGACGACCGTCTTCATGCTGGCGAGGTCGCGCAACCCCGGCGCATAGAGCACATCGGCACCCGCCTTCTCGAACGCCTGCAGCCGCTTGATGGCGTCGTCGAGATCGGGTTGGCCGCGGATCAGGCCGTCGGCCCGCGCCGTGAAGGTGAAGGGCACGGGCAGCGAGCGCGCCATCTCGACGCCGGCCGCGACCCGCTCGACCGCATGGTTGAAGTCATAAACGCGCTCACCACTCCAGTCTTCCAGCGAACCGCCCGAGATACCGACCGCCGCCGCGTCGCGCAGGATGGTGGCCGCCTCCTTCGGATCGTCGGCATAGCCGTTCTCGAGATCGGCATTGACCGGTAGATCGGTGGCCGCCGCGATCACGCGGCAATTCTCCAGCAGCTCGGCACGGCTCACCGAGCCGTCGCCGTCGGCGCGGCCGAGCGCGTTCGACATGCCGAGGCTGGTGGTGGCCAGCGCCTCGAAGCCCAGCGACGCCAGCAGCTTCGCCGTGCCGGCGTCCCACGGATTGGGCAGCAGCAACAGGCCTGGCCGTGAATGCAGCTCACGGAACAGCCTTCCTTTTTCAGCCTGGCTTCGCATCGCCGCTCCTCCGATTTCTGCTAAGGAACACCCATGGACATCGCCGCGCAACGGGAACTCGCCCGTCTCCTCGCCGCCCTTCGCCGCGACGGCCGCCAGCAGAGCGGCCTCGCCCCGCATCTCGTGCCGCCCGACAAGGCCACGGCTTATCGCGTGGCCGCCCTGGTCGCCGAGGAACTGGGTTGGGCGGTCGGTGGCTGGAAGATCGCGGCCTTCAAGGACGAGATGCAGCAGGCGCTGCGTACCGATTCTCCGATCTACGGCCGCACCTTCTTCGTGAAGGAGACGCCCGTGGCCATCGTGCATGCCAAGCTCGCGAGCCCCATTCCCGAGGTCGAGTACCAGGCCAAGCTCGGTGTCGACCTGCCGCCTCGCGCAAAGCCTTATGGCCAGGAAGAGGTCACCGAAGCCGTCGTCTCATTGCACCCCGGCCTCGAGCTGGCGGAGTGCCGCTTCATCCACGACGCGGCCTTCCCGCCGCTGCCCGCCATCCTGGCCGACGGCGCGGGCTCGGGCACGATCATCTACGGCCCTGCGATCGCCGACTGGAAAACCCATGACATCGCGGGCCAGGAGGCAACGCTCTCGTCCAACGGCCGTCTGCGCCGCAAGGGCACGGCAGGCGCGGCGCTCGATCATCCGATGGCGCCGCTCACCTGGCTCGCCAACGAACTCTCGCGCACCGGCGTCGGCATGAAAGCCGGGCAGATGGTGAGCACGGGAACGCTGACCGGCATGCTGGCGCCCAAGCCGGGCGAGACCTTTGTCGCCGACTTCGGGCCGTTCGGCTCAGTGACCGTCACGTTCCAATAGCTAGGAGTGCGCCAGACTACTTCGAAAACACCATCGCCTTGTCGCGTACCGAGCCGTGGCGCAGCGTCAGGAGATCGAGCACGTAGTTCTGGTAGAGCTTCCACGGCCGCTTGCTGCCCTGCTTGGGCTGGTGTTCGAGCGCGCGCTGGATGTAGCCCGAGGAAAAATTGACCCACGGCTCCTCGGTGAGCGTCGGGTCGCTGTTGCGCGGCGTGGCCTGGCGGAACCCCTTGCGATCCATGTGGTTCAAGAGCCGGCAGACATACTCGCAGACGAGATCGGCCTTCAGCGTCCACGAGGCGTTGGTGTAGCCGAACACCGAGGCGAGGTTGGGCACGTCGGAATACATCATGCCCTTGTAGATCAGGGTCTTGGGCGGCTCGACCGGTTTGCCATCGACCACGAGCTTCGCGCCGCCCAGCGGCTGCAGCACCAGCCCGGTCGCCATCACGACGATGTCGGCCTCGAGTTCGGTCCCCGACTTCAGCTTGATGCCCGTCCCGGTGAAGCTCTCGATCTGGTCGGTGACCACCGACACCTTCTTCTTGCGGATGGCGCGGAACAGGTCGGCGTCGGGCACCAGGCAGAGCCGCTGGTCCCACGGATTGTAGCGCGGCGTGAAATGCCTATCGACGTCGTAGTCCGGTCCCAGCATCTGGCGCACGCCGCCCAGGATCAGGCCCTTCACCTTGTCCGGCTTGCGCTTGCACATCTGGTAGAAATACATGCCGAGCATCACGTTCTTCCAACGCGTGATCATGTAGGCGAGTTTCAGCGGCAGGCGGCGTTTCAGCCTGTTGGCGATCGGGTCCTCGGCCGGACGCGCCACCACGTAGGTCGGCGAGCGCTGCAGCATGGTGACGTGCTGGGCCTGCTCCGCCATCGACGGCACCACGGTGACGGCGGTGGCGCCGCTGCCGATCACGACCACTTTCTTGCCCGCGTAGTCGAGATCCTCGGGCCAGTGCTGCGGATGCACCACCCTGCCCTTGTAGCCGTCGATGCCGGCGAACTCCGGCACGTAGCCCTTCTCGTAGCGATAGTAGCCGCTGCACATCCACAGGAAGCCGCACGAGATGAAGGCGCGCTCCTTGTCCGGCCCGCGCTCCAGTTCGACCGTCCACTTCGCATCAGGCGTCGACCACGACGCTCCGACCACGCGATGCTGGTAGCGGATGTGACGGTCGATGCCGTGATCGCTCGCCACCTCGCGGATGTAGGACAGGATTGCCGGCCCGTCGGCGATCGCCTTGGCGTCCTTCCACGGCCGGAAACGGTAGCCCAACGTGTACATGTCGGAATCGGACCTGACGCCGGGATAGCGAAAGAGATCCCACGTGCCGCCGCTCGCCCCGCGCGCCTCGACGATGGCGTAGCTCTTGCCCTTGCAGTTCTTCTGCAGATGCCAGGCGGCGCCGATGCCGGAAAGTCCGGCACCGACGATCAGCACATCGACGTGCTCTGCGAGATTCTCTGTGCGTGCAGAAACGATAGGCATGTCCATCTCTGATTGATGGCCGAATGTTTCTCCCAACGCAACTTGTGACGACAGGTCGGATTGCCAGTCCGGCCCGCTCGTTGATATCCTGCCGTTTCTGCGACAGGCACGGGAGCGTCGACCGACATGTCAAGATTATCGGCCATCGGCGCGCTGGCGCTCGCGGCCCTCGTCGGCCTCGGAGCCGCGCCGGCCTACGCCCTGTGCGACGAACTCGACAATCAGAGCGCGACCCTCGCGGGCTCGATCCGGAACATTTCGGAGGTCGGCGTCATCCTGTTCGTGGACAACAAGTCGGGCTGCGAGGTCGGGCTGGTCGAACCCCAGATCGACCGCAGCTGCCGCAAGGGTGGCCAGATCGAGGTCACCGGCCTGGTGACGAAGAACAAGTACGTCGCCGGCACCTACAGCATCACCCGCAGCCGCAGGGCGCCGACCGAGACCCTGGTCTGCAAGTAAGACCGCTCAGCCCGGCGGACGGGCGCTTTTGCCGATTTCTCCGCCCACCAGCAGGGCAAGACAGCCGGTGAGCGTCATGGCTGCAGCGATGGCGAGGCCCGGCCCGTAGCCGCCGAAGGCATCGCGCAGCAAACCGAATAGCATCGGACCGAAGGCCGAGGTGAGTTGGATCACTGTCGCGGCAGTGCCGTAGGTCGCGCCGAAAGCGGCTGCCCCGAATTCGCGCCGCACCACCACCGGGCCGAGCGTGGTCACATGGCCGATGCCATAGCCGTAGACCAGGCTGGCGCCGATCAGCACCGGCACCGTCGGCCACAGCGCGATCGCGAGCAGCGCCGACGTCTGCGCCACCATGACGAGGCCGCCGAGCAGCCGCACACGCACGCGGTCGACGATACGCGCCAGGATCAGGCGGCCCACGAAAGCGGTCACGCCGGTGGCGCTCACCAGCAGCCCCGCCCCCGCCATGCCGAGCAGCGGCTCCGCCAGGGTCACATGATGGGTGATGAAGCCGATCTGCACGGTGAGACCGAGCGCGAAGGCGGCGGTGGCGCTCCACAGCAGCACGCGCCGGTTCGCCGAGGTGGCGATCGGCGGCGTCGGTAAAGCGTGCCCACGGTCGGCCACCGCCGGTTGGTCGCCATCGCGCTGCAGGCCGATCTCCCCGGGGCCGCGAAAGCGCAGCACGCGCCAGATCAGCGGCGCCAGGACGATCGCCGCAACGATACCGACGACGATCAGACCACGCGACAGGCCGAGCCGCCCGACGGCCAGCAGCAGCAGCGGCACGCCGGCAATGGCGCCGACACTTGCCCCCATGATGGCGAGCGTCATCGACCGGCCCTGATGACGCTCGAACCACGGCGCCACCGTGGTCGTGATGCCGGTCATCGACAGTGTCGACCAGCCCATGCCGAGCAGGACGAAGCAGGGATAGAGCTGCCAGGTCACCGTAACCTGGCCGATCAGCGCCACACCGCCGCACATGCAGGCGGTGCCCAGCAGCAGGATCGGCTGCGGCCCCCAGCGGTCGATGCTGCGGCCGACGACGCGCTGGATGGCGGCGCTCACCAGGAAGAACAGCGTGATCGCCGACGCCACCTCGGCCACCGGCCAGCCGTAGGCCTGCGTCACCGCCTGCAAATAGACGCTGGAACCGAACAGCCCCAGAGCCCAGGCGAAGGCCGCAATGACGAAGCAGGCCGCGACCACCCGCCAGCCGTAGAACACGCGCACCCGGAGACTCACTGCGGCTTGATGTTGCCCTTCTGGATGACGTCGCCCCAGCGCTTCATCTCCGAGACCATCTTCGCCTGGGCCTCGGCCTGCGTGCTGCCGCCGACCGGCACGATGCCGAGCTTCAGCATGCGGTCGCGGAAATCGGCGTCCTTCACGGTCTCGTTGCCGGCCGCGTTCAGCCTGGCGATGATTTCGGCCGGCGTGCCCTTGGGCACGAACAGCGTGTAGTTGGTGGCCGATTCGAAGCCGGGCACGCCCGCCTCGGCCATGGTCGGCACGTCCGGCAGCAGCGGCGAGCGCGTCTTCGACGTGACGGCCAGGCACCGCACCTTGCCCGAGGCGATGTGAGGCAGGTGGGCCAGCACATTGTCGATCGAGACCTGCACGCGGCCCTCGTAGAGATCGGCCTGGAAGAACGACGTGCCCTTATAGGGAACGTGGGTCATCTCCGCGCCAGTCATCTGCTTCAGCATCTCGTAGTTGAGATGGATCAGGCCGCCGAAGCCCGAGGAGGCATAGGAGAGCTGGCCCGGCTCCTTCTTGGCGAGCGCGATCAGCTCCTGGACGTTGTTCACCGGCAGACTGGGCGTCACCAGGACACCGACCGTGCCGTTGCTGATCTCGAGCACCGGTACGAAGTCCTTGGCCATGTCGAAGGTGAGGTTCTGGTGGAAGAACGGCGCGATTGAATAGTCGACCATGCTGCCCACCATGATCGTGTAGCCATCGGGCGTGCTGCGGGCGAGTGCCGCGCCGCCGATCACCCCACCGGCACCGGGCTGGTTGTCGACCACCAGCGTCTGCCCGACCTTGGGCGCGACCTTTTCCGAGAAAGCGCGTGTCACCGTGTCGACCCCGCCACCCGGCGGATAGGGCGCGATCACGCGGATCTGCCGGGCGGGCCAGGCCTGGGTCGGGGCCTGGGCACGTGCCAGGCCGGGCGCTGCGAGCGTCGTGGCGGCGGAAGCCACCATCAGGTGGCGGCGAGACAGGATCGACATGACGGCTTTCTATCCTTTTGCGACGATGGCGCTCTGGGCCTGGGAACTCTGCGCCAGCACCCGCAGCGCATCGATGACATGATAAAAGGAACTTGCCGGCGCCGGCTCGTCGACCCAGGTGCCGTCGTCCAGCAACTTGTCCCGCCACAGCCCGCGCACCGGCACGTCGAGGAAAAGCGTGAGCGCCTTGGCGGCCGCGACCGCGTCGCCAAGATAGCTGCGCCGCCGTTCCGGATCGTTTTCCGACTGGGCCAGGATCAGCGCCGCTTTTAGCCACTCGGTCTGGACCCACAGGCGCGTCTTGGGTTCACGCACCGAGAAGTCACCCGCGAGTTCGAATACGGCGACCCCGCGCTTGGCGTCGATGCCGTGACGCATGCCGACATCGTAGAGACGCCGCGCGACGGCCCGGGCGTCGGCGCGGCCACGCGCCAGTGCCCAACGCTCCAGCAGGCCCGCCCATTCGAACTGATGGCCGGGCCAGATGGCATCGCCCGCCGTGCCGGCAGCCGGTGCCCACGTGGAGTCGAAATATTCGAGCAGGGCGCCGTGCCGCGGCGAGATGAACCGGATGAGGCAAAGCTCGACCACCTCGTCGGCCAGTTGCCCCCAGGGTCCGCCGGGCGCGATCCCCTCCCAGGCGAGGGCCGCCTCAAGCAGATGCATATGCGGATCCGATTGATAGACCTGCTCATCGGGGAAGCCGGTAAATCCCCCGGCGGCGCCGCGACGCTCGGCGTACAGGCGTTCCACGATGGCTTCGGCGATGATTTCCGCGGCTGGGGGCGCCTTGGCGACGCCGGACGCTGTCGCCAGGGCCAGCAAGGCGAAGGCCTGCTCATAGAGATGCGCCGCCGGCCCGACCGGCTCGCCCGTGACACTCAGGGTATTCCAGAACAGGCCATCGGGCCGGCGATAGCGCCCGACGAAATAGTCCAGGCCATGCGCCACGGCCTCGCGCCACGGCCCGGTCCAGCCCAGTTCGCCGCCGACCGCGTAGGTGAAGATCTGCCGGGCCTGGACCCGCGCCCGCCGCTCGGCCCGGACCGGACGGCCTGCGAGGTCGATGGCCTCATGGAAGCCACCGGCCGCATGATCTCCGCCCACGGACCACCACAGCGGCAGGGCATCGTCCAGCAGCCAACGCAGCAGCCGCTCGCGATGGGTGGCGAGTTCGGCTTCGACATCGCCCGCTTGACGCACGTCCACGCTACTCCTTCATGAAGGCGTTCAGATCGGGCGTCGGCATGGTGTGATCGAGATAGCCGAAGGTGCCCTTCTCCCTGACCTCCTTGGCGGCGTCGAGGAGCCCGGTCATGGCCGCGCGGTAGAGCGAGGTGGCGAGGCTGATGCGCTTCACGCCCGCGGCCTCGAGCTCGGCCACGCTGAACGACCGTCCCTTTATGCCGGCCATGAAGTTGAACGGCTTCTTGAGCGAGCTGCAAACCTTCTTGACCGCGGCGAGGTCGGGCAGGCCCGGCGCCATCAGCACGTCGGCGCCGGCCGCTTCGTAGGCTTGCAGGCGCTTGATGATGTCGTCGATGTCGGGCTGCCCGCGCAGGCATCCCTCGGCGCGCGCCGTCAGCACGAAGGCGAACGGCAGCGCGCGGGCGGCTTTCGAGGCCGCCGCCACGCGTTCAGCCGCCGCGCCGATGTCGAACAGCGGCTTGTCCTTGTTGCCGGTCGCGTCTTCGATCGAGCCGCCGACCAGGCCGACACCCGCCGCTTGGCGGATCGTCTCCGCCGCGGCACCGGGCGAATCGCCGAAGCCCTTCTCGAGATCGCCGATCACCGGCACATCCACCGCCTCGGCGATGGCCCGCGCGTTGGCCAGCGCCTCCTCGCGGCTCACCTTGCCGTCGCGCTTGCCCAGCACGCCGGCCTTGGCGCCGCTCGACGTGGCCAGCGCCTCGAAGCCGAGGCCGGCCAGCATGCGGGCAGAGCCCGCGTCCCACGGATTGGGAATGACGAAGGCGCTCGGCGCCTCGTGCAGAGCCCGCAACTTCTTGGCCTTGTCGGCCTGACTGACGCTCATCGGACGTTTCCCCGGTCAAATTTCAATGCATTGAGTTTGTCCCCGCCACTCTCTCTGGCGCAATGGAGATTAACTCGGGGGTGCCAATTGTTTGCTAGGCCTATCCCCCAGGATCGGCCCAAGCAACGACGTCACGATCACCAGCATCGCCGTGGCGTTCAGCATCGGCGCGTCGATCGGGCTGCCCGTAACCCACGCGCGCATCAGGGCCATGCCAGCAGCTAGCGGAACCTCCACGCCTCCCTTGATTCGCAGAACTCTACCCATGCCTGCCGGTCCGTGCATCCCCACGATCAGAGGGATAGACTGGCCGCCTCATCGAAAGAGACCCTGATGCAACGCCGCGCCTTGATGACCACCTTCGCCACGCTGCTGGCCCTCGGCGTGTGTCGGAGCCTGTACGCGCAGGACGCCGCCAAGCCCTTCAAACCCGAAGAACTCGACCAGATGCTGGCGCCGCTCGCGCTTTATCCCGACGCGGTACTGGCGCAGACACTGATGGCGGCCGGCTACCCTCTCGAGGTCGTGGACGCCGCACGCTGGTCGAAGGCCAATCCTGCGCTGAAGGGCGATGCCGCCGTCGCAGCGGTCAAGGACAAGAGCTGGGACGTCAGCGTAAAATCGCTCGTCGCCTTCCCCCAGATACTGGTGCAGCTCAGCGACCATCTGGACTGGATGCAGAAGGTCGGCGACGCGATGATCGCCCAGGAGCAGGACGTCGCCGATTCGATCCAGCGCCTGCGCGCCAAGGCGGCCGACGCCGGCAATCTCCAGAGCGGCACGGAACAGAAGGTCACCTCGCAGGGATCGGGAGCGGACCGCACGATCGTGATCGAGCCATCGAGCCCCGAGGTCGTCTACGTGCCGGCCTACGATCCGAACACCGTCTACGGCCAGTGGCCCTACCCCGCCTATCCGCCGACCTACTATCCACCGCCGCCGGGCTATGGTTATGGCTCGGCATTGCTGCGCGGCTTGATGTTCGGCGTGGGCATCGCTGCCGCCGGCGCGATCTTCGGCGGCTGGAACTGGGGCCGCGGCAACAGCTACGTCAACGTGAACGTCAACCGCGCGGTCAGCATCGACCGCAACTTCAACGTCAACAACATCAACAGCGGCCGCTGGCAGCACGACACGATCCACCGCAAAGGCGTGGCCTATCGCGATCCGGGGACCCGCCAGCGCTTCAACCAGACCCGGCCGGGCGCCGACCAGCGCCAGGAATTCCGTGGCCGCCTCGAGAACCGCCCCGCTGGCGGCGGACAGGCCAACGCGCGACCCAACCCACCCAATCGTCCGGCGGGCGGAGGCGCGCAGCAGCGTCCGAACGTCGCCAACCGCGCGGGCGGACAGCATCCCAATCTCCAGAACAACGCCGGAGCCTCTCGCGGCGGCGGCGCCATCCGCGGCGTCGACAACGGCCAAAGGGCCAATCGCGAGGCCTCGTGCGGCCGGGCGCAACAGAATCGGGCGGCCACTCATCCCTCGGGAGGCGGCGGCGGTGATGGCGCGCGCGCCGGGGG
>CANJHI010000104.1 GCA_947474005.1 Alphaproteobacteria bacterium | reverse complement strand
GTCATCCTGAGCGAAGCGAAGGATCCTTCGCTTCGCTCAGGATGACAATTTGAGCGCGATCAAGTCGGGCCGAGTCGGCCGAAGGAAATAAGGAAATCCCGTCGTCTCGACCAGAGCACCGAAGGTGCGGAGTGGAGAGACCTTCTCTCAGCCACAAGCGGACAAATCGCGGAGAGAAGGTCTCTCCGCTCCGCGCTACGCGCTCCGGTCGAGACGACGGAGTCCGCCGTGTCGGACCCCAAGTCATCACGCTCTAGTGGCTCGAGCCTTCCAGCGCCTTGACGATGTTCTCGCACATCACCTTGGCGTCGGCGAACAGCATCATGGTGTTGTCGCGGAAGAACAGTTCGTTATCGACGCCGGCATAGCCCGAGGCCATGCCGCGCTTCACGAACAGCACGGTCTGCGCCTTCTCGACGTCGAGAATCGGCATGCCGTAGATCGCGCTGGTCGGGTCGGTCTTGGCCGCCGGGTTGGTGACGTCGTTGGCGCCGATCACGAAGGCGACGTCGGTCGAGGCGAAGTCGCGGTTGATGTCGTCCAACTCGAAGACCTCGTCGTAGGGCACGTTGGCCTCGGCCAGCAGCACGTTCATGTGGCCCGGCATGCGGCCGGCCACCGGATGGATGGCGTAGCGCACGGTGACGCCATTCTTCTTCAGGATGTCGGCCATCTCGCGCAGCGTGTGCTGGGCCTGGGCGACTGCCATGCCGTAGCCCGGCACGATGATCACCGAGCCCGCGTTCTTCATCAGGAAGGCTGCGTCCTCGGCCGAGCCCGCCTTGACCGGCTTGTCGTTCTTGGCGTGCGCGACGCCCGCCGCCGAGCTGTCGGTGCCGAAGCCACCCAGGATCACGTTGAAGATCGAGCGGTTCATGCCCTTGCACATGATGTAGCTCAGGATCGCGCCCGAGGAGCCGACCAGCGCGCCGGTCACGATCAGGGCGGTGTTGCCGAGCGTGAAGCCGATGCCCGCCGCCGCCCATCCCGAGTAGGAGTTGAGCATCGACACCACGACCGGCATGTCGGCGCCGCCGATCGGCAGGATGAGCAGGAAGCCCAGCGCCAGCGACAGCACGATCAGCAGGATGAAGACCATGGGATGGCCGCCCTTGGCGGCGAACCACACCAGCAGCACGGTGATGGCGATGCCGATCAACGCGTTCAGGAAGTGCTGGCCGCGGAACATCAGCGGCGCGCCCGAGACCAGGCCCTGCAGCTTGGCGAAGGCCACGATCGAGCCGGTGAAGGTGATGGCGCCGATCACGGTGCCAAGGCCCATCTCGATCAGGCTGTGGACCTTGATCTTGCCCGGCGAGCCGATACCGAAGGCGTCGGGCGAGACGAAGGCGGCCGCCGCCACGAATACCGCGGCAAGGCCGACCAGCGAATGGAAGGCGGCCACGAGCTGCGGCAGCGCCGTCATCTTGATGCGCCAGGCCACGAACGCGCCGATCGCGCCGCCGACGACGAGGCCGCCCACGATCAGCCATGGTGCCACGACGCCCGGGGTCGCCACGGTGACGCCGATCGCCACCACCATACCGACGATGCCGAACAGGTTGCCCTGGCGCGACGTCACCGGCGAGGAGAGCCCGCGCAGCGCCATGATGAAGCAGATGGCCGAAATCAGATAGCCGTAGGCGGCCAGTTCCTGGGTGATCATCCCTCTTGTCCCCCGCCTACTTCTTGACCGGCTGTTTCTTCTTGAACATCGACAGCATGCGGTGCGTGACGATGAACCCGCCGAAGATGTTCACCGCGGCCAGCACCACGGCAATCGCGCCGAACAGCTGGGCGGCGCCGAGGCCCTTCAGGCCCGCAGCCAGCAGGGCGCCGACGATGATCACCGACGATATGGCGTTGGTGACGGCCATCAGCGGCGAGTGCAGCGCCGGCGTCACCCGCCACACCACGTAGTAGCCGATGAAGCAGGCCAGCGCGAAGATGGTGAGCAGCGCCACGAACGGCATGTGGCCGTCGGGCAGCGCCAGCGTGTTCTGCGCCGCCATGTCGGTGATCTGCTGGGCCATGTTCTTGAGGTTGCCGGCGAGTTCCCCCGCCTGGGTCGCGAGCTTGGCCGCCTCGCCTGCAAGTTTGTCGTCCATGGCCGGCTCCTAGGTCTGGCTGAGCGAGGGGGTCTGGCTGAGTGAAGGGTGCACGATCTGGCCGCCCTGCGTCACCAGGGTCCCCTTCACCACCTCGTCGTTGAGATCGATCTTGAGCGCCTTGGTCTCCTTGTCGACCATGGGCGTGATGAAGTTCAGCAGGTTGCGCGAGAACAGCGCCGAGGAGTCGGTCGCAAGTTCGCCCGGCAGATTGGCGGGCCCGACGATCTTCACGCCGTACTTCTCGATCACCTTGCCGAATTCCGACAGCGGGCAGTTGCCGCCCTGCTCGACCGCCATGTCGACGATGACCGAACCCGGCTTCATGGTCTTCACCATGTCCTCAGTCACCAGCACCGGCGCCTTGCGGCCGGGGATCAGCGCCGTGGTGATCACGATGTCCTGCTTGGCGATGTGCTCGGCCACCAGCGTCACCTGCTTGGCGCGATACTCGGCGCTCATCTCCTTGGCGTAGCCGCCGGAGGTTTCCGCCGCCTTGAATTCCTCGTCCTCGACGGCCACGAACTTGGCGCCCAGCGACTGGACCTGCTCCCGGGTCGCTGGCCGCACGTCGGTCGCCGTCACGATGGCGCCCAGCCGCCGGGCCGTGGCGATCGCCTGCAGGCCGGCCACCCCCACGCCCATGATGAAGGCGCGCGCCGGCGCCAGCGTGCCGCCCGGCGTCATCATCTGCGGAAAGATGCGGCCGAAGTTGTTGGCCGCCAGCAGCACCGACTTGTAGCCGGCGAGATTGGCCTGCGAGCTCAGGATATCCATCGACTGGGCGCGCGTGATGCGCGGGATCAGCTCGAGGGCGAACGACGTCACGCCCCGGGTCGCCAGCGCCGCCACCAGTTCCGCATTGTTGAGGGCGCCCAGCGGCGACATCAGGGTCTGGCCGGTGCGCAGCAGGCCGATCTCGTCGAGGCCCTCGGCAGCCGACATCGGCCGCTGGATCTTGAAGACGATATCGGCCGCGGCCACGGCGGAGGCCGCGTCCGGCACGATGTTTGCTCCAGCCTCGGCATAGGCCTCGTCGGTGTAGGCGGCGGCGAGGCCGGCGCCCGCCTCGATCACGATCTCTTCCGCACCCAGCGCTATGAGCTTCTTGACGGTCTCGGGGGTCGCGGCCACGCGGGTCTCATGCGGCCGGCGTTCTTTGAGAATGGCAATTTTCATGGCGCGCTTTTGGATCGGGTTGAGACACGGAACAGTCGTCAGTGCGCCGCACCATGCACAGCGTGCCGTTCTTTGCCAAGACGGTTTTTCGCCGCGAGGTAAAGCTCCATTTACCGCAATGGCGACCACGTGATAGTGCAGACCATGGTTCAGCGTCCTGTCATCCTCACCGGCTTCCACTTCACCAAGACCACCCTGGCCGCTTTCGCCGAGCGTTGCGAGATCGCCGGCCACATGGACAATCCCACGCCCACCGTGGCCGACATTCCGCCGGGCATTGCCGGGCGCGTGCAGGCGATCGTCAGCACCGGCAGCGTCGGCATCTCCGACGCGATGATGGCCGCCCTGCCGAGGCTCTCCCTGTTTTGCTGCTACGGCACCGGCTACGAGCGGGTCGATCTCGAAGCGGCCCGCCGCCGCAATATCATGATCACGCACGGCGCCGACGCCAATGCGCCCGACGTGGCCGAGCTGGCGCTCGGCATCCTGCTGGCCTCGACCCGACGCCTCGTGCGCGCCGACAAGATGATCCGCCGTGGCGACTGGAAGCAGCGCATCCCCAACCGCTTCGGCCCCATCGCCGGCCTGACCGGCGGCAAGGTCGGCATCCTGGGCCTCGGCGCGATCGGCCTGGAGTTCGCCAAGCGCATCAAGGGCTTCGACGTCGAGATCGGCTATTGCAATCGCACCAAACGCGGTGACGTCGACTTCGCCTACTTCCCCAACGTCATGGCGCTCGCGGGCTGGGCCGACTACCTGATCGTCTGCCTGCGCTCCAATGCCTCGAACAGGCACATCATCAATGCCGAGGTGCTGAAGGCGCTGGGCCCGCGCGGCCACGTGGTCAACATCAGCCGCGGCTGGGCGGTCGACGAGGCAGCGCTGGCCGACGCGCTCCGCCACAACATCATCGAGG
Source organism: Alphaproteobacteria bacterium (assembly GCA_947474005.1). GTDB lineage: Bacteria > Pseudomonadota > Alphaproteobacteria > Reyranellales > Reyranellaceae > Reyranella. The sequence goes on along the minus strand of CANJHI010000104.1, from coordinate 14,619 downwards.
GCGCCGCCCTCGACGTGTTCGACGAGGAGCCCTACGAGGGCACGGAACTTCTGCCGCTCGACAATCTGGTGATGACGCCGCATTTCGGCGGCGGCACCGAGCACGCCCAACGCCGCATGACCTCGCTCGTCTGCCAGAACCTCGACGCGCATTTCGCCGGCAAGCCTGTCGTCTCGCCGGTCCCCGAACTGCGCGACATGGCGGCTATTCCGGCGGGTCGACTCCGATAGCGATCGGCTTGCCCACTTCCTCGGCCCTCATGCCGGTCCATACGTCCCAATAGGCGCGGAGCGCCGAGGGGTAGCGCCTGAGTTCGGTGAAGACGCTGTAGGGCGTATCGACATCGCGGGCTTCGAAGCCCGAGGCGGCGATGCCCTCGTGCAATGCCAGGAACAGGGCGCGGGCGAGATGGAAGCGTTGCGAGACGATGACGAGCCGCGTCTGGCCGTAGATCCGCCGCGCCCGCACGATCGACTCGAGCGTGCGGTCGCCGTCGAAATCGCGATAGATCACGTCGGCCGGCACGCCGCGTTCGATCAGGCCGGCGCGCATCGCGGTCGGCTCGTCGTAGCTTCCCTCGCGGGTGCCGCTCACGATGAAATACCTGGCCTTGCCCGCCTTGTAGAGCGCCGCCGCGGCATCGAGGCGATAGACGAAGTAGCGGTTGGGCCCGCCCTCCGGTCCGATCGGCGCCGTGCCCAGCACAAGCGCCACGTCGACCGCCGGCACCTTGCCGACCTCGGTGAAGGACTTCGCCTCGGCCGCGCGATCGAGCCGACGCTCGGCGTACCAGGCAAGCGCGCCCGCCATCAGCACGACGGCCACGACGCGCAGGAGCACGTAGAGGATCAGGCGCATGCCGCCTGCCTTGATCGCCTGCCGGGCGGCCTATAGACCATCCCCATGCCACGCCTGAGCACCGCCGAAGCCACGGTCGAAACCCTCCTGCATCACGGCCTCGACACGGTCTATGCCCTGCCCGGCCTGCACAACGATCCTCTGTTCGACGCCTTCTACCATGCGGCCGACAGGCTGCGCGTGATCCATCCGCGGCACGAGCAGACCGCGGCCTACATGGCGCTGGGCGCCGCACTCGTCACCGGCAAACCGCAGGCCTTCGCCGTGGTGCCCGGCCCCGGCTTCCTGAACGCGGGCGCGGCGCTGCTCACCGCCTACGGCATGGGCGCGCCGGTGATCGGCCTGATCGGCCAGATCCCGCAGGCCGACATCGACCGCGGCCACGGCCATCTGCACGAGATCCACGACCAGCTCGGCATGATGCGCCACATCACCAAATGGGCCGAACGCATCCGCAGCCCGCAGGAAGCGCCGACGCTGGTCAGCCAGGCGATCTGGCACGCGACCTCGGGCCGGCCGCGCCCCGTCGCCCTCGAATGCGCGCTCGACACCTGGGCCAAGCGCGCCGATGTCACGCTTCCCGACTCAGCCCTGCCGTTGCCCGCCCCCGCGATCGACGACGAGGCGATCACGGCGGCGGCCAAGATCCTAAGCGCGGCCGAGCGGCCGATCATCGTCGTCGGTGGCGGCGCGCTCGACGCCAGCGCCGAAGTGATCGCCATCGCCGAACTGCTCGAAGCCCCGGTCAGCTCTTATCGGCGCGGTCGCGGTGTCGTGCCGAGTTCGCATCGCCTGGCTGTCGACATGCCGGTCGGCCATCGCCTGTGGAAGGACGCCGATGCGGTGCTGGCGATCGGCACGCGCTTCTTCATCCAGAACGGCAGCTGGGGCATCGACAAGAACCTGAAGGTCGTGCGCCTCGACATCGATCCCGACGAGCCCGACCGCTTTCGCAAACCCGACGTGGCCCTTGTGGGCGATGCGGCCACGCAATTGCGCGCCCTGATCGCGGCCCTGCCCAAGCACAACCGCGCGCGGGCCTCTCGCTCCGAGGAACTCAAGGGCCACCGCGCCTGGCTGGCCGAGCGGCTGTCGCGGCTCGAACCGCAAGTCGGATTCCTGAAGGCGATCCGCGCCGCCCTGCCCGAGGACGGCATCTTCGTCGACGAGGTCTCGCAGATGGGCTTCGCCTCGCGCGTGGCGCTGCCGATCGAGAAGCCGCGCACCTATCTCTCGCCCGGCTACCAGGACAATCTCGGCTGGGGATTTGGCACCGCACTCGGCGCCAAGGCCGCGATGCCGCACAGGAAGGTGCTGGCGATCGCCGGCGACGGCGGCTTCATGTACCAGGTGGGCGAGCTCGCGACCGCGGCCCGCCACAACCTCGCCGTCGTGGTCGTGGTGTTCGACAACGGCGCCTTCGGTAACGTGAAGCGCATCCAGCAGCAGCATTACGGCAACCGCCTGATCGCCTCCGACCTGCACAATCCGGATTTCGCCAAGCTCGCCGATTCCTTCGGTATCGCCTCGTTCAAGGCGACCGATCCGCGACAGCTCGAGGAAGTGCTGCACAAGGCGTTTGCGCTGAACGCTCCGGCGCTCGTCTGGGTGCCGCACGGCGACGTGCCGAGCCCGTGGGACATGATCATGATGCCGCGCGTGCGTGGTTAGGGTGCGCGGTTAGTGAAGCTTCCGCATCGTCCTGAAGCCGTCATCTTCGATCTCGACGGCCTGCTGTTCGACACCGAGTCGCTTTATCAGGAAGCGATCATGGCGGCGGCCAATGATGTCAGGCAGGAGATGACCCCAGCCATCTTCCACAGCATGATCGGTCGTCCCTGGCTGCTGACGCGTGCCTTCCTCGTGGAACATTACGGGAGTTCGTTTCCCGTCGATGAGTTCCGGGCCGCGTGGAATCGGCACTTCGACGTGATCGTGGAGACAAGGCTGGCGCTTAAGCCGGGCGTCCTCGAACTGCTCGACGCGCTGGACACGCTCGGCCTGCCGCGCGGCATCGCGACCTCGTCGTCGCACAAGACCGTGCAGCACCATCTCGGCGCACACGATCTCGGCGACCGCTTCCACCACATCGTCGCAAGCGGCGACTATGCCGCCGGCAAGCCCGCGCCCGACCCGTACCTGCTGGCGGCCGAGCGGCTGGGCGTCGAGCCACATCTCTGCGTCGCGCTGGAAGATTCGCACAACGGCGTCCGATCCGCCGCTGCAGCGGGCATGATGACGATCATGGTGCCCGATTTGCTCGAAGCGACCGACGAGATCAGGAGCCTCTGCACCTTCGTCGTCCGCGACCTTCATGTGGTACGCCGCCTCGTCGTGGCGGCGCGCTAGCGATTTAGCCCGTCGAGGATTTCGCGGAAGTTTGTGCGGCAGGTGAATCCCAGCTTCCGTGCCGCCTTGCTGGCGTCGTAGATGCGATCGATCGACTGGAACATCGTCCAGCCACGCTTGGCATAGAGCGCCGGATATTCGGGGAAGTAGCGGGCGACGACCGATGGGGCATCTGCGATGAGCGTGGCGCCATCGCCGCGCGAGAACGGAGTCATCGCCGAGACGATGAAGGTGTCGAAGCCGATCTCGGGCGCCTTCGTCAGCGCCGTGACATGCGCCTCGGCCGCATCCTCGACCGAGAGCCGGCGGAACAGGAACTCGTTGGCCTTGGTGTTCTCACCGGATTGGGCGATGGCGTGCGCCATGTCATCTTCCTCCGGGAAGAAGCGCGAGGTGCGCAGGACGACGACCGGCAGCTTGTGCAGGTGATTGAACAGCCGGCACAGCTCCTCGGCTGCGAGCTTGGTCACACCGTAGATGTTGCGCGGTTTGAGCGGCGCCATCTCCTCGTCGATCCAGATCGCTTCCGTGGCCCCGCCTGCCCGGCCGTCGCGGATCTGCTGCGAGATCATGAGCGAGGTGGTCGAGGTGAAGACGAAGCGCCCGACCAGCGAGCCCTCGGCCACCGCCTCCTCCAGGAGATTGAGCGTACCCTGCACGTTGACCGCCACGAATTCCGAATTGTCGTGCGTCTCGATGTGCGGCTTGTGACGCGCGGCGGCGTGCACGATCGCCTCGATCCTCTCGTCGCGGATGATGCGGCGCACCAGCGTGCGGTCCACGACCGATCCCACGATCTCCGTCGTCGGCCCCGGCTCCGGATCGAGCCCGACGACGCGATGGCCGTCACGCAACAGCCGCGGCACCAGGGTCTGGCCGAGCCAGCCCGACGATCCGGTCACCAGGATGTTCACGTCGCGGCTTTTGCGATCGCGGCCAGCACGTCGGCCATGGCGCCCAGCGTCGGTTCCATGCCGGCGGGAATGCCGTGGCGTGCGGCCAGTCCTTTCGGATCGTTGTAGGCGAGCCAGGTCTTGCCGTCGGCGTCCTGCCAGACCAGCACCTTGAGCGGCAGGTCGATGCCGATGGTCTGCACCGCCTGCATCAGCGGCGTGCCCGCCTTGGGATTGCCGAACAGCACGACTTCGGTCGGCCGCAGCTCCATCCCAAACTTGGCCGCCGCGCCGGCGTGGTCAATGCGCGCCAGGATCGTCATGCCGCGCTCGGCCACCGCGGCCACGAGCCGGTCCATGGTTTCCTTCGGGTCATGGCGGCTGAGACAGGTGACGAAGCCGTCCGATGTCATGCCAGCCCCACTTCGGCGAGCGCTACCTGCTGGCGCGCCGCGAGCGCGTCGACGTCAAAACCCTCGATCATGCCTTCGAACAGTTGATGCCAGTTGATCGAGGCACGAAGATGGATGAACACGGCGCCGAGCCCTATCGCGGCGCGGTCCATGAACACGAACTCGCGCGGCGGCCGCACGCCACCCAGCTTGCGCAGCTCGCCAAAGACGTTCTGCGCCATCTCGCGGCCATAGCCTTCGGCCATGCCCTCGGTGAGGCGGCGCGGCCGGTCGTCCATCAACGGGCCGTAGAGGAACGCCGCCCAGCGGTTCAGCACCTGGATCATCTCTCGGCTGAGCCCGGTAAACCCCCAATCCTCGTAGGCGGCCACGGCGCGTGGCTCGTCGTCGGTCATCAGCGCACGATAGAGTTCGATCGAGCCGCGCACGAAACGCGGCGGGAAGATGCGGACGCAGCCGAAATCCATCAGGTTGACCGCGCCGTCGGACCGCACCGTATAGTTGCCGAGATGCGGGTCGCCATGGATGACGCCGTAGCGATAGAACGGCACGTACCAGGCGCGGAACATGTTGATGGCGAGCGCGTCCTTCTCTTCCTGCGAATGCGTTTTCCAGTTGAGCAGCGGCTCGCCCTGCAGCCAGCTCATGGTGAGCAGCCGCTCGGTCGAATGCGACGGCACGACCTCGGGCACATGGACGTTGGGTTCGTCACGCAGCATGTGGCGATAGAGGCCGACGTGTTTTGCTTCACGGCGATAGTCGAGCTCCTCGCGCAGCCGCGTCGTGATCTCGGCGTGGATCTCGTCGGTCCGGATCGCCGGATCGAAGCGCTGGCCGATCGCGAACACGAGCTTCAACTGATTGAGATCGGCCTCCAGCGCCGAGGTCATGTCGGGATATTGCAGCTTGCACGCCACGTCACGGCCCTCGAGCAAGGTCGCCCGATGGACCTGGCCCAGGGAGGCGGCGAACGAGGCTTCCTTGTCGAATTTGGTGAATTTCGATTGCCAGTCCGGCCCCAGCTCCGAGGCCATGCGCCGGCGCACGAAGGCCCAGCCCATGGCGGGCGCATTGGCCTGCAACTGCCCCAGCTCGCGGGCATATTCCGGCGGCAAGGCGTCGGGAATAGTGGCGAGCAGCTGCGCTGCCTTCATCAGCGGACCCTTGAGCCCGCCAAGTGCCGCCTTCAACTCGCCGGCATGCTTGTCGCGGTCCAACGTGAACCCGAGATAGCGCTGACCCGCCAGTTTGACTGCAAGCCCGCCCACCGACGAGCCGACCCGGGCATAGCGCCCGAGCCGCCCGCCGAGCGAGTCGCCCTCATCACTCATGGCTGGGGGCGCGCCACTCCAGTGGCGCGATCTTCTCGGTGAGATGCCAAAGACGCGCCACTGGAGTGGCGCGCCCCCAGCAGCTCACAGCTTCTCCAGTTCATCGACAAAGCCAGAGATCACACCCAGGCCCTTGTCCCAGAAGGCCGGATCCGAGGCGTCGAGGCCGAACGGTGCCAACAACTCCTTGTGCCGCTTCACGCCGCCCGCCTTCAGCATGTCGAGATACTTCGCCTGGAAGCCCTCGGGCTTGGCCTGGTAGGCGGCATAGAGCGAATTCACCAGGCAGTCGCCGAAGGCATAGGCGTAAACATAGAACGGCGAATGTATGAAGTGGCCGATGTACGACCAGTAGTATTTGTACTCGTCGTCGTAGGTGAAGGCCGGCCCCAGGCTCTCCGTCTGCACCGCCATCCAGATCTCGCCGATCGCGTCGGGCGTCAGTTCGCCCTCGCGCCGCGCCGCATGCACGCGCGATTCGAAATCGTAGAAGGCGATCTGGCGGACCACCGTGTTCAGCATGTCCTCGACCTTGCCCGCCAGCATCGCCTTGCGCGTGGCCTTGTCGGGCGCGGTTTTCAGCAGCGACTGGAAGGTCAGCATCTCGCCGAACACCGAGGCGGTCTCGGCGAGCGTGAGCGGCGTGTCGGCCATCAACGCGCCCTGCTTCGCGGCCAGCACCTGGTGCACGCCGTGGCCCAGCTCATGCGCCAGCGTCATGACGTCCCGCACCTTGCCCTGGTAGTTCAGCAGCAGATAGGGATGCGCCGACGGCACGGTGGGATGGGCGAAGGCGCCCGGCGACTTGCCGGGCCGGGCCGGCGCATCGATCCAGCCCGTGCCGAAGAACTTCTTGCCGACCGCGGCCAGCTCCGGCGAGAAGGCGCCGTAGGCGTCGAGCACGATCTTCTCCGCCTCGGCCCACGGGATGGTGCGGTCGTCGTGCTCGGGCAGCGGCGCGTTGCGGTCCCAGTAAGGCATCGCTTTTACGCCGAACCACTTGGCCTTGAGCTTGTAGTAGCGGTGCGCGAGCCTGGGATAGGCCGCCTTCACCGAGGCCTGCAGCGCGTCCACGACCTCGTCCTCGACGACGTTGGCGAGGTTCATCGACGATTGCGGGCGGGCGAACTTGCGCCAGCGGTCCTCGATCTCCTTGTCCTTGGCCAGCGTGTTGGTGATCAGCGAGAACACCGCGATGTTGTCGCCCTGGACCTTGCCGAAGGTCTTGGCGGCGTCCTTGCGCACACCAGGGTCCTTGTTCGACAGTTTATCGAGGACCTGCGCCTCGCTCAGCACCTCGTTGCGAAAGGGATAGCGCAGCCGCGCGATGGTCTCGTCGAACAGGCGCGACCAGGCGGCCCGGCCGACGACATATTTCTCGTGCAGAGCTTTCTCCAGTTCGTCGGACAGCGTGTGCGGCCGGAAGGCGCGGAGGTCGCGCAGCCACGGTGCATACATGGCCAGTTCCGGCGCCTTCATCTTGCCCGCGATGTCGGCATCTTCGAGCCGCTTCACCTCGAGCCCGAAGAAGATGAGCTTCGAGCTGATGTCGGTCAGCTTCTCCGACACGTTCTGCGAGAAGCGGCCGCGCTCGGGATCGGCCATGTCCTGCGCATAATAGAGAGAGGCGTAGGAGCCGACCCGACCCATGAGATCCGACAGGGCCTCGTAGCGCGCAATCGCCCCACCCAGCGCCTTGCCATCGAGGCCGGCGATCATGCCCTCGTAATCCCTGGCGAAGGCCACCGCGTCCGCATCGGCACGCTTGATGTCGGCGTCGAGATCGGTCCCGGTCGGGCTGGAATAGAGATCGGCGAGGTTCCAGATCGGCAGATCGCCCAGCATTGCACTCATTCATACACTCCTGCTTCCCCAGAGATGGGGCCGTGCGCGTTTCTGCGCAAGTCAAAGACGATTGTACGTCTTGAACCAGTCGACGAAGAGCGGAATCCCCTGCTCCACGGTCACCTTGGGCGTCCAGCCGAAATCGCGCGTGGTATCTGCGATGTCGGCTGCGGTCTCCTGCAGGGTGCCGGGCTCGCCCGGCCGGAGCTCGACGATGGCCGTCTTGCCCAGGGCCTTCTCGAACAGCGCGATCACCTGGACAATATCCTCGCTGCGTGCGGCGCCGAGATTATAGATCCGATGGCGCGCGTCGGCCGGCGGCTTGTCGAGCACCGCCAGGGTGCCCGCCACCATGTCGTCGATGTAGCTATAGTCACGCTTGAGAAAACCCAGGTGCGTGAGCTCGATGGTCCGGCCCTCTTGGATCGCCTTGGCGAAAATATAGGGCGACATGTCGGGCCGGCCCCACGGACCGTAAGTGGTGAAATAGCGCAGGCCCGTCGCCTTCAGGCCGTAGAGATGACTATACGTTTCGGTCATCAGCTCGTCGGCGCGCTTGGTCGCGGCATAGAGCGACACCGGATGATCGACCGGGTCTGCCACGGCGAAGGGCAGCTTGCGGTTGGCGCCATAGACCGACGAGGCCAAGGCATAGACGAAGTGTTTTAGCCCCGCGAGCCCGCGCGCCAGCTCGAGCATCACGAGATGGCCCATCACATTGGTCTGCACGTAGATATAGGGGTCGGCCATCGACTGGCGGACGCCAGAATGCGCCGCCAGATGCACGATCCGGTCGAGATCGCCGTGCTTCCCGGCCAGCGCCAGCATCGCCCCGCGCTCGGCCACGTCGGCTTCCAGGAAGCTGAAGCCGATGTTCTCGCGCAGCGGCTTCAGGCGGGCGAATTTCAGGACGGGGTCGTACTGGTCGCTGAAATTATCGACACCCACCACCGCCTCGCCCCGGGCCAGCAGGGCTGCTGCGACCTGCGCACCGATGAAGCCGGCGACGCCGGTGACGAGAACGGACATGGGAAAAGACGGGCTGCCGAAATAAGTTGCAGAAAATCAATGGAACGGACGCTTACAACATTTCATTCCCGGGCGGCACCGTGAAACGGCACGCATGATCGGTGGGCCACGGCACCCTTAAAACGTCATTTTTGCACGGCGCCCGCGTTCCCGATTGCAACGCGCAACATTCTGTCGCTACCGTACCCATATAGCAGTCAAGGAGGTTGCCATGACCCTTGCGGTGACCCTGGACGACAAATACGTGCTCGAAACGGGCCGGGTGTATCTCACCGGCACGCAGGCTCTGGTCCGACTGCCCATGATGCAGCGCCAGCAGGACCTTGCCGCCGGCCTCAATACCGCCTGCTATATCTCTGGCTATCGCGGCTCACCGCTCGGCGGCTTCGACCAGGCGCTGTGGCAGGCCAAGCGCTTCATCAAGAAGAACCACATAGAATTCCAGCCCGGCACCAACGAGGATTTGGCGGCCACGTCGCTGTGGGGCACGCAGCAGATCCACCTCTATCCCGGCGCGCGTTACGACGGCGTGTTCGGCATGTGGTACGGCAAGGGTCCCGGCGTCGATCGCTCCGGCGACGCTTTTAAGCACGCCAACTACGCCGGCACGTCGAAGCACGGCGGCGTCGTGGTGCTGGCCGGCGACGACCACATGGCCAAGTCCTCGACCGTGGCGCATCAGAGCGAGCCCGCCTTCATCGCCGCGGGCATGCCGATCATCCACGCGGCCTCGGTGCAGGAATATCTCGACTGGGGCCTGCATGCCTTCGAGATGTCGCGCTACTCCGGCCTCTGGGTCGGCTTCAAGGTGCTGAGCGAGACTGTCGATTCCTCGGCCTCGGTCCATGTCGATCCGCATCGCCTCGAAATCCACACCCCGTCCGATCACCACCTGCCGCCCGAAGGCGTGCATATCCGCTGGCCCGACGATTGGCTGGGCCAGGAGAAGCGCGTCTACCAGGTGAAAATCCCGGCGGCGCTGGCCTACTGGCGCGCCAACAAGCTCGACAAGGTCATGCTCGGCCGCCCCGACGCCCGCTTCGGCATCGTCACCGTCGGCAAATCCTACCTCGATGTCCGCCAGGCGCTGGACGAACTCGGCATCGACGATGCCGAGGCCGAACGGCTGGGACTCGCGATCTATAAAGTGGGCATGGTCTGGCCGCTCGAGACCGAGGGCGCCACCGCCTTCGCCGCCGGCAAGCGCGAAATTTTGGTGATCGAGGAAAAGCGGCCGATCATCGAGCAGCAGCTCAAGGACGCGCTGTTCAACATGGAGTCCGGCCGCCGCCCGGTCGTGGTCGGCAAATCAGATGAACGCGGCCAGCACCTGCTGAAGAGCGACGGCGAGCTCTCACCCTTCGAGATCGCCTCGGCCATCGTCTCCCGCCTCGGCCTCGCAGGGCTCAGCGAGCGTTCCAAGCAGCGCTTCGATGGACTGAAACGCCGCGGCGGCCGCCAGGTGCGGAACGAGTCCGGCATGGCGCGCGTGCCCTACTTTTGCTCCGGCTGCCCGCACAACAGCTCGACCAAGGTGCCCGACGGGTCGATGGCGTTGGCCGGCATCGGCTGCCACACCATGGCGATCTCGATGGAGCGCAATACCAAGACCTTTACCCACATGGGCGCCGAGGGTGCCACCTGGGTCGGCGCCTCCCATTTCACCGACACGCCGCACGTCTTCCAGAATCTGGGTGACGGCACCTACTTCCATTCGGGCCTGCTCGCGATCCGCCACGCCATCGCGAACAAGACCAGCATGACCTACAAGATCCTCTACAACGACGCCGTCGCCATGACCGGCGGCCAGCCGCACGACGGCGACGTGACGCCGTGGCGCATCAGCCGCCAGGTCCGCGCCGAGGGCGTCGAGCGCATCGCGCTGGTGAGCGACGACCCGGGCAAGTATCCGGTCGGCACCGACTGGGCCGCGGGTGTCACCTTCCATCATCGTGACCAGCTCGACGAGGTCCAGCGCGAGCTCCGCGAAGTGAAGGGCGTCAGTGTCCTGATCTACGACCAGACCTGCGCCGCCGAGAAGCGCCGCCGCCGCAAGCGCGGCACCTATCCCGATCCCGCCAAGCGCGTGCTGATCAACCAGGCGGTGTGCGAAGGCTGCGGCGACTGCTCGACCCAGTCGAACTGCCTCTCGGTGACGCCGGTCGCCACCGAGTTCGGCTCCAAGCGCGCCATCGACCAGTCATCCTGCAACAAGGATTTTTCGTGCCTGAAAGGCTTCTGCCCGTCATTCGTCACCGTCGAAGGCGGCAGCCTGCGTAAAGGAAAAGCCGGCAAACCGGCCGCCGCCGACAAGGCTGAGCCCGCGATGCCGCCCGCGCCCACCCTGCCCCTGCTTGCCGACAAGCCATATGGCGTGCTGATCACCGGCATCGGCGGCACCGGTGTCGTCACGATCGGCGCCATCATGGGTGTGGCCGCGCACATCGAGGGCAAGGGCGTGACCGTGCTCGACCAGCTCGGCATGGCGCAGAAGGGCGGCGCGGTGATCAGCCACGTGCGCCTGGGCGCAACGCCCGAGGCGCTGCATGCCGTGCGCCTGGGCGCTGGCGGCGCCAACCTGCTGCTGGGCTGCGATCTCGTGGTCAGCGCCGGCACCGATTCGTTGGCGAGACTCGAGCCCGGCACTTCGCGCGCCATCGTCAACACGCATGAGACCATCACCGGCGAATTCACCCGCCATCCCGACATCGCCTTCCCCTCGCACACGCTCCGACTCTCGATCGAGGCCGGTGCGGGCGCCGACGCCTGCGATTTCATCGACGCCACTGGCATCGCCACGGCGCTGCTGGGCGATTCGATCGCTACCAACATGTTCATGCTGGGCTATGCCTACCAGCAGGGCCTGATCCCGATCGGCCACGAGGCGCTGGAGAAGGCGATCGAGCTGAACGGCGCCGCCGTCGCCATGAACACATCGGCCTTCCGCTGGGGCCGCCGCGCCGCATCGGACCGCGCCACCGTCGAGAAGCTCGCAGCGCCGCCCGCGACGGTCGTTCCCTTCTCGCGCATCGCCAAGACGCTCGATGAGATCGTCGCCGTTCGCGTAAAACACCTCACCGGCTACCAGGACGCCGCGTTGGCCGAGCGCTACAAGGCGCTGGTCGACAAGGTGCGCGCCGCCGAACAGAAAGCCACGCCCGGCCAGACCACGCTCGCCGAAGCCGTCGCCCGCAACTATTCCAAGCTGCTCTCCTACAAGGACGAGTACGAAGTGGCGCGGCTCCATGCCGATGCCGCCTTCGCGGCCCAGCTCGCCGGCCAGTTCGAGGGCGACTACAAACTCAAGTTCCACCTGGCGCCGCCGATCTTCTCCAGCCGCGATCCCAAGACCGGCCACCTGATCAAGCAGGAGTTCGGTGCCTGGATGCTGCCGGCCTTCCGCCTGCTGGCGAAGCTGAAGGGGCTCCGCGGCTCCAAGCTCGACATCTTCGGCTACACCAAGGAGCGCAAGACCGAGCGCGCGCTGATCGGCCAATATGAGGAACTGGTGGCCGAGCTGCTGAAGACGCTCTCCCCCGCCAACCATGCGCTGGCGGTGAAACTCGCCGCGATCCCCGACGACATCAAAGGCTACGGCCACATCAAGGACGCGCATCTCGAGAAGGCCAAGAAGAAGGAAGCCGAGTTGCTGCACCAGTGGCGCAACCCCGAGGCAATGAAGGCGGCGGCGGAATAACTGGCGGCCGTCTCTTCCAGCGAAACGGCGTTCCGCCTCCTCTTGCACCGGATGAATTTGCGGGCATGCTCCTCCTCGGAGGCGCCCCCATGAAATTCGGCATTTTCTATGAACTGCAGCTGCCCCGCCCATGGCATCCCGGCGACGAGCACCGGCTCTATCAGAACGCGCTGAATCAGATCGAGCTCGCCGATCGCCTGGGCTACGACCATGCCTGGCAGGTCGAGCATCACTTCCTGGAAGAATACTCGCACTCGCCCTCGCCCGAATCCTTCCTCGCCGCCGCCAGCCAGCGCACCAAGAACATCCGCCTCGGCCACGGCATCTTCCAGGTCACGACCAACCATCCGACCCGCGTCGCCGAGCGCGTGGCCACGCTCGACCTGTTGTCGAACGGCCGCTGCGAGTTCGGCATGGGCGAGAGCGCCTCGATCACCGAGCTCGAACCATTCGGCGTCACCATGGAGAACAAGCGCGAGATCTTCGAGGAGGCCGTGCGCGCCATCCTGCCCATGTTCAAGGATGGCCCGAGCGAACACGCGGGCAAGGTCTGGAACATTCCGCTCCGCATGGTGGTGCCCAAGCCCATGCAGAAGCCGCACCCGCCGCTGTGGGTCGCCTGCTCGCAGCTCCAGACACTGGCCAAGTGCGGCGAGTGGGGCATGGGCGCGCTCGGCTTCCAGTTCGTCTCGGCCGATGCCGCCCACGCCTGGGTGCACGCCTACTACAATGCCTTCGTCAAGCGGCAGAACAAGCTCGCCGACTATGTGACCAACCCCAACATCGCGCTGGTCAGCTTCTTCATGTGTGCCAAGACCGACGAGGAGGCGCGCGCCCGCGCCGACGGCGACACCTTCTTCCAGTTCGCGCTGCGCTTCTACGGCCAGTCGGCCGACCGGCGGCGGCCGGCCGCCGGCTCGGTCAACATGTGGGAAGAATACGAGAAGTGGAAGAAGGCCAATCCGGACGCGCACGCGGCATCGCTGCGCGGCGGCCTGATCGGCTCGCCGGAGACCATCCGCCGCAAGCTAAAAAAGTTCCAGGAGTCGAACATCGACCAGGTGGTGCTGCTGAACCAGGCCGGCAAGAACCGCCACGAGCACATCTGCGAATCGCTCGAACTGTTCGCCCAGGAAGTCATGCCCGAATTCCAGGCGGCGCATCCGCAGCTGCTGAAGTGGAAGGAGAAGGTGCTGAACCGCGAGATCGTGCTCGACGAGATCGACACCACCGCCTTCACCGATCGCTACGGCGGCACGATGAAGGGCATCGCCCCGGCAGCGCAGGGCGTGCGCGCGGCGGAGTGAGGATCGCGTTGCTGGTTCCCGCCTTCAAGCGCCCGTCTGGCGCCACGGATCGATGACCTCAAAGGGCAATCCTTCGAAATCCCTCACATTGCGCGTGGCAAGACTCGCGCCCATCGCGGCGACGATGCCCGCAATCATCATGTCGGAGGGCTGGGCGCCCAGTCCCGCGGCTTGGCGCAGGGCGCGAAATCGTCCCGTCTCCCGCGCGGCAATGTCGTCGAGCGGCAAGACCGCAAGAGCAGACCCGTCGCCGACATAATCTTCAAATCGCGCTTCCAGCGCCGCCCTGCGGCGCCCATCGGCGAGGCGGTGCAGCCCATAGGTGATCTCCGCAACGCTGATCACCGTTGTCGCGAGCGTGGTGTCGCCCAGATGCGAGAGCCAGTCTCGAATGGCCGGGTCCGGATGGGGCTTCATCAATTCGGAGATGACGTTCGTGTCGAGAACGATCATCGGCGCGGCGCGGCCCCGTCGAGGCTCGGCGCGTCCCGATCGCCGCTGCGCGCCGGCAGGTCCAGTTCGACGCCCTTATCGCCTTTGAACAGTTTGCGTGACAGATCCCACAGGGCCTGCCCGGTGATGCCGCCAACGGCGCGGCGAAGAATGATGCGGGCTTCCTCCTCCATCGAGTGGCCGTGCTGGGCCGCGCGCACGCGAAGGCGCTCCTTCATGTCGTCATCGATATTGCGAATGGTGAGACTGGCCATGAAGAGCCTCCTTTCTGCTCGGGATCAAAAATAGCAGAGTGAGATCACTGCTGTCCGGCAATTTTGCCGAGGGTGTAGGGTATCGCACTGATAAAGAAGGAGAAAACGGATTTTAGGGGTGTCACCGACTTGAATGCCGATTTGAGAAACTGGGTTTTTTCGGCCTCGGGGTTTCTCAATGTTCACCGGC
>CANJHI010000103.1 GCA_947474005.1 Alphaproteobacteria bacterium | reverse complement strand
GAGCCGCCGAAGCCGGAGCCGGAGCCAGAACCGCCGCAGCAGCAGGCCGCCGCCGCGCCGCCGCCCCCCCCCGAGCCGCCGCCGCCGGAACTGAAACTTGAACAGGTCCTGCCACCCCTGGAGGCACCGCCGCCGCCGCTGACCGCCCAGGATTTCCCCAAGCCTGCGCCGGCTCCACCGGCGCCAGCTCCCCCTCCGCCCAAGCCTGCGCCACCGCCGCCGCAACGCGCGCAGACGCCGCCGCCCCAGCAGGGTCTTCAGCCGTCACCGCTGGGCCGTGCACCCCAGCAGCGGGGACCGTCGGACTCGCAGGCGGCAGCGCAACCATCGCCGCTCACCAATCCGGCCAGCCAGTATGGCCAGCGCAAAGCCGAGGAAGACTATTTGTGGCAGTTCGCTCGAATACTGTCGCAGCATCAGCAATTCGTTCGCAACGCATCCGCCGACCAGGGCGCGGTCGTCCTGCGCATAACGGTGACGCGCGATGGCCAATTGGTCGATGTCTCGCTAGCTCAGTCCAGTGGCTATCCGGCGCTGGACACCACCGCGCTGAGCCTGGTCCGCCAGGCCGGGCCGTATCCACGTCTGCCTCAGGACATCACGGGCGCGCGGCATACGTTCGTCCTGCCGCTCAACTTCAGGCGCAATTGACGGCGGCATTGGCGACGGTGGAGCGGGCCGGCTAGCCGCCGCCCGCTTCGCGCCGTAGAACCTAGCGCTGTGGCCCAGACCGTGAGCGCCCTCCCGTCAGAATTGATCCCAGCGACATCGAGCCGGGCGAAATCGAGCCGGATGTCGCCGGTGGCGCTCGGGCTGGCGCTCGCGATGCATGGGCTGGCGATCGCGGCGCTGTGGTGGATATCGCCGTTCCGGCCTCCCGATCCGCCCGATGATGCGGTCATGGTCACGGTCGACGTCGGAGCACCGCCGACGAATCCAACCAGCCCGGAGCAGCCATCGGGCGAAAAGCCCGCGGAGCCAACCGCTGCCGCCGCCAGGCCCGAACCGCAACAGGCGGAGCGGGCGCGCGAAGAACCGCAACAGGCCATGGCTGCACCCGAGCCGCCCCGGCCTGAACCGCCCCAGCCTCAACCACCTCGTGCCGAAGCGGCGGCCCAGCCTCCACCACCCCAACCCGCGCCGCCGTCGCCATCACCATCGCCATCGCCGAGCCTCGAAGAGGCGCTCAGCGTACCGCAAGAACTGCCGCCACCCGCCGCGCACGACGTTCCCACGATACGCGTCCCGTTGCCGCCCTGGCCGTCACCGCGCCCACCGCAAGCAACGCTGGCGCCCCCGCCGCCCCCTCGTCCGCCCCCGTCAGCACCCGCACCGCCACCGCAAAATGCGCCGGCCAGCGTGCAGGCGCCGCCGTCGAACGCCGCCGACTGGCTGCTCGGCCGGAGCCAGGCGCGCAATGCCTATCTCGATCAGGTCGCGCGGCTGACCTCGAAATACCGCCGCTATCCGCGCGGCGTGGTCGATGCCAATCAGCAGGGCCGGGTGGTCACGCGCGTGACGATCACCCGCGCTGGCCAGCTGATCGACGTCAGCATCGAGACCTCGAGCGGCTGGCCGGCCTTCGATGCCGCCGAACTGGAGGCGATACGCCGGTCGGCACCGTTTCCGCCGGTGCCGTCCGACATGCCCGGGGATCCGTTGATCCTGATACTGCCGATGAGATTCCTCGCGCTTCGCTAGAGATCAGCGAAGGCGCTCAGGCGAAGTCGCGCGCCAGCACTTCGCGCACCACGCGCGGCATCACCGCCATGTGGCCGTAGTTGGGATGGTCGAAGCCAACGACAACATCGCCGTCATTGCCGCGAAAGGCGTTCACCTGCGCGGGCGTGAACGCAAAGCGCAGGAACTGCACCGCCGACGCCTTGCCATCGTCGCGCGTGCGCTCCTGGTCGCCTTCCGGCACGCCGCGGACGGTCTCGGCGCCCACCCGCACGAAGGCGTGGTCCTCGACGCCGCCCAGCATGCCGAGCACGCGGGCGCGGCGCAGCGGATCGTCGATCTCGAACATGACCGTGGCGACCAGTTCGGCGCCCTGGGGAATCAGCGGATTGTAGGCCGCGAGTTCGTCGGGGATCTGCGCCGCCCCGCCCTTCTCGATGAAGAGCATTTCATGCACCTGGTGCAGCATCGTGTCGTACGACTCGAAATAGAACGTCGCGAACGGCCCGACCTCGAGCCGGCGGTTCTTCT
This sequence comes from Alphaproteobacteria bacterium, assembly GCA_947474005.1. Classification (GTDB taxonomy): domain Bacteria; phylum Pseudomonadota; class Alphaproteobacteria; order Reyranellales; family Reyranellaceae; genus Reyranella. The sequence continues at coordinate 16,742 of CANJHI010000103.1, read as the reverse complement.
TGAGTTCGGCCATCAGGCGGCGGCGCTCGGCACGCACCTTCACATATTCCGCCGGCGGCAGGATGGCGTCCAACTCGATCTTGCGAGGGGTGGTCATTGGTCGTTCCCGGTCAATCCATAGGCCCGCGCCAGCAGCTCGATCGGATGGCTGCCGCGCGAGGGTTTTGGCTTTTCCTCGCCCGCCGTCATCTCCATCACCTGCATCAGATGGTCGGCCGCGAGCGGGCACTCGGAGGCGACGAAGCTGGTGTCGTTCTTCAGCGCCATCTGGGCGGCGGGCTTGCCGACCTTCACCGCCGTCTCGAAATTCTCCTTGCGCGCGCCCCAGATGCCGCCATGACCGCTGCAGCGCTCGATGACGGCGACCCGCGTCTCCGGCACCAGCCGCAGCATCTCGGCGGCTTTCGCGCCCATGTTCTGGGCCCGCGCATGGCAGGCGAGGTGGATGCTGACGCCGCCCTCGAGGGGCGCCAGGCCGGGCGCCAGCCCATGCTTCTTGGCGATGTCGACCACGTACTCCGACAGATCGAACGTCGCCTGGGACAGGCGCTCCACGGCGGGATCCTTGGGCAGCATCAGCGGCCATTCGAACTTCAGCATCAGCGCGCAGGACGGCGTGAGCGCGATCACGTCATAGCCCTTGTCGACCCACGGCAGCAGCGCGGCCGACACGGTCTTTGCCGCCGCGGCCGTGCCTTCGATATCGCCCAGTTCGAGCTTCGGCATGCCGCAGCAGGCGGGATGGACGACCTCGGTCTCGACGCCGTTCTTGGCCAGGACCGCGCGGGCCGCCGCACCGATACCGGTGTTGTTGAAGTTCACGAAGCAGGTCGCGTAGAGCACGGCCTTGCGCTTGCCGAAAGCCGGCGCCGCCTCGTTCAGGACCGCGCCCTCGCGCGCTGCCCGGATTTCGAAAGTCTCCCCGGCATAGCGCGGCAGGCGCGCGCCGTGATGAATGCCGGCGATCCGCTCCATCGCCGGTCGCGTCAGCGTGTTGTGCTCATCGGTGGCCCAATTGGCGGGGCCGGCGACGAAGCTGCCGAGCCGGCCGGTCCTGTCGGTATCGGCGAGCTGGCGATCGATGAGAGGGACGCCCTTCTTGCGCGCCTGCACCGCGCGATGGCGCAGCATGAGGTGCGGGAAGTCGAGCGCCCACTCGTGCGGCGGCACGTAGGGGCACTTGGTCATGAAGCACATGTCGCAGAGCGTGCAGGCTTCCTCGACGGCTGCGTAGTCTTCCTTTTTCACGCCGTCGAGTTCGCCGGTCGGGCCGTTGTCGATCAGGTCGAACAGCCGCGGGAAGGAATCGCAGAGATTGAAGCAGCGCCGGCAGCCGTGGCAGATGTCGAAGGTCCGCTCCATTTCCTTTTCGAGCGCTTTTTCATCCCAGAACCAGGGATTCTGCCAGTCGAGGACGTGACGGGTCGGAGCTTCGAGGCTGCCTTCGCGCATGGTGCCTTCGCTTCTTTACGGGTCGAACAGTCGGAAGAAAAAGGGGACCCCTTCGGGTCCCCTTCACTCAAGCCCGAAGGGCTCAGGCCATCGTGTCGAGGGCTTTCTGGAAGCGGCCAGCGTGGCTCTTCTCCGCCTTGGCCAGAGTCTCGAACCAGTCGGCAATCTCCGCCATGCCTTCCTCGCGCGCGGTGCGCGCCATGCCCGGGTACATATCGGTGTACTCGTGCGTTTCGCCGGCGATCGCGGCCTTCAGGTTCGACGTCGTGGCGCCGATCGGCAGGCCGGTGGCCGGGTCGCCGACCGCCTCGAGGAACTCGAGATGGCCGTGCGCGTGGCCGGTTTCGCCTTCAGCTGTCGAACGGAAGACGGCGGCGACATCGTTGTAGCCTTCGACGTCGGCCTTCTGGGCGAAGTAGAGATACCGGCGGTTGGCCTGGCTCTCACCCGCGAAGGCGGCCTTCAAATTTTCTTCGGTCTTGGATCCCTTGAGATTTGCCATGGTTCTACTCCCGCTTCGATCGGCCCATCCGCCAATCCACGATCAGGATTTAGGGCGCGTCCGCAGCACGGTCAAGAATTTTAGAACAATTCTAAAGACTGCAAATGATTCGCAGCAACTCGACCGAAATCGGCGCTAGCGGCGCACCCGCACGATGACATCGACCCGCGACAGGCGCGTGCCCTTGGGCGGCGCAGGAAGGCCCGCGATCGTCACCTTGTCGGAGGGGAAATCGTGCAGCGCCCCATCGGGCTCGACGAAGAAGTGATGATGATGGCCGGTGTTGGTATCGAAATAGGACCGCCCGGGCGCCACCACCACTTCGCGCAGCAACCCTGCATCGCGGAACTGATTGAGCGCGTTGTAGACCGTGGCCAGCGAGACCGGCATTTGCGCCGTCTTGACCTCGACATGAAGGCTTTCGGCCGTGACATGGCGATGGCCACCCTCGAACAGCAGGCGCGCCAGTGCCACCCGCTGCCGAGTGGGGCGCAGGCCGGCCGCGCGCAGGCGGGCTGGAAAATCGAGATTGGTTCCGGGCATGGTCGGACCCATATGTAGTCAGTGCGGAGGGATATTGAAAGGGCCGGTTATGGCCTGGAAATCCGAGGGGACTCCGAGGGGGCGCCGGTTTGCGCTGAACCCCGGGCATCCCTATTCTGGCCCAGATCCCTCTATCGGGCGGCTATGGGACGGTGAACGGTGAGCGAGCAGAAGCACAGCTATACTTTCGAGGACCTGATCGAATGCGCCAAAGGGCATCTGTTCGGGCCCGGCAACGCGCAACTGCCGTTGCCGCCCATGCTCATGCTCGACCGCATTGTTAGGATCAGCGACACCGGCGGTAATTTCGGCAAGGGCGAGGTCGTGGCGGAGTTCGACATCAAGCCCGACCTCTGGTTCTTCGACTGCCATTTCAAGGGCGACCCGGTGATGCCGGGGTGCCTTCCGCTCGATGCGCTGTGGCAAATGCTGGGCTTCTTCCTGGGCTGGATGAAGGCGCCGGGCCGCGGCCGGGCGCTGGGCGTCGGCGAGGTCAAGTTCACCGGCATGATCGTGCCGACCGTGAAAAAGCTCACCTATCATGTGCATCTCCGGCGCGTGATGCTGCGCAAGCTCGTGCTGGGCATCGGCGACGGTTTCGTCGAGGCCGACGGCAAGCAGATCTATGAAGTCACCGGCCTGAAGGTCGGCCTGTTCCAGGATGCCGCGCCCGCCGCGGCGGCCGGCTGACATGAAGCGCGTCGTCGTCACCGGCCTCGGCATCGTCTCGTCGATCGGCAACAATGCCGCCGAGGTCACGGCATCGCTGAAGGCTGGCAAGTCCGGCATCGAGCTGGTGCCGCAGTACCGCGATCTCGGGTTCCGCAGCCAGATTGCCGGCACGCTGAAGATCGACGTCGAGGCCGCGGTGGACCGCCGCCTGCGCCGCTTCATGGGCGATGGCGCGGCCTACGCCTGGCTCGCCATGAAGGAAGCCATCGCCGACGCCGGCTTGAGCGAGGCCGAGATTTCCAACGAACGAACCGGCGTGGTCGCGGGCTCGGGCGGCCCGACCACCGGTGCGATCGTGCAGGCGGCGATCACCGCCAAGGAAAAGGGCCCCAAGAAGGTCGGCCCATTCCAGGTGCCGCGTGCCATGTGCAGCACCGTGTCGGCCAACCTGGCGACCGCCTACGAGATCAAGGGCCTCAGCTATTCGATCAGCTCGGCCTGCTCGACCTCGGCGCATTGCATCGGCAACGCCGTCGAGTGCATCCAGCTCGGCAAGGCCGACCGCATGTTCGCGGGCGGCGGCGAGGAGCTCGACTGGACGCTGTCGGTCCTGTTCGACGCCATGGGCGCGATGTCGTCGAAGTACAACGACACGCCCGCGCGGGCGAGCCGGGCCTATGACAAGGATCGCGACGGCTTCGTGATCTCCGGCGGCGGCGGCATCGTCGTCCTCGAAGAGCTGGAAGTGGCCAAAGCGCGCGGCGCCAAGATCTACGCCGAGGTGATCGGCTATGGCGCCACCTCCGACGGCGCCGACATGGTGGCGCCGTCCGGCGAGGGCGCGATCCGCTGCATGAAGCTCGCGCTGGACGGATTTCCGGGCGGCGCACGGCGCAACCGCCCGGTCGATTACGTCAACACCCACGGCACTTCCACGCCGGTCGGCGATCTCACCGAACTGGACGCCATCCGCGCCGCCTTCGATGGCAAGAAGCTGCCCACGGTAAGCTCGACCAAGTCTCTGACCGGCCACAGCCAGGGCGCCACCGGCGCGCACGAGGCGATCTATTCGCTGCTGATGCTGAAGGAAGACTTCATCTGCGCTTCGGCCAATATCGAGAACATTGATCCCGGCGTCGGCGACTACCCGATCGCCCGCGAGCGGATCGACAAGGCGGGCCTCGAGACCGTGATGTCGAACAGCTTCGGTTTCGGCGGCACCAACGCCTGCCTGGTCTTCACGCGCCACGAAAACTGAGAGGGGCAGATGCCCGACGATCGCCCTCCCCTCGCCGCGGGCCCCCTCTCCGCAGTTCCCGACCACGCCGCGTCCAAGGCGGTTGCCCTCCCCGAAGTCCCCAAACTGATGGCCGGCAAGCGCGGGCTGATCATGGGCGTGGCCAACAATCACTCGATCGCCTGGGGCATCGCGCAGGCGCTGCATCACGCCGGCGCGGAGCTCGCCTTCACCTACCAGGGCGGCGCCTTCGGCAAGCGCGTCCTGCCGATGGTCGAGAAGATCGGCGCCAAGATCGTCGAGGAGGCCGACGTCGAGAACGAGGAAAGCCTCGACCGGCTGTTCGCGCGCCTGAAGAAGGACTGGGGCCGGCTCGATTTCGTCGTCCACGCCATCGCCTTCTCCGACAAGGAGGAGCTGAAGGGCCGTTACGTCGACACGACCAAGGCCAACTTCCAGCGCAGCCTCACCATCTCCTGCTTTTCCTTCACCGACATCGCCCAGCGGGCGTTGCCCTTGATGACCGAGGGCGGCAGCCTGATCACGCTCACCTACGAAGGCGCTACCCGGGTGATGCCGTCCTACAACGTCATGGGCGTGGCCAAGGCCGCCCTTGAGGCCAGCGTGCGCTACCTCGCGGCCGACCTCGGCCCGCAGGGCGTGCGCGTGAACGCCATCTCCCCCGGGCCGATGCGCACCCTGGCCGGCGCCGTGATCGGCAGCGCCCGCTACGTCTATCGCGTGTCGCGCGAGGCCTCGCCGCTCCGCCGCAACATCGAGCTCACCGACGTGGGCGGCGCCGCGCTCTACTACCTGTCGGACCTGAGCGCGGGCGTCACCGGCACCGTCCACTATGTCGACGCCGGCTACCACGCCATGGGCATGCCGCCGCAGGGCTCAGCCGAGCAGAACGGCGCGTGAAGTTGACACGGGTCTGTCACTTTTGACGGACCGTCCACTTGTCCAGAATTCGCGATAAGCCTTGCCCGGTGGGCTTTTACGGCTGCGCTTTTCTGGACACGCCTCTCGGACCGCCTGTCCAAAAATGAGAGCCTGAGACGCCATGCCGAAACGAAAAAGGCCGGCACAATTCAAGCGCCAGCCTATCAAAATTCATAGCATTTTCCTGCTGAACCTGCAACTAAAATCGTAGAGAATCGTCCAAGAGCCTACTGGTCGAGCTCGAGCTTGTTTTCCTTGATGATCTGCGCCCATCGCGCGGTCTCTTCGGCAATGCGCGCCTGGAACTGCGCCATGGTGTTGGGCAGGTAGATCAGGCCGTTATCCGTCAGCATCTTCCTCACTTCGGGCGTGCCGGCAGCGGCGGTGTATTCCTTGTAGAGCCGGTCGACGATCGGCTGCGGCGTGCCGGCGGGCGCGATCACGGCGTACCAGGTCACCACCTCGTCATCGCCGAGCGACAGCTCCTTCAGCGTCGGCACGTCGGGAAGCTGCGGCACGCGCTGCAAGGTCGTCACCGCGAGCGCGCGCAGCTTGCCCGCCTGGATGTGCGGCAGAGCGAGCGGCAGCGTGTCGAACATCGCGTGAATGTCGCCCGCGAACATCGCCGGCAGCGATTCGTTGGTGCCCTTGAAGGAAACGTGCAGGAGGTCGATGCCGGTCCGCTTCTTCAGGAGCTCGAAGGTGAGATGCGCCGGGCTGCCCGGCCCGACCGAGGCGTAGTTGAGAACGCCGGGCTTGGCCTTCGCCGCGCCGATCAGATCCTTCACCGTCTTGATGGCTGAGTCTCCCGAGACCACCAGCACCAGCGGCGAGGCCGCGAACATGGTGATGGGGATCAGGTCGTCCTTCACGCTGTAGGGCATCTGCTTGTAGAGCGACGGAAAGATGGTGAGCGGGCCGAGGTTGCCCATGCCGATCGTGTAGCCGTCGGGCTTGGCCTTGGCGATCTCGGTCACACCGATGCGGCCGGCGGCGCCGGGCTTGAAATCGGTGATCACCTGCTTGCCGAGCGACTGGGCGACCTTGTCGTTGAACGAGCGGGCGATGATGTCGTTCAGGCCGCCCGCCGGCCACGGCACCAGGAACCGCACCGGCCGCGACGGCCATTCGCTCGAGGATTGGGCGTGAGCCCAGAGGGGGGCGGCGCACAGCAGAACCGCCAGCAGCAAACGCGAGATTTTCATGAAGTTCCCCAAGCAATTGTCGGACCGGAGGTTAGGGGAAATTCCGCACGCATGAAACGCGCCCACCCCTCGCCCCCTCACCTAGCCTCTCCCCCAAGGGGGAGAGGAACATGACTCTGACGCGATCCTGTGACAGCGTTAACGCCATGATCCGCACGCCGCGCCGTCAGCTCCTCAAGCTCGCAACAGTCCTTGCCGCGTCCGCCGCGCTGCCTGCTGCAGCCCAAACGGCGGCCTTCCCCTCACGGCCGATCAAGCTGATCGTGCCGCATGCGCCGGGCGGCAACTCCGACACGTTCGGCCGCATCCTGGCGCAGTATCTGTCGGAGCGTGTCGGCCAGCAGGTCGTGGTCGAAAACAAGCCGGGGGCCGGCGGCAGCGTGGCCAGCGGCGTGGTGGCCAAAAGCGCGGCCCCCGACGGTTATACGCTGCTGGTGGCCGACAACGGCACGCACGCCATCGCGCCCACGCTCTATGGCGCGAAGCTCTCCTACGATGTGTTCAAGGATTTCACGCCGATCACGCTGGCGGCCACCTTCCCAACCGTGATCCTGCTGCACCCCTCGGTGCCGGCCACGACGCCGGCGGAGTTCGTGGCACTGGCGAAAAGCCAGCCGGGCAAGCTCACCTATTCGTCGGCGGGCACCGGCAACGGCTCGCACCTCACCATCGAACTGTTCCGCACCGCCGCCGGCGGCCTGGACATGCTGCACGTCCCCTACAAGGGCGGCGCGCCGGCCGTGCAGGCGCTGATGGCCGGCGAGGTGCAGATGACGGCCGTCAGCGTCAACACGGCGCTGCCGCAGGTCCAGTCGGGCAAGGTGCGCGCGCTGGGCGTCGCGTCCTCGAAGCGCTCGCCGGCATTGCCCGACGTGCCCACCTTCATCGAAAACGGCATCGCCTTCGAAGGCGACAGCTGGCTGGCGATCGTCGGTCCGCCCGGCATTCCCGCCGACATTACGGCCAAGCTCAACGCCGACATCGCCGCCACGCTGCGCCAGCCCGACGTGCAGGAGCGCCTGGCCAAGCTCGGCCTCGTGGTCGTGGCTTCGACGCCGGCCGAGCTCACCGCCGTGCTGCAACGCGACGTGCCCAAGTGGGGCAAGGCCGTAAAAGACTCCGGCGCCGTCGCCGAATAGCTAGAGGAGATGAACATGGATGGAGCGACTCAGGTTCAGCGCGCAGCGTCCGCCTACAATCCCGACGCCCGGTTCGATCTGGACGTCAGCGACGTGGAACTCCGGCGCAACGCCGCCGGCCGCATGCTGATGGCGCGGATCTACCAGCCCAAAGGAAAAGGTCCTTTCCCGACCGTTCTCGATCTGCACGGCGGGGCGTGGACCCGGAAGGACCGCCTGGCCGAAGAGCCGATGGACCGCGCGCTGGCGTCGAGCGGGCTGCTGGTCGTGGCCGTCGATCTCACACTTGCGTCAGAGGCGCCCTATCCAGCCTGCGTGCAGGACGCCAACCATGCCGTGCGCTGGCTGAAAGCGAACGCCGCGCGCTGGAACGGCGATGTCTCCGGGCTCGGCGTCTACGGCTCGTCGAGCGGCGGCCACGTCGCCCAGCTTTTGGCCATGCGCCCGCACGATCCACGCTACAGTGCCCTCCCCGTTGCGGGCGCCCCGGACATCGACGCAACGGTCTCGTGGGTCGCGATGCGCTCGCCGCCCAGCAACACCATCGCCCGCTACGAGAATGCCGAGCGCCGCAAGAACGAGACCATGATCCAGAGCAACAAGACTTTCTTCTCGCCATGGGAGAGCATCCACGAAGGCAATCCGCAGGAGATTCTGGAGCGCGGCGAAAAGGTCGCGCTGGTGCCGTTCCTCATCATGCAGGGCGCGCTCGACGACAACGTCTTGCCGGCGATGCAGGAAAGATTCGCCGAGAGCTACCGGGCGGCCGGCGGCCAATGCGACTATCGACTGTTCGAGGACTCCACCCACGAATGGGTCGCCGTCCCCGGTCCGCAGACCGACAAGGCGCAGGCGACGGTCAAGGAATTCATCGCGCGGCAGTTGAAGGCCTGATCAGAACCATTCTCCTCCCCCGTCTCGGGGGAGGTGCCCCGGAGGGGCGGAGGGGGCTCATGCCTCTGAACCCCTTCGCCCGCTGCGCGGGCACTTTCCCCGCTTCGCGGGGGCAGAGGAATCGTCACAGCTTGCGCAGTCGGCAGTCAGCCGATCACGATATCCATCTCGGTCGCCAGCGCGCCCGCTTCGACGCCGGGTGCCGGCGCGAGCTTCATCTCGATACGCTGGCGCTGGCCGGGCTGACGTACGGCTCCGCGAAACACGCCATCACGCTCGTTCTGCGGATCGCCGGCGATATAAAACTGGCTGGTAAGCAGACGGCCGTCGCCGGTCGCCGCCTTGAGATGGATATGCGGCGTGCGGCCGGGATAGGCGACGGGTTTTAGCGTCCTGAAGCGATAGAAACCCTCGGCATCGGCCATCATGCGGCCATAGCCCTGGAACGCCGCATCGCGGCGGTCGCGGCCGGACTGACGCGGATGATCGTAGAGTCCCTGGGCGTCGCACTGCCAGATCTCGACCAGGGTGCCGGCGAGCGGCCGGCCATCGACGCCGATCACGCGCCCTTTTAGATGCAGGACCTCGCCCAAGGCCCGCGCCTGCTGACCACGGACCTGCACCAGGTCGTTGTCCATGTCGGCGGGAAAGCCCGTGGGATAGAACGGCCCCTCGGTCTGGTTGGGCGTCGGGATCGCGTCCGCGGCGAAGGCAGAGGACAGCGGCAGCAGACCAGTGCCGATGCTCGTACCAATCAGCAGGCCACGACGGGAGAGGTTCGGAGACTTCGTCATCCCGCGCAGTCTACAAACAAAAACGGCGGTCCTGAGGCCGCCGTTTCCGTAACTGTTTGGTAACCTACGCGCCGGCGCGACACCAGCGACACTGCTGCGTCGCCCGTTCTACGCAGCAGCAGCCAGCTCAAAATCAACGTGAATGCGTGCAAACGGGCAGGCAATGCCGCCTTCTTCGCGCTCGAACAGGCCGAGCTCCGTGAGGACGGACACGTCTTCGTGGACGCGCTTCACGTCTCGTTCCACTCGCCGCGCAAGCTCCCTGATGGACATGGCGCCCTTGCCCTGCAGCAGGCGAACAAGCTCCCACCGACGTTCCGTCAGCTTCCCGAAGAAGACAGCCGGGGTTTCAAAGGCGAGTTCTTCACCCTGGTAGGACTTCGCCTGAGACTTGCGGGCAGCCGCTCGGAGCCCGCTCCTCCAGTCTGGCGTCAATCGAATGGTGAGTGTCCTCTTCTTCATCTTCGCCTCCTTATGGCGTCGACCTCGGCGATGAAGTCCTCGATCATCGTCTCGACCGTGGAGAAGGCATAGGCGCTCTCCCGGCCCCTGACGTGCTTGTGGTCACCCTTGCCGCGCTCGTTGTCGAATCCAACGATCCGCTCGCCGTCGACGACGTAGACCGCCCGATACTTGTAGAGGTGCCGGCTCGGGTCCACCGGGCTTGGCACAAGCCAGACCACGAACTCAATGATGTCACCTTCGGCAGTGACTTCCTTGAATCGAGTGATCAGCGTTGCCGCCATGCTGATGGCGAGAATGCCAACACTGCCGGATGTTGTCAATTGGGCCAACGCTCGGCGCGCTACGCTGCTCAGTTGTCCTGCTCAGTTGGACCGCGCGCGTCTCGCGCGCCTCATGAGCGAGCGGGACGCTCGCGGTCCGGGAGATCGTGAGGCCACAAACAAAAACGGCGACCCTGAGGCCGCCGTTTCCGTAATCGTTCGCTAGAGGCGTTACTCGCCGGCGGGAGCCGCTTCGACCGGCTTGTTCGAGATGTCCTCGCCGGTGGCCTGGTCGACCGCCTTCATGCTGAGGCGCACCTTGCCGCGATCGTCGACGCCCAGGACCTTGACCTTGACCTGCTGGCCTTCCGAGACGACATCGCCGACCTTGGCGACGCGGCGCGGCGCCAGCTCGGAGATGTGCACGAGGCCATCCTTCGATCCGAGGAAGTTCACGAAGGCGCCGAACTCGACGCACTTCACGACCTTGCCGGTGTAGATCACGCCGATTTCCGGCTCGGCCACGATGCCCTTGATCCAGTCGATGGCCTTCTGGCCGGCGATGGCGTCGACCGCCGCGACCTTGATGGTGCCGTCGTCCTCGATGTCGATCTTGGTGCCGGTCTGCTCGGTGATCTCGCGGATCACCTTGCCGCCGGTGCCGATCACTTCACGGATCTTGTCCTTGGGGATCGTGAACTGGGTGATGCGCGGCGCGGTCGCCGCGACGCCCTCGCGGGCGCCGACCAGACCCTTGGACATCTCGCCCAGGATGTGGATGCGGCCGTCCTTCGCCTGGCCCAGAGCGACCTTCATGATCTCCTCGGTGATCGAGGTGATCTTGATGTCCATCTGCAGCGCGGTGATGCCGTTGGTGGTGCCGGCAACCTTGAAGTCCATGTCGCCGAGATGATCCTCGTCGCCCAGGATGTCGGAGAGCACCGCGAAGCGCTCGCCTTCCTTGATCAGGCCCATGGCGATGCCGGCCACCGGCCGTTCCATCGGCACGCCACCGTCCATCAGCGCCAGGGAGCCGCCGCAGACCGACGCCATCGACGAGGAGCCGTTGCTCTCGGTGATCTCCGACACGACACGCACCGTGTAGGGGAACTTGTCCTTGGTCGGCATCATCGGGCGCAGCGCGCGCCAGGCGAGCTTGCCGTGGCCGATCTCGCGACGGCCGGGCGAGCCCATGCGACGCACTTCGCCCACCGAGTAGGGAGGGAAGTTGTAGTGCAGCATGAAGTGTTCGCGGTACTCACCCTCGAGCGCGTCGATGATCTGCTCGTCCTGGCCGGTGCCGAGCGTGACCACGACCAGCGCCTGGGTCTCGCCGCGGGTGAACAGCGCCGAACCGTGGGCACGCGGCAGGATGCCGACCTCGGCCACGATCGGACGGACGGTCTTGGTGTCGCGGCCGTCGATGCGCTTGCCGGTGTCGAGCACGGCGTTGCGCACGACGTCGGCCTCGAGATTGCCGAACTGCTCGCCGAAGGCGGCCAGTGCCGCGTCATTGCCTTCGAACAGCTTCTTGGCCTCGGCCTTGACGGCACGGACGTTGGTCTGCCGCAGCTGCTTGGCGGTCTCGCCGTAAGCCGTGGCGAGCTTGCCGCGCATCTCGGCCTGGAGCTTGGCGGCCACGGTCTTCGACGCTTCCGACGGATCGGTGAGCGGCAACGGCTCCTTGGCGCAATGCTCGGCCAGCTGGATGATGGCGTCGATCACCGGCTGGAAGGAGCGATGGCCCTCCATGACGGCGCTCAGCATCACGTCCTCGGACAATTCCTTGGCCTGGGACTCGACCATCAGCACGCCTTCCTTGGTGCCGGCGACGACGAGGTCGAGGGAGCTGGTGACGAGCTGGTCGCGCGTCGGGTTCACGACGAACTTGCCGTCGATGTAGCCGACGCGGGCGCCGGCGATCGGGCCCATGAACGGCACGCCGCTGATGGTGAGCGCCGCAGAGGTGGCGACCATGGCGACGATGTCGGGATCGTTCTCAAGATCGTGCGCGAGCACGGTCACGACGACCAGCGTCTCGTTGCGATAGGTCTCGTGGAACAGCGGCCGGATCGGACGATCGATCAGGCGCGAGGTCAGCACTTCCTTCTCGCTCGGCCGGCCTTCACGCTTGAAGAAGCCGCCCGGGATCTTGCCCGCGGCGAAGGTCTTCTCCTGGTAGTTCACGGTCAGCGGGAAGAAGTCGAGGCCGGGCTTCGGCTGCTTCTCGAACACGACGGCGGCCAGCACCGTGGTGCCGCCGTAGGTGGCCATGACGGCACCGTCCGCCTGGCGCGCGACCTTGCCGGTCTCGAGCACGAGCTTGCGTCCGGCCCAGTCAACTTCCTTGCGAAAAACTTCAAACATCTCATTCATCCTTTCCATCACGGTCGTCCGCCCCCGTTTGGCGACAACCGCCCACTGGCGCCCTTGCACCAGCAGGACCGGGTCAGGCCTTTGCTCTCGCCCCTGCCTTCCCGGTTACTGCGATGTCGCGTCAGCCGGCCGAATTCACGGGGACCGGACGACGCGACGCGAAAAGGCCCCGTCCTAAGGACAGGGCCGGTAGTTAACGACGCAGGCCCAGACGCTCGATCAACGAGTCGTAGCGCTTGCTGTCCTTGGACTTGAGGTAGTCGAGCAGACGGCGGCGTTGGCCAACCATCTTCAGCAGGCCGCGGCGCGAATGGTGATCCTTCGCGTGGCCCTTGAAGTGCTCGGTAAGGTTGGAAATGCGTGCGCTCAGGATGGCGACCTGGACTTCCGGCGAACCGGTGTCCGTTTCGGCCTGGGCATACGACTTGATCAGCTCCGCCTTGTGGGCGGCTGTAATCGACATCGGTTGTCTCCATGACTTAAAGGTTGAAAACGCGCACCGGCTGGAGGGAGACGCCGTCCGAACGGACCAGCGCCACCAGCTTTTCACCGGACTCGGCGCGAACCAATGCGCCGGACGGTGGTGCGTCCCGGGTCAAGAAGACAGGCTGGCCGTGGCGCAGCTGGTCCGCTTGGGCTTCCGTCAGGGCCAGCGCCGGGATGTCGTCCAGCGCGGTCACAACGGGAACCAAAGCCCCGAAGAGCGCGGGAATATGCCCGAGGGCCTCCAGCTTGGGAAGCGAAATGGCCGCCTCTTCCCGGAATGGCCCGGCGGCCGTCCGACGCAGCGCCGACAGGTGTCCGACGGTGCCCAGGGCGAGCGCCAGATCGCGGCCCAGCGACCGGATGTAGGTGCCCTTGCCGCAGCCGACCACAAAATCTGCATGCTCCGCGTCGGGACGGGCCAGGAACTCCAGGCGGTCGATTTGTACGCGGCGCAGCTTCAATTCGACTAACTCGCCGGCCCGGGCGAGGTCGTAGGCCCGCTGGCCGTCGATTTTCAGTGCCGAGAAGGCCGGCGGCCGCTGATCGATCTCGCCCAGGAACGCCGCCAGGGCGCCGCGGATGGCCTCGTCGGCCGGCCGGGCCTCGCTGGTGGCAGTGACTTCGCCTTCCGCGTCCTCGGTCGACCGCGCTTCGCCGAACTTGAGCGTAAAGCGGTATTCCTTGCGGCCGTCCATGACGAACGGGACGGTCTTGGTCGCTTCGCCGAGCGCGATCGGCAGCACGCCGGTGGCCAGCGGATCGAGCGTGCCGCCGTGGCCCGCCTTCTGGGCGCCGAACAGGCGGCGCACGCGGCTCACCGCCGGCGTCGAGCCCAGCCCCAACGGCTTGTCGAGCACCACCCAGCCGTCGATCTTGTCGCCTTTTTTTCTGCGACTCATCGGAGTGTTCTTGCTCTTCCGGACCGCGGGCCTCTGGCCCGCTCATGATCATGAAGCGGGCCAGAGGCCCGCGGTCCGCATGACCATGAGGTCGCCTTAGTGATCTCGCCCGTCATGCATCGCATGGCGCTCGTTTAGGCCGACAATTCGTTGCGCGCCAGCCGTCCCTTCAGGCAGGCTGCAATCATGACATCGGGACTGCAGTCGGATCGCATCAGGCTATCGACGCTTTTCGGGCTGTTCTTTCTCTCAGGCGCTGCAGCCCTGATCTACCAGACGGCCTGGCATCGCCTGCTCGGCCTGTTCGCCGGCGCCGATACCATCGCGGCGGCCCTCGTGGTGGGCGCTTTCCTGCTGGGTCTCGGCATCGGCAGCCTGGCCGCCGGCCTTTATGCCGACCGGCTGTCGCGACGCGCAGCGCTGATCGCCTTCGCGCTCTGCGAGGTCGGCATCGCCCTCTTCGCGGTGCTCAGTCCGTGGCTCTACTACGATGTCATCTACCTGAAATTCCTGCCGCTCGCGTCCTCGCGCGCCGTCATCTTCGGCGTGGTGTTCGCCGGATTGCTGTGGCCGACCTTCCTGATGGGCTGCTCGCTGCCCTTTCTCTCCAAGGCGGTGGTCAGCCAGATCGCGGGCTCGGCGAAGCTGATCGGCTGGCTCTATGGCCTCAATACGCTGGGCGCCGGAGTCGGCGCCTTCGTCGGCGGCTGGTACCTGATCGGCACCTTCGGCTTCGACAAGGCGATTTATGTGGGCGCGGCCTTGAACCTCGTCGTCGCGGCCGGCGGCCTGTTGCTGGCGCGAGGGCTCGACATGGCCGACGCGGCGCCTACCCCAAAAGCCGCGGCGCTGCCGGACCCGGTCGACGGCGTGGTGTGGCGCTGGTCGCTGCTGGTGTTCGTCAGCGGCTTTCTCATCGTGGCGCTGCAGATCGTCTGGTTCCGGCTGATCGGCGTGCTGCTGCAATCCAACGGTTACAGCTTCTCGCTGGTCCTCGCCGTCTTCCTGCTGGGCGACGCGGCGGGGCTTCTGGTCGGCGCGCGGACCATCGACCGCATCGCCGATCCGCGGCGCTTCTTCTTCCTGATGCAGGGCACGGCGACGACGCTGGCGCTGTGCGGCGCCTGGTTCGTCTATCTCGCGATCGGCGCCGGACTCCTGCCCGCGACCTTCGTCGATCGCGACATCGTCACCGGCGCGCCGGCCGACGTGGCGCTGATCGCCCTGCTGCTGGCCGTGGTCGTGCTGCCGGCCTCGTTCATCATGGGGTTCTCATTCCCCGTCGTTCAGAAGGCCGTGCAGCGCGACATCGACCGGCTGGGCAGCCGCGTCGGCGTGGTCCAGCTCGCCAACATCGTGGGCAACAGCGCCGGCAGCCTGGTGGCGGGTTTGCTCCTGCTCGACCTGATCGGCACCGCCGGTGCGCTAAAGCTGCTGGTGGCGATTGGCCTCGCGTTTGCGGCCCTGCAACTCTTCGGCGCGCGCTCGACGCGCTGGGCGTATCTGCCGGCGGCGCTCCTGACGGCCGGCCTGGTGTTTTTTCCCGGCGACGAAGCCTTCTGGCGGCGCCTGCATGGGCTCACGACCGAGAAGGCGATCCTGGCCGAGGACAAGACCGGATTGAGCGTGCTGAAGCTCGCCGACACACAGAGCGGCAAACTCTACATCCAGGGCCATACCCAGAGCCGACTGCCCTTCGACACGGTGCACATCTTCCTGGGCGCCATCGGTCCGCTCGTGCACGAAGCGCCGCGCCGCGTCCTGGTGATCGGCTCGGGCACCGGCGGGACGCCCTACGCCGCCGGCCTTCACCCGGCGACGGAGAAGGTACGCGTCATCGAGATCGTGGCGCCGGTGATCGACACGTTGCGGACCTATGTCGGCCAAGGCGGCAAATCGGGCGTCGAGAGTCTTCTCGCCAATCCCAAGTTCGAGATCGTCGTCGCCGACGGCCGCCACGCGCTCACCCTCGATGCGACGCGCTACGACGTGATCGAGGCCGATGCCATCCTGCCCAAGTCGGCGCTTTCGGGCCTGCTCAACTCCCAGGAATTCTTCCGCCAGGTGCGGGCGAAACTGGCGCCGGGCGGGCTCTATGTTCAATGGGCGCCGACCGAACGCTCGATCCAGACGTTCCGCTCGGTCTTCCCGTACGTGACGATGGTGCATCCGGCAATGATCGGCAGCGACCGGCCGATCCCCTACGACCGCGCCAAGATCCTGGAACTGTTGCAGCGTCCCGACATCGACCTGCACCTGACGTCGGCGCGGGTCGACCGCGGCGATCTTAGGAAGTGGTTCGAGGACAAGAAGGTCGAGGTGCTGAACGACGGCAAGGTGGTGCCGGCAGCCTCGCCCAACACCGACTTCTTTCCGCGCGACGAGTACTACCTCAATCGTCCTTGATGTCGGGATCCTTGAGGTCCGGATCATTGATATCGCGGGCGACGTCGGGCCGACGCAGCAGGGCATCGATACGCTGGGCCTCGTCGAAGGTGCGGTCGATCTCGAAGCGGATGTCCGGCGCACTGCGCAGGCCCGCCTTCTCGCTGACCCGGGCGCGAAACCAGGGGGCTGCCCGGCGCAGCGCTGCCAGCAGCCGCTCCTCGTCCTTACCGCCCAGCGGCACGACGAAGGCGGTGGCGTTGCGCAGGTCGGGACTGACGTCGACCGACGTCACCGTGATCGAGGCATCGCGCAGATCGTGATCGTGCATGTTGCCCCGCTCGAGCAGCTGGGCGAGCAGATGCCGCAGTTCTTCTCCCACCCGGAGCTGGCGCTGCCCGGGGGCACGATTCTTTTCACGTTCAGATGAGCGACGCCGCGGCATGGCGTGTTCCTTCTTTTCCTCTCCTCCCCCGTCGTCGGGGGAGGTG
>CANJHI010000102.1 GCA_947474005.1 Alphaproteobacteria bacterium | reverse complement strand
GGACGGCAAGGTGATCGGCGAATGTCACGCCCGCCACCGCCATCAGGAGTGGCTGAAGTTTCTCCGCCGCCTCGACCGTGAGTTCCCCCCGGCGCTCAAGCTGCATCTGGTGATGGACAACTACGGCACGCACAAGGAGCCGCATGTGCAGGCGTGGCTGAAGAAGCATCCCCGCTTCGTCTGCCACTTCATTCCGACCAGTTCCAGCTGGCTCAACTTGGTGGAGCGCTGGTTTAGAGAATTGACGGAGAAATCGATTCGCCGCGGCAGCTTTGTCAGCGTGCCGGATCTGAAAGAGGCGATCGCCGAGTTCATGCAAGCCTGGGATCACAATCCCAAGCCTTTCATCTGGACCGCCACCGTCGCGGAGATCATTAAGAAGATCGAGCGGGCGAGGCTCAAGATGGAGAGTATCAAGCCCGGATCAACCCTGCCTCGCGGCAAAATGGCAGCAACTAATGTGTAAAGTCATTTACGGGACACTACACTAGGGACGATCGAAGACAACGATATTTTTGAGAATGCGGCGGCCGGTATCTCGTTGAGAGACGGGGCTAATCCAACAGTCAGGCGCAATCGGATTCGTAATAGCGCCGAGGATGGAGTGTTTTTATCCGAGAATGCTAGCGGCATTGTTGAAGACAATGACATATTCGAAAACGCCCATTGCGGCGTACTCATATATAAGGCGGATAGTCCAACCGTCCGAAAGAATCGGATTAATCGAAACTCGCGCGAAGCGATCCGAATAGGCAGCAAAGGCGCCAAAGACGAGAGTCGGATAACGATCGAAAACAATGATTTGACCGGCAGTGACTATGGTGCCTTGAAAATTGAAGATTCCTCTAATGTGCGACATTCGGGCAACAAAGAGTAATCTTTACTTCCAGATCTTCTTCCCACTCCCCGGCAACCCCAGCTCGCCCCACATCGCATCGACCTTGTCGATCACGGCCTGATCCATTTTGATCTGCCGGCCCCATTCGCGGTTGGTCTCGCCGGGGAATTTGTCGGTGGCGTCGAGCCCGATCTTGGAGCCGAGGCCCGACACCGGACTCGCGAAGTCGAGATAGTCGATTGGCGTGTTCTCGATCACGGTGATGTCGCGCGCCGGGTCCATACGGGTCGAGAGCGCCCACATCACCTGCTTCCAGTCGCGGGCGTCGATGTCGGCATCCACCACGATCACCCACTTGGTGTACATGAACTGCCGCAGATAGCTCCACACGCCCATCATCACGCGCTTGGCGTGGCCGGCGTAGGCCTTCTTCATCGAGACGACGGCGATGCGGTAGCTACACCCCTCGGGCGGCAGCCAGAAGTCGACGATCTCGGGGAACTGCTGCTGGAAGAGGGGAATGAACACCTCGTTCAGCGCCTCGCCCAGCACGGAGGGCTCATCGGGCGGCCGGCCCGTGAAAGTCGAGAGATAGATCGGCTTTTTGCGCATCGTGATCGCGCTGATCGTGAACACCGGGAACTGTTCGACGCTGTTGTAGTAGCCGGTGTGGTCGCCGTAGGGGCCCTCGTCGCCGTAGTCGTCGAGGCTAACATGGCCTTCGAGCACGATCTCGGCCTCGGCCGGCACTTTCAGCGGAACCGTCTTGCAGTCGACCAGCTCGACCTTCTTGCCGCGGAGGAGGCCGGCGAACTGATATTCCGACAGCGTGTCGGGCACCGGCGTGACGGCGGCCAGGATGGTGCCGGGATCGGCGCCGATCACGGCGGCCACGGGCAACGGCTCACGCTTGCCGGACCCCTTCCAGCGCTGGTGATGCTGCGCGCCGCCGCGATGCTTTAGCCAGCGCATCAGCGTGGTGTTCTTGCCCGTCACCTGCAGGCGGTAGATGCCGAGGTTGAAGCTATCCTGTTTGTCACCCTTGGGATTTGGACCCTGCGTCACGATCAGCGGCCAGGTGATCAGCGGCGCGGGCTCGCCCGGCCAGCAGGTCTGGATCGGCAATTTGCCGAGATCGATGTCGTCGCCGGTCAGCACTACTTCCTGGCACGGCGCCGAACTCACCGTCTTCGGCTTCATCGCCATGACGGTGCGCAGCATCGGCAGCATGTCGAGCGCCTCGCGCCAGCCGCCGGGCGGCTCGGGCTGGCGCAGGAAGGCCAGCGTCTCGCCCACGGCGCGCAATTGGTTGGGCTCGCGGTCCATGCCCCAGGCCACGCGCTCGACCGTGCCGAAGAGATTGACCAGTACCGGGATGTCCGAGCGTGTGCCGTCGGGGCGCACGACATTCTCGAACAGCACCGCCGGACCCTTTTCGGCCAGCAGCCGGGTCTGGATCTCGGTCATCTCCAGATGCGGTGAAACGGGGGCTTTGACGCGCACCAGCCGGCCGGTCTTTTCCAGCCGGTCGATGAAATCCCGAAGCGAGGCGTAAGGCATGCTGGCTTTTACGGGAGACGACCGGAGACTGTCATCTGCTCGCTAATGCCGGCGAGCGGCCGCAAGCACATCGGCTGCGGCAACATTGACGAGCAGGGGACCGTCGGCATCGGGCGTCGCGGCCAGCCACCGGCCGACGATCACGTAGCCCAGGGTGTAACCCAGCCATCGTGGGTATCGACGGTCGACGCCAAAGAACCACGCATTGTGATCGAAGTCGGTCGAGGCGAGTGAGGTCGCATCGGGCAGGAACGACAATGCGCGTGCCGTCTCGACCGCGCGCTCCCACGGTTCCGGCGGCGTGCCGAAGAGTCGATTGACGAAGTGACCTGCAAGCCCTTCGCTGACAAACGCTTCACCGAGCGTCAGCCCGTAGCCCGGACCGGCATTTCTCAGGCAGTGATTGACCTCGTGCGCTATTTGACGACGAAGCGTGCCATCCTTCAGCGAAGCGGCGAAATTTGGATTGCCGGAGTCGAATGTCAGGGAGAACAGGTGAGGGCCCCAGGCGTGTCCGACCATACCGATCTCGGGAATGACCGCGCCAGGTTTGTGCTTGACCTCGATGGTGAGCGCTCCCGGCGGCACCAGCCGGGAAACGATGCGTCGTGTCGCCTCGATTTCCCGGGTGATCTGGGCGCGCCAGGAGGCGAGCGCTTCTTCCGCTTCAGGCCAGAGGATGGTCCATTCGGACATGCCTGCATTAGGACATGTTCAAGGGCGCTAGCCGAGAGATTTTTGCAGAAGAGTCCTTTGCTCCCAACAGATGACGTCGAATGTGGTCACGCCGCCTGAGCCGCCTTCACCGGTCCCCACGACTTCAGCACCGGCAGCACCTCCTTGGCGAACAGCTTTAGCCCGCGCTCCGAGACCTCGAAGGGCGTGCCGCCGAAGCGGAAGGCGACGTTCATCTCGAAGTCGCCGACGACCTTCCGCCGCGCCTCGATGCCACGCAGGATCTTGTCGGGCGTGCCCCAGCTTGCCGCCTGCATGAAGCCGGTGATCGCACCCTCGATGCCGCCCTTGCGCGCGATCTCGGCCTTCTGCTGGTAGGAGTCGTAGCCCTTCACCGTCTTGAAGTGCTCGCCCAGGAATTCGTAGTGATAGAAATTGCTCTCGACGAACTTGCCCTGGTAGCGGCGGGCCTCGTCCTCGATCGTGGCGCTGTCGGGACCGCAGACGCAGAACTCGGTCAGCATGACGCTGGGCGGCGCGGTGCCGTGATATTTGGCGTGAAGCTCGCGGCCCTTCTCGATCATCGGCGCCCGCATCTCCCACGGCCGGTCGGCGAACATCACGATATGGGCGCCGAGCCTGGCGGCCGAGTCGATCGAGTCCTCGCTGGAGGCCACGGCGTAGATGCGCCCGTCGAACGAGTTCTGTGGCCGCGGGCGGATCTCGATGCGTGGTTGCTTGTAGTACTGGCCGTTGCCTTCCATGAAGCCTGTCTTGAGCGCCTCGATGATCATCGGCGCTGCCTCGTCGAAGCGGCCGCGCGATTCGTCCATGCTGAGGCGGAAGGCGTTGAACTCGCGGCGCGCGAGGCCACGGCCCATGCCGAGGCGCAGCCGGCCCTTGCTCAGCATGTCGAGGACGGCGGCATTCTCGGCTACGCGCAGCGGATCGTGCCACGGCAGGATCACGGCCGCGGTGCCGACGTCGATGTTCGGGCACAACGCCGTCAGATGAGTCATCAGCGCAAGATTATCGGGCACGAACGAATAATCGTTGAAATGGTGCTCGGCCGACCACAGGCAGTCGAAGCCCGAATCGGCGGCGATCCGCGCGAGCTTGATCTCCTCATCCCAGACGCGCGCGTCGGAGCAGTCGTCCCAGCCGTAGCTGGCGAACACCATCATCATGCCGACGTCCATGGGACTTCCTCCTGGGTCGTTTCTCGTCTTGGAGAAATGCTTTCATGGGAAGGTGCTTCGCGTCACCCGCCATGGCATTCTGGTGTTTGGCATGCGGAACGTAGTCTTCCCCCCAGAGATTCCGGCGGAGTTCGAGGACCTGCTGAGCCGGGCCGGCCGCCGGGTTCTGGCGGGCACGCATCCTTTGTGCGGCGCGCTGGCCAACCCGCGAACCCGCTTCCTCGCCCAGGACGATCTTCTGGACCGGACCAAGGCCGCCCGCCTCCGTCGCGCCCTCGAAGAGAGCCTCGCCGACAAGCTCGAGGCGATCGAGAAGCCGATTCCACCCGAGAGCATCTGGGGCATGCAGCACGACTACGGTGAGCACCTGCCCAAGACCAGCCGCGCCCGCACCATCTACTTCGAAAGCCGCCGCGAACCCGGCGTGAAGGCGGCGGAAAAGCTCGGGCTGGTGCGGATGATGCGCTCGCAAAGCTTCCGCGCCTTCGCCGAGGCGCTGGCCGGCCGCAAGCTTGCGTCGGGCTGGGGCCTGCAAGTGCTGCGCTACGGGCCGGGCGACTATGCCGGGCCGCACAACGACCACCATCCTGAGAACAAGGACGCCAAGGGCGGCTACATCGACCTGCATCTCAGCCTCGCCGCGCCGTCGGTGGCGCATCAATGGCTGGTCTATAGCCGCGCCGGCCATTTCAGCGAGATCGTGTCGGTGGCCAAGCCGGCAGCGGTGACGGCCTATCGCCTGCCGTTCTGGCACTACACCACGCCGCTGGTCGGCACCGCGAAGGCCGCGCGCTGGGTGCTGCTGGGGACGTTTCTTTATCGTGATCTTCCGGACCGCGCGCATCCTGCGCGCTCATGATCATGAGCGCGCAGGATGCGCGCGGTCCGTATGAACATGAGAGCCCTATGCCCAGGCCGCCGCACGCTCCAGCAGCCGGCGCGCGCGAATGACGACTGGCAGGTCGATCATGCTGCCTTCGAAGGCGACCGCGCCTTCGCCGGCCGCCACGGCGGTGTCGAAGGCCGCGAGCAGCCGTCGGGCGCGGTCCAGCTCGGCGGGCGAGGCCCCGTATTCCTCGTTGATGATCGGCACGTGCGCGGGGTGGATGCAGGACGCCGTCGTGAAGCCCAGCGCCCGGCCGCGCTTCAGGCCGGCCCTGTAGGAGTCGAGATCGTTGATGTTCGCGAGCTGGCCCATCGAACCCATCGGCAGGATGCCGGCGGCGCGGCAAGCGGCGAGACCCTGCATGGCAAAGACGTACATGCTGTCGGCCGAGGGCGTGGCGCCTAACTCGGTCGCCATGTCCTCGCCACCGACGGACATCCCCGCCATGCGCGGCTGGGCCGCGATGGCGAAGAGGTGCGGCAGTGCCGCCGGCTCCTCGATCAGGACAAGGAAACGCGTGTGGCCGATCGGCATGCCGAGCGCCGCCTCCCGGTCGGTCACCAGCTCGGCCAGCAGGCGCACGTGCTCGGGGCCCATGACCTTGGGCAGCATGAGGGCGGCGACACCGGGCATGACGGCGGCGGCGATGTCGGGCACGGCGAGGTCGAGCGGGCGATTGATGCGGACCGTGACGTCGGCGCCGCCTTGGGCGACGCGCGGCACTGAAGCGGCCAGGGCGGCGCGCGCGGCTGCCTTATTGGCCGGGATGATCGAGTCCTCGAGATCGAGGATGATGGCATCGGCGCCGCGGGTATGGGCCTTCGCCACGAAGCGTTCGGCGAGCACCGGCACGAACAGCAGCGATCTCCAGGAAGGGGGAGGTTGGATCATAGCGGGTGCTCCTCTAAAAATCGACGTGCTGGCACTGCATGCATTTGCAGGTTTTACAGGTTTTTGCTAATATTTTTGCTACGATGGGAGACGCCCGCGGAGAAATCCGGCGGGCGTTTTTTATGGGCCCTGATCGGCATTCGAATGGTCCATGGAAGGGTCCATTCCGGCGATCTTTGCGGGATTCTCATCCCGGCGAGGGGCGGGCCTCGGTGGCACAGTTTATCAGGGGGCGATTGCCGCGACAGATCAAGGGCTTGAGGCCGGTTCGTGGCACAGGCAGCGGGACAGGTCGTGGCACAACGAGCTGTGCCAAAAATGGCCCGCTATTTGGCCCCGACAGGCACCACGCTGATCGAGTTCTGCGGGCTGCCCTCGATCACGCGGTCGGTGTAGGTGAGGTAGACCAGCGCGCGGCGCTTGGCGTCCCAGAAGCGCACGACCTGGGTGGTCTTGAAGATCAGCGAGGCGCGCTCGCTGAAGACTTCGTGCGGGCTCTTGAGCTTGTCGAGTTTGGTCTGGTCGATCGATCCGGTCTGCTGGCACGAGATCGAGGCCTGGGCCGGGTCCTCGGCGACGCCGAAGGCGCCCTTGAGGCCGCCGGTGCGGGCGCGGGCGATGTAGCAGGTGACGCCCGCCACGTCGGGGTCGTCGAAGGCTTCGATGGCGATCTTGTCGTTGGGCCCGATCCATTTGAAGCGGTAGCTGACCGAGCCGATTTCTTCCGCCATAGCGGGGAGCGCCAGCAGCAGGGCGAACGAGGTGAGGATCGCACGAATCATGTCAGGCTCCTTTGGTGGGCGGGCGCGTGGCCAGGAAGAGCCCGGGCAGCACCAGCAGCGTTCCGATCAGATGGTACCACTGCGGCGCTTCGCCAAGGGTGAGCCAGGCCATCAGGCCGACGTAGAGCGGCCCCAGGTACATCGACACGCTGGTGACGGAGGGCCCGAGCTCACGGATGCAGAAGGCGAAGGCGCCATAGGCGCCGACCCCCGGCACGATGGCGAGCACGATCCAGATCGCCCAGGTGCGCCAGTCGCTGAAATCGGGGCCGTGCCAGAACGCCGCCTCGCCCAGCGCGAAGGGCAGGAGCACCAGCGATCCGGCGACGGAGATGGCGCACAGCCGCGTCAGTGGATCGAGCGCGCTCGGCCGGTGTTTCAGCAGCACCGAGTAGAGGCCCCAGCAGGCCGAGGCGGCGGCGATCCAGAGATCGCCCTCGCTGAAGCGCACGGACAGGAGATTGTCGAACCGGCCCTTGGCGAAGACCGCGGCGACGCCCGCCAGGCAGAGCACGATTCCGGCGATGCGGCCCGCCGTCAGTTTCTCGCGATAGAGCAGGCGGCCCAGCGCCACGACCAGGATCGGCGAGGCGGCATAGATCAGGCCGATGTTGAGGGCAGGTGTCGTGCGGCCGCCGATATAGACCCAGGCGCCGCAGATCCACATGCCGATCGCGCCCAGCATCAGGAGGTCAGGCCATTCGCGCGCCAGGGCATGGCGGTGGCGGACCAGGCGGGGCCAGACGAAGGGCAGCAGGAGGAGCGCCACCAGGAGCCAGCGGCCGAGCGCCAGGGCGTTGGGCGGCACGAAGGTGGCGTAGCGTGCCATCAGCATGTTGACGGCGAAGAAGGCCGGCGACAGGAACAGCAGCAGCCAGGCGAGGCGACGACGACTCAAGGGATAGCGGCGCGGGGTGGATGACGCTGAATCAGCTCGGGCGAAGGCCTTCCTTCGGGACCTCGCCATCGGCTTCCTTCACCGCCGCGCGATACTCCTTCTCGGAGGTGAAGGGCGCGGCCTTGGGGAAGTCCTTCTTGCGGCCGGGGCGGATCTCGCCGGTCGAGGGCGCCACGATCAGCAGCTCGCCCTTGCGGCCGAGCAGCGGGATCTCGCGCTTCCAGCGCGAATAGACGCGCCGCGCCGAGGCGGAAAAATCGACGTAGGTCTCGAACTCGGCGTGGTCCTTGAAGAACAGCGCCTCGTAGGTGGCGATGAACTCGCGGACGAACTTGGCGTCGACGATTTCCAGGTTCGACATCATCCAGCAGCGGTCCTCGAACACCCAGTAGGTGCCGATGCCGACGAATTGCCGCTCGCGCGTGAGGTAGGGATAGAAGGGGAAGCCGCGGCAGGCGATGGTGCGGTTGTCGCGCTCGCAGTGGCGCGCGCCCTTGCAGTGGATCGCCATGCAGTCGCTGGTGAGCTCGGCCACGATCTGTTTTGTGGAGTAGTCGTAGGGCTTGAACTTGGACCACAGGTCGGTGCGGGTCTTCAGCAGGTCGAACTCGACCTTGTGCACCACCGGCACGGCGTTCTGGGTCGAGCAGCAGACCGGCTCGCCGCCGTTCAGCGGGGCGCACTTGCGGCCGCAATCGAAGCGCGAGACGGGGGCATTGAAGCCCTCGTAGAGGGTGGCGAAGTCGGCCGCCTTGACTCTGGGTATCTTGGTTTTGGGAGGCATATAGCGGGCGTAACCTAATCCTCTGTGAATGAACAGTGACGGAATTCTTAAGGTTGCCTAGGGATGAGGCAGCACGCGCCAGACGACCGTCTCGCGCATGCCCCGATTCTCGAGCTGCAGCGATGTCGGAATGTCGTAGCGGGCCCGTTCTTCGAGGCCCTGGGCGCTGAAGTAGTTGCGGCCGGGATCGCCCAGCAGCACCAGCCGGCCCCGCCGGGCGTGGCCGCGCAGCCAAGCCAGGGCACGCACCGACATGTCGCGCTCGTAACAGACGTCGCCCGCAATCACCACGTCGGCATCGGGGTTACCGTCGGCGCCGGCCAGCCAGTCCTCCGCGCTGACATCGAACGCCAGGCCGTTGGCCTCGGCGTTGAGGCGTGCCGCCACCAGCGACAGCGCATCGATGTCGTTGGCCGTCACCGACGCCGCGCCGGCATGGGCCGCGGCCATCGACGAAACGCCGGAACCGGCGGCGAAGTCGATCACGCGCTTGCCGCGCACCAGGTCGGGATTGTCGAGCAGATAGCGCGCGATCGCCTGGCCGCCCGGCCAGCAGAAGGCCCAATAGGGCGGATCGACGTTCTGCTCCTCCAGCCACGCTTCGGTCGCCTGCCAGATCGGAACGTACTCGGTGGCGAGCCACAGCTTGAATTCCGGCACCATGACCGGCGCTTCGAGGGCGGTATTGCTGCGGATGAAACCTTCGGGATCGACCGGCAGGCGCGCCATCAGCGCAAGGCCAGGTGGCCGGCGGCGATAGCGGCCAGCAGAAGCCAGCCAATGAGGGCATTGGTCCTGAATTTGAAATGACAGTCGGCGGGGTCGTTCTGGCGCAGGAACACGATCTGCCAGACGAAGTGCAGGGCGATGGCGGCAAGGATCGCGAAATAGAGTGGGTTCAGCATGGCGAGATAACCGGCCAGCGCCCAAGCCCCCGTGGCCAGCACCGCAAACAGCGTGAGCCAGCGCCGGGGCGCGGCGGCAAAGCGTCGAGCCGTCGAGCGCACGCCGATGACGGCATCGTCGCGCTGGTCCTGCATGGCGTAGATCGTGTCGTAGACCATCGTCCAGGCGACGCCGCCGACATAGAGCGCGACGGTGGCCCACGAGAGTTCGCCGGTGACGGCCGCGAACCCCACCAGCGCGCCCCAGTTGAAGGCGAGGCCGAGCACGACCTGCGGCCACGAGGTGAGGCGCTTCATGGTCGGGTAGATCGCGACCAGGAGCAGCGAGGCCAACGCCACGCCGCCCGCGAACTTGTTCAGCTTGAAGAGGATGGCGGCGCCCACCAGCGACTGCAGCGCCGTCCAGATCAGCGCATTGCGCAGCTTGACCTCGCCCGCAGGCAGTGGCCGGCCACGCGTGCGCTCGACCTGGGCATCGATCTTGCGGTCGACGATGTCGTTCCAGGTGCAGCCGGCGCCGCGCATGGCGAGAGCCCCTAGCGCGAACAGCGCCATCCAGCCGGCCAGTCGGCCCCACTGCGGCGCCAGGCCGAGGGTGAGCGACCACCAGCAGGGAAACAGCAGCAGCCAGGTGCCGATCGGCCGATCCCAGCGCGACAGCCGGCCATAGGGCCGGGCCCACGGCGGCAGGTAGCGCAGCGACCAGTGCTGGCGGTTGATGTCGGTAAAGCCGGTTGTTCCGTCGGCGGTCATGGCGGCATCATGCAGCCATGCAGCTCAATGATCCATGAGGGAACTCCATGAGCGTATCGCGTCTCTTCGTTGAAGCCGACCTCGCAGCCGGGATCGAGGCGCCGCTCGGCGAGGCGCAGGTCCATTATCTGCGCCATGTCATGCGACGCCCCGACGGCGCCCCGCTGCTGCTGTTCAACGGCCGCGACGGCGAATGGAAGGCAGCACTTGTGGGCCGCGGCAAGAAGTCGGCCGTGGCCGAGATCGGCGATCAAACACGCGTCCAGGCGGCCGAGCCTGACGTGTGGCTCTGCTTCGCGCCGGTCAAGCGTGCGCGCATCGACTATATCGCCGAGAAGGCGACCGAACTCGGCGTG
Organism: Alphaproteobacteria bacterium; assembly: GCA_947474005.1. Classification (GTDB taxonomy): domain Bacteria; phylum Pseudomonadota; class Alphaproteobacteria; order Reyranellales; family Reyranellaceae; genus Reyranella. Next base: position 8,680 of record CANJHI010000102.1, on the reverse strand, counting down.
GCGGTGCTGCAGCCGGTGCTCACGCGCCACACCGCCGTCGAGCGGGTGAACGTCGAGCGGCTGCGCGCCAATGCGATCGAAGCGGCCGAGCAGACCGAGCGGCTCAGCGTGCCCGAGGTACGCGAGCCGGTCGATCTCGCGCGGCTGCTCGCGAGATGGCCGGCTGAAAGGCGGTTGTTGATCTGCGACGAGACCGGCGGCGGTCTGCCGATCGCCGAGGCGCTGGGCGGGCTCGATGCCGCAGCCCGTGCCGCGCCGTGGGCGATCGTGATCGGACCCGAGGGTGGCTTCGCGGCGGAGGAGCTGACGGCCCTTCGTCGCATAAAGGATGTAATGGCAGTGGGGCTGGGTCCGCGCATCCTCAGGGCCGATACCGCGGCCCTGGCGGCGCTCGCCTGCTGGCAGGCGTTGGTTGGCGACTGGCGCCAGCCGACACCGCTCCTGCAGGCTGATTATCGCACATCTAAGGTTACCGTCTGACCGCTTGCGCTCGCCCCCGTCGGCATGGGAGACGGGAACTTGAACATCATGAACCAGACGCGTGCTCGCATGAGAGATCCTCATGCGGCCGCGCCGCTCCCGGCCCCCAGAAGGCTGCGGGCGACCAGGGAGTCGACAACGTATGTCCGCACCACCGTCGGGCGGCGGCGCGCCGATCGAAAATCGGCGGCAGCTGATCGAGTATTTCGTCGCCGGCAACAAGCCTCGCGCGGCATGGCGCATGGGCACCGAGCACGAGAAGTTCGGCTACCACAAGGCAACGCTCAAGCCGCTTGCCTATGAAGGGCCGGATGGCATCCGTGCCCTGCTCGAAGGTCTGACCCGCTTCGGTTGGGAGCCGGTCATCGAGGGCAACAACCCGATCGCGCTGCTGCGCGACAAGGCCAGCATCACGCTCGAGCCGGGCGGCCAATTCGAGCTGTCGGGCGCGCCGCTCGAGACAGTGCACGAGACGGCGGCCGAGAATTCCCTGCATCTGCGCGAGGTCGGCGAGGTTGCCGGCGAAATCGGCGCGGCCTTCATCGGGCTCGGCTTCGCGCCGCAGTGGAAGCGCGAGGACATCCACTGGATGCCCAAGGGCCGCTACAAGATCATGCGCGAGTACATGCCCAAGAAGGGCAAGCTCGGCCTCGACATGATGCTGCGCACCTGCACGGTGCAAACCAATCTCGACTTCGAGTCGGAAGCCGACATGGTGAAGAAGTTCCGTGTGTCGCTGGCGCTGCAACCGGTGGCGACGGCGCTGTTTGCCAATTCGCCCTTCGTCGAGGGCAAGGCAGTGGGCTTCAAGAGCTACCGTAGCCACATCTGGACGGACACCGACCCCGATCGCTGCGGCGTGCTGCCGTTCGTGTTCGAGCCGGGCTTCGGCTTCGAGCGCTACGTCGACTACATGCTCGATGTGCCGATGTACTTCGTCTATCGCGACGGCAAGTACATCGACGCCTCCGGCCAGAATTTCCGTGATTTCCTGAAGGGCAAACTGCCGGTACGGCCGGGCGAGCTGCCGACCCTGAACGACTGGGGCGACCACGTCACGACCGCGTTCCCCGAGGTCCGGCTGAAGCGCTATCTCGAAATGCGCGGCGCCGATTCAGGCCCGTGGGCGGCGCTGAATGCCTTGCCCGCTCTGTGGGTCGGCCTGCTCTACGATCAGGGCGCGCTCGATGCTGCCTGGGATCTGGTGAAGGACTGGACCGCCGCGGATCACGATTTCCTCCGCGCCGAGACACCCAAGACGGGACTGGCCACCGTGTTCCGTGGCCGGCCGCTGAACGAACTGGCGCGCGAGGTCGTGGCGCTTGCCCATGCCGGACTGAGGGCGCGCCGATGTCTCGACGAACGCGGCAACGACGAGACCGTCCATCTGTTTCCACTCGACCGGACGGTCGACAGCGGACTGGCGCCGGCCGACGAACTGCTGGCGATATGGCAGGGCGAGTGGCAGGGCTCCTTCGCGCCGCTGTTTCGCGACTATTCCTACTGAGGTAGGGTCGCCTCATGCTCGACCGTTGCGACCGGGTCCAGATTGCCGTCTACGACGCCGCCAAGGCGGCACAGCGTTTTGGCCAGTTGCTCGGCTGCGAAGTCGCGCGACGCAACCATAGCCGCCATCTCGGGGCCAAGCGCACGGTCCTCGCCGTCGGCGAGAGCGAGTTCGAACTTTGCGAGGCCGACGGTGCCGGTCTCACCCAGGATTTTCTCGCCAGGCGCGGCGAAGGGCTGATGACCGCGGGCTACTGCACCGCCGACCTCGACAGCATGGCAAAGCGCTGGGAAGGGCTCGGCATCGCCTACGATCTTGACGGCGAACAGCTCTACCTCAGCAACGAGGCTACCTTCGGCCTGCCGATCGTGATTTCCGAAAGTACCTACCGGCCGCGGGTCGGGCCGGTGTCCTTTCTCTACGAGACGACCAACACACTGATGAGCGACTGGCGGCGCGCGGCGGCGGTCTATGCCGGTCTGTTCGGTCTCGATCCGTCGCGATTCAGCGACATCGGCAGCGAGCGCTTCGGCTATATCGGCACGCTCACCCTGTTCGATCCGCCCAACCGGCTCGATCGCATCGAGCTGAGCCAGGTCACCGACAACGTGCATGCCATGGGCCGCTACGCCCACAAGCACGGCGACTCGCTCTACATGTGCTACGTCGAGGTCCACGACTGGCCGAACGTGCGGCAGCGCCTGCTCGACGCCAACGCCCGGTACACGCCGCGCGGCGCCGATCCCGTCACCGAGCCCGACGGCGGCTGGGTGCACCCGAAGGAGCTGCACGGCCTGCTGCTCGGCGTTTCGCGCACCGGCGTCGCCTGGGACTGGTCGGGTCGCAAAGATCTCGTGCCCCCAGCATGAAGCCCGCCAGCATGAAGCGTCGTCTCCTCGTTTTCTCTTTCCTGATGGTGCCCATGATGGCGAGTGCGCAACCCGCCGGCGCGCAGCCTGCCGATTGGCAGACCGTCGTCGGCAGCGACCTCCGCTTCCGGCTGGAGATGCCAGCACCGGCCAACAAGACCGCGGCCGCCGAGAAGGAGAAGGGCCATGCCGGCGAACGTGTCGCCTGGCAGTCCAAGCGCGACGACGAGTTGTTCGATTTCGACTATGTCGACTACGACCCCGGGTGGTTCTCCAGCCGCGACGCCAAGGTGATGGCGCGCGACCTCGGCCGCGGCGAAGCCGAGAAGGCCTTTCCGCGCAGCCGCTTCAAGTACGTGCTGGACGAGCCGGTGACGCTGCAGGGCTGGGACGGCTATGCCCTCGACATCGAGGACACCAACGCGTCCAGGGTGATGATGCGCACCTACATCGTGAAGGACCGGCTTTACCGCATGCTGGTCACCAGCAAGGGCGACATGAAGTCGATGAGTGCTGCGACCCGCTTTCTGGAGTCGCTGCGGCTGGCGGAGTCGCGGTAGACTTCGAGCGCTCAAGCGAGAGAGGGAGGAGCCATCATGCGCCCTAGAATCATGCGGGCCGCGTCCCGTCCGACCACCAAGGCGGAAGCGGCGAACTTCGTCGGCGCCGTTCTGTCCGATCCGGTATACGCGCCCGAAGGGCCGTCGCGGCTGCGCGCCTCGCGTGTGACATTCATGCCGGGTGGACGCACCAACTGGCACCAGCATGCGGTTGGCCAGATCCTCTACGTGCTGTCGGGCGTCGGCCGCTACCAGCTCGACGGTGAGCCGGTGCGGGAGATCATGGCGGGCGACACGGTGGTCATTCCGCCCAACGCGCGCCACTGGCACGGCTCGGCGCCGGACACGATGATGTGCCATCTCGCCATGTCGGAGACCGACGACCAGGGCCGGGCCACCAGCTGGCTCGAACCGGTGAGCGACGTGGACTACGCCAAGGCGCCGGCCAAGCTCGACTGACGGCGCGCCGTTAGGCGGTCGCCGTGCCGCCGACGGTAAGTGCATCGATGCGCAGCGTCGGCTGGCCGACGCCGACCGGCACGCCCTGGCCGTCCTTGCCGCAGGTGCCGATACCAGGATCGAGCGACATGTCGTTGCCGACCATGCTCACCTTCGTCAGCGCCTCCGAGCCCGCGCCGATCAGCGTCGCGCCCTTCACCGGCCGGCCGAGCTTGCCGTTCTCGATCATGTAGGCCTCGGTGCAGCTGAACACGAACTTGCCCGAGACGATGTCGACCTGGCCGCCGCCGAAGTTGGCGGCATAGAGGCCCTTCTTCACCGAGGCGATGATTTCCTTCGGGTCTTTGTCGCCGCCCAGCATGAAGGTGTTGGTCATGCGCGGCATCGGCGCGTAGGCGTGGCTCTGGCGGCGGCCGTTGCCGGTCGGCTTCACACCCATCAGGCGGGCGTTCTGGCGGTCCTGCATCAGCCCGACCAGGCGGCCGTTCTCGATCAGCACGTTGCGCTGCGTCGGCGTGCCCTCGTCGTCGATGGTGAGCGAGCCACGGCGATCGTTGAGCGTGCCGTCGTCGACCACGGTGACGCCGGGCGAGGCGATCATGTCGCCCATCATGTGACTGAATACCGAGGTCTTCTTGCGATGGAAGTCGCCTTCCAGGCCGTGGCCGACGGCCTCGTGCCACAGCACGCCCGACCAGCCGGCGCCTAGCACGACCGGCATCTCGCCCGCCGGCGTATCGACCGACTCGAGATTGACCAGCGCCTGGCGGATCGCCTCGTCGGCCTCGCGCTTCCAGTTCTCCGGCTTGAAGATGTCGCCATAGGCGGCGCGGCGGCCTTGCCCGGTGCTGCCGGCTTCCATGCGGGTGCCGTCGCCGCATACGACGCTGACGTTCAGCCGCACCAGCGGGCGCACGTCAGCGGCGCGCCAGCCGCCGGCGCGGATGATTTCCACCACCTGCCACGAGCCCGCCAGCGAGATCGAGACCTGGCGCGCCTTGGGCTCCTTGCCGCGCACATAGGCGTCGATCTGTTCGAGCAGTGCGACCTTCTTGGCGAAGGCCTCGCCGTCGATCGGGTTGTCGTCGGCATAGAGCAGGCGGTTGGTGCCGCGCGGCGATTCATCCGACTTGGCCGACCGGCCGGAGCGGACCGCCTTGACCGTCGCGACGGCCCGCTTCAGGGCGTGCTCGTCGAGCGCCGAGGCATGCGCGAAGCCCGTCGAATCGCCCGCTACGGCGCGCAATCCGAAGCCCTGGGTGGTGTCGAAAGCCGCGCTCTTCAGCTTGCCGTCATCGAACGACAGGCTCTCGCTCTGCACGTATTCGAGGAACAGCTCGCCGTCGTCGGCGCCGGCCAGCGCCTCGTCGACCAGCTTCGACGTCTTGCGCTGGTCGAGCCCGCCCTTGCCGAAAAACAGGCCGTCGGCGGTCGCCAGATGGTTGATCGATTTGCTGATGGTCGACTTGCTCATGGGGCCTGCCTCTTGCGTCAAACGACGAGGACGATCTTGCCAAAATGGGCATTGGCCTTCATGTGCGCAAGCGCATCGGCGGCCTGGGCCAGGGGGAAGGTCTTGTCGATCGGCAGGCTGAGCTTGCCTTCCTCGATGGCCGGCCACAGGTCGGCGCGGGCGGCCTTCACGATATCGCGCACTTCCTCGGGGCTACGGGTACGGAAGGTGACGCCGATATAGTCGATGCGCTTGAGCGCATGCAAGTCGAAGTTGAACTCGCCCTTCATGCCGCCCAGCCGCCCGACATTGACGATGCGGCCGAGGATGGCGGCGGCCTCCATGTTCTGGTTCATGACGCTAGCCGACACCTGGTCGACGATCAGGTCGACGCCCTTGCCGCCGGTCGCTTCCTTGACCTTGTCCGGCCATTTCGGATCGCGCGTGTCGAGCGCAACGTCGCAGCCGAACTCCTTTAGCCGCGCGCGGCGGCCGTCGTTGGTCGAGGTACCCATGACGACCGAGGCGCCGAGGAACTTGGCGATCTGCATGCCGAGCAGGCCGACGCCCGAGCTCGCGCCCTGGATCAGCACCGATTCGCCCTTCTTGAGGCGGCCGGCGCCGACCAGCGCATTGTGCATGGTCTGCACCGCCACCGGCATGCAGGAGGCTTGCTCATAGGTCATGTTGTTGGCGGGAATCTTGTGGGCGCGTCCGGAGTCCGTGACGGCGTATTCTGCGAAACCGCCTGCGGCAGAGCTCATGACCCGGTCGCCCGGCTTGAAATCCTTGACGTCCGCGCCGACCGCCTCGACTTCGCCGGCGCACTCCAGGCCGACGATGGTGCCTGCGCCACCGACCCGGCCGTGCGCTTGACCTGAAGCGACGGCGAGGTCGGCGCGGTTGAGCGAAGCCGCCCGCACCTTGATCAGGATCTCGTTGGCCTTGGGCGTGGGCTTGGGAGCGTCCTGGTACTGGACGCCTTGCTCGGTGACGACGGCTGCCTTCATGGTGGATCTCCCTGGGACTGGGAGACACCAATAGCACGGCCCCTAGGGCTGGAGCTGGCCCTTGACGTATTTCTTCACGATCGTTTCGTCGGGCGGGTAGTTGGCCGGCGCCACCGGCGTGATCTGCGCCTGGATGCACTTCCACGCGCCGTCCTCGTGCACATAGACGTCGGTGTACATCGTCATCGCCACGCTCTCGACGCCGTCCTTCAGGCCGACCCGCTTGTTGGTCGAGCGGAGGAGGGCGGTGGTGCCGAACACGTCGATCACCTCGTCGCGATAGTCGTAGTACGGGATGCGCTCGGCATCGAAGCCGGTCGCCCAGGCGTTCAGGTAATCTGCCCGGCTGACGCGGGCGCCGGCCGGCGTGATGCAGATGAAATCCTTGTGCAGGATGGCGTCGTGCGAAGGCACGTCGTTGGTGATGAAATTATGGATGAACCTGGCGTTGAGCGCGCGCAGCTCGGCGGTCATGGCTAGCCTCCGTCGGTAGACTAACCATATAATAGGTTAAGACAGAGAGTCGAGTCAGATCTTGGCCGTGCGCCCCTGCCAGTACCGGTCGCGCAGCAGGCGCTTGTAAAGCTTGCCGGTGGGATGGCGTGGCAGTTCGGCCTCGAAATCCACGCTGCGCGGGCACTTGATGGCCGAGAGGTGTTCCTTGCAGTAGGCGATCAGCTCCTCGGCCAGATCGGGGCCCGCGTCGGCCATGTCGCGCGGCTGGATCACGGCTTTCACTTCTTCGCCGAAATCGGCGTTGGGCACGCCGAACACGGCGCAGTCCATCACCTTGGGATGGTTGATCAGCAGGTTCTCGCATTCCTGCGGATAGATGTTCACGCCGCCGGAGATGATCATGAACGCCTTGCGGTCGGTCAGGTGCAGGAAGCCGTCGGCATCGACGTAGCCGACGTCGCCGAGCGTGGTCCAGCCCTTGGCGTGGCGCGACTCGGCGGTCTTCCTCGGGTCGTTGTGGTATTCGAACGGCCTGCCGTCGGCGAAGTAGACCGTGCCGGACTCGCCGGATGGCAACTCGTTGCCCTCGTCGTCGCAGACTTTCAGCTTGCCCACGATGGCGCGACCGACGGTGCCCTTGTGCGTCATCCATTCCTGGGCATTGCACATGGTGAGGCCGTTGCCCTCGGTGCCGCCGTAGTATTCCCAGATGATCGGCCCCCACCAGTTGATCATCGCTTCCTTGGTCGGGATCGGGCAGGGCGCGGCGGCGTGGATCGCGCACTTGAGCGAGGACACGTCGTATTTTGCGCGCACATCGTCGGGCAACTTCAGGAAACGCACGAACATGGTCGGCACGACCTGGGTGTGCGTGGCCTTGTGCCTCGGGATGAGCTTCAGGAATTCCTCGGCGTCGAAGTTTTTCATGATCACCGAGGTGCCACCCAGCCGCATTACGCTCATGTTGAAGCGCAAGGGAGCCGCGTGATAGAGCGGCGCCGGCGAGAGATAGATCGTGTCCTGGTCGATGCCGTAGAGCTTGCGGCTGATGGCCAGCAGTGGATTGTCGAAGTCGATCGGCTGCGCCTCGAGCACCGGCATGACGCCCTTGGGCCGGCCGGTTGTGCCCGACGAATAGAGCATGTCGTGGCCTGCCGTCTGGTCGGCGATCGGCGTCGCGGGAAAGCGCGCCACCGTCTGTTCCCAGGATTCGTAGCCGGCGGCCTCTTCGTCGGAGTTTGGGCCGTCGATCATGTAGCGATTGGCGACGCCCTTCAGGAGCGGCCGGAGCTCGGCGGCCTTGTCGGCGAGATACTTCGACGTGATGAACAGCCGGGCGCCGCAGTCGGTGACGATGTAGTCGACCTCGGCCGCCGTCAGCCGCGAGCTGATGGCGGTGTAGACCAGGCCCGAGCGCTGGGCGCCCCAGCAGATCTCGAAATAGCGCGGATTGTTTTCGAGGAAAAGCGCGACGTGGTCGCCGGCCTTGAGCCCGAGCGACCGGAACAGTTGCGCAATGCGGTTGGATTGATCGTCGAGCTGCCGATAGGTCACCGTCTCGCCGCTGCCGGCCATGATGTAAGCCGGCTTGTCGGGGTTCTTGTGGGCGTGGATGTACGGATGCACTCTAGGTCGTCCTCCGGCGGCGTTTCTTGGGGTGGTGTTTCTGGGGCGTCGGGCCATAAAACCGGACGGGCAGGGGGCGGGCAAGCGTTGACCTTGTTCCGCGCATCGGCTTTATTCGCGCCGCACCTCAGTGTGCCCCCGTGGCGGAATTGGTAGACGCGCCTGACTCAAAATCAGGTTCCCCAGGGAGTGTTGGTTCGAGTCCGACCGGGGGCACCACCTCTCTTTTTCATCCCTGTAACCGTTTGAAATCCCCCACT
>CANJHI010000101.1 GCA_947474005.1 Alphaproteobacteria bacterium | reverse complement strand
GGCAGTCGCATCGCCGAGGCGCTGAAAGCCGCCCACGTGCCGCTGCTGGTGATCGAGAATGACGAGGCCGGCGTCGAGGCGCTGAAGGCGCGCGGGATCGCGGCCATCACCGGCGTGGCGGGCGAAGAAGGGACGCTGGAGCAACTCAATTTGCCCGCCGCCAAATGGCTGATCTCCGCCATCCCCGACCCGTTCGAGGCCGGCAACCTGATCGAGCGCGCGCGCGCGGCCAATCCCTCGATCCGCGTCATGGCGCGCGCGCATACCGACGCCGAGGTGGCCTATCTCAAGGGCCTCGGCGCCGAGCTGGTCGTGATGGGCGAGGACGAAATCGCGCAACGCATCATCAAGGACGTGCTGCCGCTCGGGTGAAGGCGTGGTGACTTGCGGGCCATCCTCAAGTTCTCCACCATGAAAACGAACAAAGACATCGGGAGATCGGTCATGTCGGACGCATTGGTGAAGGTGCTGCGGCGCTTCGAGGCGCGGCTGGCGGGGCTGGAAGCCGAGGCCGCCGCGGGCGTCACGCACTGGAAGGCCGTTCACCTGCACAAGGCGCTGTCGGCGCTGCCGGACGACCACGGCGCGGCCGACCTGCATCTCGACGAACTCGACCGCGCCGAACTCGCGCGCGAGTATCCGGAGATCGCCGCGGACCAGGCGCCGACGGTCGATGAGATCAGGTCCCGCTTCGACGTGATCGCGGGCGGGATGCTTTAGGCACGCGCCGGCGCCTCACGGGCCTGTGATCTCTCGCCCCCTCTTCGCCACACCCTCGCCACATCCGCATCGTGTCGTGCAGCGTACCTGACGAGAGAGCGTGATTTGGGGATCAGGGATGAGGCGGTCAGTCGCAGCAGCGGTGTCGGCAATTCTGTTCGGGCTGTGCGCGAGCGCGCAAGCCGCCGACATCGAAGTGAAATCCAAGCTGATTTCAGGACTGATGCCGCGTTCCGCCGTTCCATCGACCACGATCCGCCTTTCGGGTCCGTTCCGGGCGGGCGATTCGCTGGCGATGAAGCAGATGCTCGCGCGCCTCGCCGCCGAGACCCCGGCCGCGCCCGGCACCCCGCTGGCCACCGTCGAGTTGAGCAGCCTCGGCGGCGACCTCGACGAGGGGCTGAAGATCGGCACCCTGTTCAGGGACTACAACGTCGCCACGATCGTGCGCAAAAAGGATCTCTGCCTGTCGGCCTGCGCGCTGGCCTTCCTCGGCGGCACGTCGGCGCACGAGGAGACGGGCCGGGGCACGACACCGCAGCCGGCCGACAGGTCGCCGAGCCACAGTCTCGAACCGGGCGCGAAGCTCGGGTTCCATGCCTTCTATCTCAATCCCAACAGCGCCCAGTCGCCGACCGCCGACGATCCGGTACGCGGCCGCCAACAGGGTTTTAGCGAGGCGCGGGCCGCCACGTCGGCGGTCCTGTTCTATGCCGCCGAGCTCGGCATCGATCCCCGGTTCGTGGCGTCGATGATGACCAAGCCGCAGGACGAGTACGCCTACGTCAACACCACCGAGGAATTCCTGGCGCTGAAGGCCTGCCCGATCGGTCTCGACCGCCCGCAGATCACCCTGGCCGAACAGGCCGTCAACATCTGCAACCACTCGACCGGCTGGGTCGATCCGGCGACGCTGGCGCAGGTGCATGCGCTCTCGCCGCGACAGGCCAAGCGCTCCATGCTGGAGAACATCCAGCAGAACATGACGTCGCTCAAGGTGAACGGCGCCCTGTCCAAACAGCTCGCGTCCTACGCGGTGATGCGCGACGAGCGCTCGATCGACAATCTCTATGCCGACCTCCGGGCCGCCGGCGTGGCCCTGCCGGAGATCGTCGGACCGGTCTTCGAAGTGAGCGGCTACCGCAGCGGCGGCCAGGAGATGCAATGCTTCGTGAGCCTCTCGGCGGACGATCCCAACCGCTACGCCGTGGCCATCCGGCGACCGACCAGCTGGTCGTCCCCCAACTGGCCGGCGCCCAAGGACTGCCGCGGGCTGTACCTTCACGACAGGCAAGCGGTGATCAACCCGCGTCCATGACGATGGCCTGCGGCGTGGCGAAGGCGAGCCTGATCGTGCCGCGCCAGCGGCTGATGTCAGCGCCATTGCGGGCGGCCAGCGCCAGCACCTCGCGATTGTAGGCGCGACGCTCGAAGCCCAGCAGGCGACCGCGCGCTTCCTTGTTGAGTTTCAGGTAGATCGTGCCGGGCGTGCGGAGCTGGTGGGCGACGAGATCGTTCAGGAAGAATTGCCAATCATCCGGTGACCAGTAGATCCCCCTGGCCTTGCCCTCGCGCTTCTCGTTGAAGGCGATGTCGCAGGCGGTGATGACGTCGAACCGTCCGCCGAGGTCAGGCAGCGGCGTCCGCGCCTCGACGCGCACGGTGGTGCGCTCGATGTCGAGGCAGGCGGAGAGGCCATCGTAGAACGCGTCCTTGACGTCGATGCCGACCGCCTGGTGGCCGTAGAAGCGGCAGACGAAGGGCAACTGGCCGCCGCCGGTGCCGACGTCGAGCACGCGGCGCGGCGGGCTTTTATGCAGGCCGAGTTCGCGGGCGAGCAGCAGCTTCTGCAAGATATGGAAGACGACGTCGAGATACTTGTAGCGCGATGCGGCACTGGCCTTCTGCATGCGCTCGGCATATTTGCCGCGTAGCGCGTCAAGGCCGGGCTCGTCGACGGTCGCGATCAGCGCCTGCAGATCCCGCAGGATCTCCCGGCGATGCGGATGCCGCCACAGCGTCCGCTGGAGCGTGGCCAGCCGCTCGGCAACCGGCTTCGTCGGATCGCTCGCCGCCATCGCGTCGCTTCAACCGTCGATCAGGCCGGCGGCAGCAGGTTGAGCTTGCGCAAAAGCTCGCGCTCGCGCTCCATCGTTTTCACCATCTCGTCGCGATAGGCCGGGCCATCGAGCAGCAGCAGCGGCTGGTCCATGTTGTCGAGGAACTCGATATGCCGCGGCTCCTGCGCGGCAGCGCGGAAGGCATCGGCCAGGATCTTCACCACGGCGGGGTCCATGCCCTTCGGACCGACCAGGCCGCCCGGGCTGTCGACGGCGATTTCGAGGCCGAGCTCGCGCACGGTCGGCACGTCGGGGAAGCGTTTTGCCCGGTTGGCGGTGAAGACCGCCAACAGCCGCAGCTTGCCGGCCATCACCATCGGCGCCCAGCCCGACGATTCGGAGGCGAAGTCGATCTCGCCGCTCATCAGGGCGCGCATCGTGTCGGCGGTGCCGCGATAGGGCGCGTGCGTCCACGAGAGGCCTTGTGCCAGGCCGAGGCTCTCCATGGCGAGATGCTGGGTGGAGCCGGCGCCAAGCGTGCCCCAGTTCAGCTTGCCGGGATTGGCTTTCGCGTAGGCCAGCAGCTCGGGCAGCGTCTTCCACGGCGCCTCGGTGCGCACCACCACGCCCATGACGAAGCCGGTGATCTGCAGGATGTAGGTGAGGTCCTTGATCGGATCGTATTTTAGCTGCGGGTTGAGCATCGGCTGGCGCAGCATGCTCATGTGCATCTGGCAGATCGTGTAGCCGTCGGGCTTGGCGTCCTGCGGCGCGAGCGCACCCAGCACGCCCGCGGCGCCGCCCTTGTTCTCGACCACGACCGGCTGGCCGAGCTTCTGCGTCACCGACTCGGCCAGGATACGGAACCCGGCATCGGCCGGCCCGCCGGCGGCCCACGGGATGATCAACTTGATCGGCCGGTCGGGAAATTTCGTCTGGGCGTTCGCCGTCGCGAAAGGCAGCGCTGTCGCGCCGATCAAGGCGGCTCGTCGTGTGATGCGATTCAGACTCATCAAATTCTCCGTTTGCCGGACTTTGGCCATGGCGGATCGAATGAGCAAGAAGCGATCCAGGCTGCAAATATCCCGTCGTCCCGAGCGAAGCCGTCCGAAGGGCGGCGCAGTCGAGGGACCTTCTCTCAACAAAATGCTGCCTTGCTGAGGAAGCGAGGTCCCTCCACTACGCGCCTTCGGCGCTTCGGTCGGGACGACGGGTGGTGATAGGCTCCCCGGCATGTTCCCGACCGATCTCACGTCCTTCCTCGCGCTGCTTCACCATCATGGCGAGACGGCCTATGCCTTCATGTTCGGCTATGCCTTCATGCACACGCTGCTGCTGGCGATCTTCGCCGGCTATGCCGCGGGCGCGGGGGCACTCAGTGTCGGCAAGCTGATCCTCGTGTGCTGGGCCGGCAGCTTCATGGGCGACGTCGTGCGCTTCTGGATCGGGCGGCGCTACGGCACGCGCTGGCTGCGGCGCCTGCCACGCCTCAAGCGCGCGGTGGAGATGGCGGCGCGGCTGGCCGACCGGCATCACTTCTGGATGATCCTGGTCCACCGCTTTCCCTACGGCGTCCGCGGCGTCGCCGGCATCGCCTACGGCATGTCGTCGATTTCCTGGCCGCTCTTCCTGGCGGTGAACTTCGTCGGTGCGGGCGTGTGGGCAACAGCCACCGTCTCAGCCGGCTACGCCTTCGGCTACGTCTCGGAGAAGACGATGAGCGACGCTTCCTCGGGCGTCGGCCTCGGCCTGCTGGTCGGCTTCCTCGGCCTGTCGTGGTGGCTCAGCCGCCGGCTCGAGCGGGCGCTGGAACGAAACTAGGCGGCAACCCCGGCGCCCTGGCTGCGTTTACCAGCGGAGCCCCTTCTTCCCCGACCCTGGAGGACGACATGGAGCGTGAACTGACGCCCGTCGAGGCGCGCGGTGCCGTGATCAGCGGCCGCATCGTCACGATCCTCGCCATTTCGTGCATTGGCGCGGTGATCGCGATGGCCGCGATATGGGCCATTTTCGTAATGCCGCATTAACGATTGGAGACCCTCATGGCAGAAATCGACAAGGAAAAGGCGAAGACCAATCCCGCCGCCGTCTTCGACAAGCCCGCGGACGTCGCGGCCAGCAAGGATCTCGCGCCCGCAGAGAAGGCGAAAATCCTCCAGGAATGGGAGCTCGATGCCCGCCTGCAGGATGCCGCCGCCGACGAAGGCATGGCCCGCAAGGTCGAGCCGGGTGGCGAGAAGAAAGGCGGCGCCAAGAGCCTGTTGCCCGAGATCAAGGAGGCCCAGCGCGACCTCGGCGCCAAGCCGATCCCGGACGAGGGCGCGCCGACCAAGTTCACGCCTTAGCTCGAAAGGGCTCACGAAGGCCTGATTGGCCGGTCACGGCATGGCGCGATAGTCCTTGCGCATCTTCGCAGGAGATCGCCATGTCCCGTGCCCGGCCGTTCGCCTATCGCATCGCCGCCGCTGTTTTTGCTGCTGTCGCACTGCCGGCGCTCGCCCTCGCGGCGACCATCGGTGGCGCCTACTATGCCCCGCAATACGACTACCGCGACTTGTGGGCCGCGACCGACGGCAAGCCGTTCCAGGTCGTGCTGGGCGGCAACCCCTTCCCCGGCACGGACGACGCCACCGTGGCGCGCGACCTGCTGCCGGCGATGCAGCGGGCCAAGCCGCGGCCGGCCCTCACCTTTACCTACGACCGGCCTTCACCTCCGCCCAGCCCCGACTACCGGCTGGTGCTGGTGTTCGATCCGGCACTCAACCTCAACGCCGATCCGGTCTGCGCCGGCCAGCCGCTGCGCTTCCGCCCCAACAAGCCGGGCGTGTTCTATGTCTATGCGATCTACTGCCGGAACGACCGCATGCTGTCCTACACCACGGCCTGGACTGACGCCTCGGGCCCGGACGATCCGCGCATAGAACGACTGTTCCGCGAGCTGTTCCCGGTCTTGTTCAAGGAGGGACCGTCGCGCTGGGCGGATCTCGACGAACGCTTCACCTAAAACACCATATCAAGAAAGTATGGCCCGGCGTCGCGCGATATATTGGCAGCCGGCTCCGGATTGCGGCAGGCTACAGCCATGACCGACACGCTAGTTCCCGACACGCTGGCCCCGCTGATCCGCGATTTCCTCGAATGGCTGGCGCGCGAGCCGCGCACGCATGCCGACGTCATGGAGAGCTGGCGCACCTCCTGCCCGCGCCTGCCGGTGTGGGAAGAGGCGACCGACAACGGCTATGTCGCGCGCAAGGGACGGCAGGTCGAGATCACGGCACGCGGCCGCGCTTTCCTGGAGAGCAGGCCATGAAGGTCGCGATCCTCGACGACTATTTCGACACGCTGCGCACGCTGCCCTGCTTCGCAAAGCTCGTGGGGCACGAGGTGACGGTGTGGAACGACCATGAGCAGAACGTCGATCGCCTGGCCGAACGGCTGAAGGACACCGAAGTGCTGGTGCTGTTCCGCGAGCGCACGCAAATCCGCACGGCGTTGCTCGAGCGGTTGCCCAAGCTCAGGCTGATCAGCCAGCGCAGCGTCTATCCGCACATCGACATCGAAACTTGTACGCGATTGGGTATCGTCGTGTCGTCGTTCCAGCATCCCGACACGCCGTCCTATGCCGCGGCCGAGCTGACCTGGGGGCTGGTGCTGGCGGCATCGCGCCTGATCCCGCAGCAGATGGCGGCACTGCAGGCCGGCAAGTGGCAGATGGGCGTCGGCATAACGCTGCGCGGAAAAACGCTCGGCATCTACGGCTACGGCCGCATCGGCGCCACGGTCGCGGGCTACGGCCGCGCCTTCGGCATGCGCGTGATCGTATGGGCGCGCGAGGCGACACGTGCCAGGGCGCAGGCCGACGGATGGGAAGTGGCGGCGAGCAAGGAGGCGTTCTTTGCCGACTGCGACGTGCTCTCGCTGCACATGCGCCTGGTCGACGCCACGCGCGGCATCGTGACGGCGCAGGACCTCGCGCGCATGAAGCCCTCGGCGATCCTGGTCAACACCAGCCGCGCGCCGTTGATCGCACCGGGCGCGTTGGTGCAGGCGTTGAAAGCCGGGCGGCCGGGCATGGCGGCGGTCGACGTCTACGAAAAGGAACCGGTGCTCGATCCGAACGATCCCCTGCTCATGCTACCCAACGTCATCTGCACACCGCACATCGGCTACGTCTCGCGCGACGAATACGAGGTGCAGTTCGTCAACATCTTCGACCAGGTCGTGGCCTATGCCGCCGGAACGCCCGCCAACGTGGTCAATCCCGACGTATTGAGCCACCGGCGCCAGGGCGACTAATTTGGCAGGCAACTCCTGAGGGACGGCGGCGTTTCTCCTGCATCCCGGCGCCTGACCGGGTCCCTTCCCTCACAGGAGACTCCCATGCAGACCTCTCCCGCGCTCTCGTCGCACACCCTGATCCCGGCCGAGAAGGTCACCGGCACCAACGTCTACAATCCGGCCGGCGAGAAACTCGGCAGCGTCGAGGACATCATGATCGACAAGATCTCCGGCAAGGCGATCTATGCCGTGATGTCGTTCGGCGGCTTCCTCGGCATCGGCGACCGGCATCATCCGCTGCCGTGGGCCAGCCTGAAGTACGACACCAGCAAGGAAGGCTACGTCGTCAATCTCGACAAGAGCATGCTGAAGGACGCGCCGAGCTACGACTCGCGCGACGACGATTTCACCTGGACGCCCGACTACGGCCGCCGCGTCGACAAGTTCTACGGCGTGCCGACCTACTGGCTGTAGAGCCACGCGCCGACGCCCTCCGTTCCCTTCCGGGGACGGAGGGGCTCAGCGCATCGTCGCGGCGACGGCGTCGGCGAGGTGTTGCTGGCTAAAAGGCTTGGAGAGCTTGGGAATGCCCACACCCATGCCCGCGGGCAATTCGGCGTAGCCCGTCGCCAGGAGGATCGGCAGGTCGGGTCGGTCGATCCGGATGGCCTCGATGAGCTGCGTGCCGGTCATCTGCGGCATGGCCTGATCGACGATCACCAGATCGACGTGCTTCTCGCGGCTGAGGATTTCGAGCGCCTTCTTGCCGGAAACGGCCTGGAAGACCTTGTGCCCGAGATCTTCCAGCATGGCGGCGGTGTTCATGAGGACGAGCAGGTCGTCATCGACGGCCAGCACGGCCAGCGGCCTCATCGCGGTGGCCACGGCCGGTGCTTCCACCAGCTGATCGCGGCCCGCGGCTTCGACCTCAGCGGCTACCGCCGGCAGCCAAAGCTCGGCTGTCGTGCCCTCGCCCTTGCGGCTTTTCAGGACGAGCTGACCACCCGACTGCGCCGCCAGGCCGTGGATCATCGAAAGCCCGAGGCCCGTGCCCTTGCCCACGCCCTTTGTGGTGAAGAACGGCTCCATGGCGTGCGCCAGGGTCGCGTCGTCCATGCCCTCGCCGTTGTCGGTCACCCCAAGGCAGATGTAACGGCCTGGCTTCAAGCCCGCCGCGTGTCCTGGATCGACAGTTTCCGCGCGCGCGCTGATGACGATGCGGCCATTACCGCCCACTATCGCGTCGCGCGCGTTCACGGCAAGGTTGAGCAGCGCCATTTCGAGCTGGTTGGCGTCGGCCTGGACGCGGGCGAGAACGAGCGGGAAGCGGGTCTCGATCTCGATCGAGGGTCCGAGCGAACGTTGCAACAGATCGGTCATGCCGCGCACCAGGTCGGGTAGATCGATCGACTCGGGCTTGAGGTCCTGACGGCGGGCGAAGGCCAGCATGCGCTGTGTGAGCGACGCACCGCGCTGGGCGGCCTGAACGGCGTTGTCGACCAGGCCGGTGATCCGGGGATCCTCGGGCAGCCTGCGCCGCACCAGTTCCAGACTGCCGAGAACCGCCGTCAGGAGATTGTTGAAATCGTGGGCGATGCCGCCGGTGAGCTGGCCGATGGCGTCCATCTTCTGCGACTGGAACAGCGCCTCGCGCGCCAGTTCGAGCGCGCGTTGCCCCTCCTGTCGTTCGGTGAGATCGCGTGTGATCTTGGCAAAGCCGATCAGGCCACCCGCCGGGTCGCGGATCGGATCGATGACGACATGAGCCCAGAAACGGCGGCCGTCCTTGCGAACGCGCCAACCTTCCTTCTCGAACTTGCCCTCCCGGATCGCCGTCTCGAGCGCCCGGCGCGGCTCGCCATTGGCCCTGTCCTCCTCGGTATAGAAACGCGAGAAGTGATGGCCGATGATCTCCTCGGGAAGGTAGCCCTTGATCCTCCGGGCGCCTGCGTTCCAGCTCGAGACCCGGCCTTCCGGATCGAGCATGTAGATGGCGTAGTCGGTGACGCCCTCCACGAGGATGCGGAACTGCTCGTGACTGCGCCGCAGCGTCTCCTCGGCCTGTTTGCGCTCGGTCAGATCGCGCGTGATCTTGGCAAAGCCCATCAGCCCGCCCGACGGATCGCGGATGGGATCGATCACGACATGGGCCCAGAAGCGGCTGCCGTCCTTGCGGACGCGCCAGCCTTCCTTCTCGAACCTGCCTTCGCGGGCCGCCGTCTCGAGCGCCTGCGCCGGCACACCGGCCCGGCGCTCCTCTTCGCTGTAGAAGCGCGAGAAATGGCTGCCCAGGATTTCCTGCTCGGTATAGCCCTTGAACCGTTGCGCGCCGGGATTCCAACTCGTCACCCGGCCGTCGATATCGAGCATATAGATGGCATAGTCGGTCACCGACTCGACCAGCAGACGATACCGTCCATCGTCCGTCAGGGAAGTGGCGAACCGCTCGACTTGCTTCACAGTGCCTCTTGCTCTTGGTCTGCGTCCCGGTCGGGCAAACGCACGTCCAGCTGAGCATAACCGACAATCGCGCCAAAAGGTTGCGTGTATTCGACATGACGACCGGGTCTGCAGATCGCCGGGGCTACAGATCGATGGCGAAGCGGACCTTTATGAGCTGGCTCTCGAAGTTCGTGAGATCGACGCTCGAGGCCGCGCTAGTGCCCCGGCCCCAGGCCTGGATGTTCCAGCCGCCCGACAACGACATGCCCTTGGCGAAGGGGAGATAGAAGTTGGGACCGACATAGAGCGCCTGGCCGGCGAGCGTGTTCATCGCCATGCCGTCGAAGGCGCGCAAGTAGCGGGCCTCGCCCCCCAGGTAGAGCCAGTCGGCGATGCGGGTGGAAAAGGACGCGGCAAAGCCCAGCTGCGAGGCATCTTCGATGATCTGGGTGGCATAGGGCTGCGCGCGCTGGAACTGCCACACGAGGTTCAGGGCGCCGTAGAGCTTGTCGTGGATCAACGCGCGGTCGGCGATGGCGATCAGCGTGGCGCCGAAGGCGCTGGCCTGGGCGCCCGAAACATCGTCGACGAAGCCGTAGAAGGGGGCGGCGACAAAGGTGAGACCGACCGGCCACGTCTCGCGGTCGAGCGGCCGCCAGCGGAACTCCAGGGTGAGGCGGTCGAGGGCGAAGGCGTTGATGTTGTCGATGCCGGTGACATTGAAACTGTCGAAGCGCGTGACCGTGACGCCTCCGGCGATGCGGAAGTAGTCGGTCAGCGGATACTTCAGGTTCATGTTGGTCGAGAAGGCGCTGTAGGTGCCGCCCTCCCGCCCCCAGCGGCCGACCTCTTCGACTTCTGCCTCGAGCTGACGCGCCGCGCCGATGTCGCTGCCCTCGGTGAAGCCGAACATATGTTCGCTATCGACCTCGGCCCGGGCGTGCTGCCCGGCGAGGCCGAACAACGCGGCAAAAAAGAAACCTGCGGCGGCAAGGATTCGTATGGGAGCGACGATCATGACCGCTTCGATAGCATGACTCTCATTTCATCGCGTAGCGCCCGAGATAGGCCGGATCGGGATCGAAGCCAAGGCCAGGCCCCGTCGGCACCTCCAGCGAAGACTGCCAGCGCGTCAGCCCGATGCCATAGGGGTCCATGGCGTCCTCGGCCTCGATGGTGGCGAAGTAGGCCGGTCGTTCCGTGGCGGCAATGAGATGCAGCGAGGCGAGCGCCGCCGGCCCGACGAAGGGCGTGTGGGGCGCCACCGACACCTGATGCGCCTTGAGGGCGGCGAGCGCCCTCACCGCCTCCGAGACGCCGCCGATCATGCAGACATCGGGCTGCAGCACGCCGACGGCGGTCGCCTTTGTGTAAAGCTCCAGCTGCTCGGCCGAGCCCGCCTCGGCACCCAGTCCGATCGTGATGCCGGGGAGCTTCCCGGTATCGAACAGGATCTCCGGCGGCCACACCGGATCCTCCAGCCACAAAAGATCGAGCGCCCGCCATCGCGCGGCATCGCGCTGGATGTCGGCCAGGGTATGGGCGTTGTTGAGATCGGCGACGAACGGCGTGGCCGCGGGAACGACGCTGCGCGCCTCCTCGATCACCGCGAGATCGGCCTCGTGCACCTTCACGGCCGCCACGCCCGAGGCCAGCGCCTGCTCGATCCTGGCGCGGGCGCGGCCGCCATGATCGTACTTGTCGAGGCTCGCCATCACCGGCACGCGCGTGTGCCTGGCGCCGCCGATCATGGCCGAGAGCGACTTGCCCGCCGCCTTGCCGGCGATGTCCCACAGCGCGATGTCGATGGCGGCCAGCGCATTGAGGACCGTGCCGGCGCGCCCGAACGAGGCGAAGCGGCGGCGCATCGCAAGATTGAGCGCCTGCCTCTGGTCCACGGATTTGCCGAGATAGAGCGGCGCGATCGCATCGCGGATGGTCGCCACGAGGCCCTGCTGCATGGGCAGGCGGTTGCACAGGCACTCGCCGTAGCCGGTCAGGCCCGAGCGCGTCACCACACGGCAGAGCACCATGTAGAGCGCATCGGACGGCGCCGCCGGGCTGTTGGTGGCGTCGCGCGATCGCGTCACCGGAACGCGGAGTGCAATGGGGTCGATGCGATCGATGATCATGGATACTCCCTTGGGTCGTTTCTGGCCGTTGCGTACAACAGAACGCTGTGTCTGTTGACAGAACAATAGGCCGCTGCCAGCGTCCGTCGATATTCGCGGGCAACATTCGCAGGGGAACCGCATGGCGGCCAGCACCTTCACGGCAAGCACCTTCACAGCCAGCGATGGCAACAGGATCGCCTACCACGTCGACGATCACACCGATCCATGGAAGCCCGCGGCGACGCTCCTCCTGCTGCATGCCGCGATGGGCCATTCGCGCCGCTTCTATGGCTGGGTGCCGGGACTGTCGCGCGACTACCGCGTCGTCCGCATGGACCTGCGCGGGCATGGCGAGTCCCAGGTCCCGGCCGTGACGCCGGCGCTGAGCATGGACCGGCTGGTGGCCGACGTGTCGGAGCTGCTCGACCATCTCGGCTGCAAGGCGGCCCATATCGTCGGCAACTCGGCCGGCGGCTACGTGGCGCAGAACCTCGCCATGAAATCGCCGGCGAAGGTCGCGAGCCTGATGCTGTTCGGCTCGACCCCCGGCCTGAAGAACAGCCAGGCCGCGACCTGGCTGCCGCGCGTCGCCAAGGAAGGCCTGCGCGCCTTCCTGGCCGACACCATCTCGGACCGCTTCCCGATCGGCAAGGTGCCGGACGGGCTCGTCGCCTGGTTCCTCGACGAGGCGGCCAAGAACGACACGGCCTTCATCGGCCGCTTCATCGGGCTGATGACCACGCTCGACTGGAGCGATCGCCTGGGCGAGATCAAGTGTCCGACCCTGATCGTCATGCCGGGTGGCGAGACCGTGGGCTCGATCAAGAACTACGACGTCATGATCGAGCGCATCCCCGATTCGCAGGCCATCGCCTACGAAGGCATGCCACACAATATCTGCGATGCTGCCCCGGACCGCTGCGTCGCCGACGTACTGGCCTTCCTGCGCTGGCGCTTCGGAGAACCGCGATGACCACAGGGATGATCCGTCTTCTCACCCTCCTCGCCCTCGCAGCACTCGGTCTCTGCAGCAACGCGCAGGCCCAGACGTTCCCGACCAAGCCGATCCGCCTCGTCGTGCCCTTTGCGCCCGGCGGCGGCACCGACAATCTGATACGCATCATCGTCCCCGAGGTCTCGGCAAGCCTCGGCCAGCAGATCAACATCGACAACAAGCCGGGCGGCGGATCCGTCGGCGGCACGGATATCGTCGCCAAGGCACCGGCCGACGGCTACACGATCCTCGCTTCCGACAGCGCCTTCGTCACCAATCCCGGCCTGATGAAGAACCTGCCGTACCAGACGCTGCGCGACTTCACCGGCATCACCATGATGGCGCGCGCGCCGGTGATCCTGGTGGTCCATCCCTCGGTGCCGGCCAAGACCATCGGCGAACTGGTGGCGCTCGCCAAGGCCAAGCCCGGCACGCTCAACTACGCCTCGGGCGGCAACGGCTCTTCGACGCATCTCGCGGGCGAGCTCCTGAAACAGGTGGCCGGGATCGACATTGTCCACGTGCCCTACAAGGGCTCGGGCCCGGCGATGAACGACCTGATCGCGGGCCAGGTGCAGATGTCGTTCTCCGGCATCAGCTCGGCCCGGCAATACATCGAGAGCGGCCAGCTCCGAGTCCTCGCGCTGACGGGCGACAAACGCAACCCGGCACTGCCCAACGTCCCCACCTTCGACGAATCGGGCCTGCGCGGTGTCGATGCCGAGACCTATTGGGGACTCTATGCGCCGGCCGCGACGCCGCCTGACGTGGTGAAGATCTTGAACCAGAATTTCACCAAGGCGCTTAAAAGCCCGCAGCTCGCGCAGCGGCTGGCCGACCTCGGCTACGAGACCATCGCCAACGCGCCCGAGGCGCACACCGCGCAGGTGAAGCAGATGATCGCCGTCTGGATCGCGATCATCGACAAAGCCGGCATCAAGATCGAATGACCCGGCGGCCCCTCTCAGCGTCGGGGCGCGCCGCGTTTGGCCGGCGCCTTGCGCGGCGCGTAGGGCGCGAGGTCGCCGCCCAGCAGGGTGGTGAGCCGCTGGCAGGCCTCGAGCAGCGTGTCGCCCATGGCCTGTGCGGCTTTGCGCTGGAAGCGGCTGCCGAGCCCGGTCAGGCAGATCACTCCCACCAACTCGTCCGCCGGCCCGAAGATGCCGCAGGCGATCGAGGCGAGGTCGGGCTCGTATTCGCCGTGGGTGACGATCGGCAGCGGCCGCGACGGCGTGGTCCTGAATTCCAGCGGCACCTCGCCGCGCGCCAGATTGGGACGCGCCACATCGGAGTCGAAATAGAGGAAGACGCGGCCCGGCGCGCCGATGGTGAGCGGCAACAGGTCGCCTTCGCGGACATGGTCGCGCAGCGCGCGCTGCGAATCGACGCGGCGCAGGCAGAAGCGCTGGCCGCCCTTGCGTACATAGAGCGTGGCGCTCTCGCCCGTCGTCTCGACCAGCTTCTGCAGCACCGGCCCGATGTGGTCATCGATGCGGGCCGAGCGCTTGCAAATCTCGCCCAGCCGGATCAGGGCGGCGCCGAGCTGGTATCTGCCACCTTCGATCCGGATGAGAAAGTTGGCGCGCTGCAGCGACTGGGCCAGGCGCAGGATCGTGCTCTTGTAGAAACCGGTGCGCTCGGCCAGTTCGGCGAGCGAGAGCGACTGGTCGCCGGCGCGGAAGCTGTCGAGGACGGCCAGCGCCCGCCCGACCGAGGTCTGCAGTTCGGCTTTCATGGTTCTGATTATCAGAACCAAGTTCTGTTGAATAGAACTTCGCGGGCATGGTCCGCGTCTTGCAAGTAGAGGAGAGGCCCATGGATCAAGCAATCCCCCATCCCATCGCCGCCCTGGCACCGACCACCATGATCGGCGGCGAGATCCCGCTGATCGACGTTGCGGATTTTCTTGCGGGCAAGCCGGGTGCCGCCGAGCGCGCCGCGGCCGAACTGCGTTACGCCTTCGAGAACGTCGGCTTCTACTATCTCGCGGGCCATGGCATCGCACAGTCGCTGATCGACGCGCAGTACGCCGAAGCCGCACGCTTTCACGCGCAGCCGCTGGCAGAGAAGCTCAAGGTCAAAGTCGACGAGCACACAATCGGCTACATGCCGATCCAGGACATGGCGCCGCCCAATGCGGCGGCACAGGGCAAGAAGCCCAGCCAGAACGAAGCCTTCTTCCTGCGCCGCGAACGTGACGCGAACGATCCCAACGTGATCGCCAACCGGCGCTTCCACACGATGAACAAGTGGCCGGCCGACCTGCCGGGATTCCGCGAGCAGACGCTCGCCTATATGCGCGCTCTCGAAACGCTCTGCCGCAAGCTGGTGAAACTGTATGCGCTGGCGCTCGACCTGCCGGAGGATTTCTTCGACGCCTCCTTCGCCAAGCCGCACATGATCCTGCGCCAGTCGCGCTATCCGCTGATCGACGGCGCCGACGAGAGCGTGGCGAGCCTGGTGCCGCACACCGACTCCGGATTCATGACCTTGCTGCCGCCCAACAGGGTACAGGGCCTTTCGATCCAGTTGCCGAGCGGCGGGTGGATGGACGCCCCCTATGTCGAGGGCGCATTCGTCGTGAACGGCGGCGATATCCTGCACCGCTGGACCAACGAGCGGTTCCTCTCCACGCCGCACCGCGTGCGCAACGTCTCGGGCGTGCTGCGCTACGCCATCCCGTTCTTCTGCGATCCCGACCACGACACAGTGATCGAGTGCCTGCCCTCCTGCCAGTCGGCGGAGAAGCCGGCCAAGTATCCGCCGATCAAGTTCGGCGACTACGCGGTCTGGTTCGCGGCCCAACGCTACAATCACATGGCCAAGGTGGCGGTGCCGTCCGAAGCGGAGATCGCGCCGGGCGAACGCGCCACCGCGCGCTGGCAAAGCTAACGAACGAGGATCGAAAGAATGAAGTTGCGTCTCCTGGCGGCCGCCGCCCTCGTCACTGCTTTGGCGGCCTCCCCTGCTATCGCGCAAACCAAGACAATCAGGGCGGTGATGCACTCAGACCTGAAAGTGCTCGATCCGATCTGGACCACCGCCAACATCGTGCGCAACCACGGCTACATGGTGTGGGACACGCTGTTCGCCATGGACGACAAGCTCGTGGCCCAGCCGCAGATGGTCGACAGCTTCACGCTGAGTCCGGACAAGCTCATCTACACCTTCACGCTCCGCGACGGCCTCAAATGGCACGACGGCAAGCCGGTGACGTCGGAGGACTGCATCGCCTCGCTGAAACGCTGGGGCGCGCGCGACACGCTGGGCATAAAACTGCTGAGCTTCGTCGCCGGCTTCGAGGCCGTGAACGACAAGACGTTCAAGATCGTGCTGAAGGAGCCCTATGGCCTGGTGATCGATTCGCTGGCCAAGCCGGGCGGCTCGACGCCGCTGATGATGCCCAAGCGCATCGCCGACACCGACCCCGCCAAGCAGATCAGCGAGTTCGTCGGCTCCGGCCCCTTCATCTTCAAGGCCGACGAGTGGAAGCCGGGCGAGAAGACCGTCTACGTGAGGAACCCCGACTACAAGCCGCGCGCCGAGCCCGCCTCGGGCCTGGCCGGCGGCAAGGTCGCCAAGGTCGACCGCGTCGAATGGCTCGCCATTCCCGACCATCAGACCGCGGTGAACGCGCTGCTGGCGGGCGAGATCGACTATATCGAAGCGCCGCCGCACGATCTGAAATCACTGCTGCTGGCCGACAAGAACATCCGGCTCGAGGTCTACAACAAGATCGGCGCGCAATACGTCTACCGCTGGAACACCGTGGTGCCGCCGTTCGACAACGAGAAGGTGCGGCGCGCCGCCATGTACGCGCTCGACCAGAAGTCGTTCCTGCAGGGCGTGATCGGCGACGAAAAATACTACCAGACCTGCGATGCCATGTTCGTCTGCGGCACGCCATTGGAGAACGCCGCCGGCATGGACGGGCTGGTGCGCGGCAACTTCGCCAAATCGAAGGAGCTGCTGAAGGAGGCGGGCTACGACGGCACACCGATCGTGATGCTGCACACCACAGACATCGCGGTGCTGACCAACGCCGGGCCGATTGCCAAGGACCTGCTGGAGAAAGGCGGCTTCAAGGTCCAGATGGTGCCGCTCGACTTCCAGGCGATCGTGGCGCGACGGCTGCGCAAGACGCCGCCGGCCGACGGCGGCTGGAACGGCTTCATGACGGCCTGGCTCTCGGTCGACATGATGAACCCGCTGACCAACAGCATGGTCAATGCCTCGTGCGACAAGGCGGCCTTCGGCTGGCCGTGCGACGCCGAGGTCGAGCGCCTGCGCGATGCCTATGCCCGCGCGCCCTGCGATCTCGCAGGCGCTGTCGGTGTTCAGCGTCTTTGCCGTGGGCTATCTCGCGCGGCCCCTGGGCGCGATCGCGATCGGCCATATCGGCGACCGGCATGGCCGGCCGATGGCCCTCACCGTATCGATCGCCGGCATGATCGTGCCGACCCTCGGCATGGGACTGCTGCCCGGCCATGCCAGCATCGGCATCGCCGCTCCGATCCTGCTCACCGTGCTGCGCCTGATCCAGGGCCTGGCGGTCGGCGGCGAATCGGCGATCGCCAACGTCTTCATGATCGAGCACGCGCCCACGGGGCGGCGCGCGCTGGCTGGTGCGATCTGCGGCGCGGGCTACGCCGTCGGGATCCAGCTCGCCTCGATGATGGCGCTGGCCTGCGCCAGCCTGCTGTCGCCCGCCGAACTGCGGGACTGGGGTTGGCGTGTTCCGTTCTGGCTCAGCCTCGCCATTGCCCTTTCCGGCTTCTACATCCGCCGCACGCTGAAGGACCTGCCGCCACCCGCCGCACAGCATCCCTCGCCGCTCGCCGAGGTGCTGCGCCATCACTTGGGCCTAGTGCTGCGCATCGCGGGGCTCAGCCTGTTCGCCGCGGTCGGCTTCCAGGTGGCCTTCATCTACATCGCCGAATGGCTGCAGCGGGTGAACGGCGTCTCGCCGGCCGACACTTTCAAGGTGACCTCGTTCAGCATGCTGGCGGTGACGCCGGTTTCGCTGTTCTTCGGTTGGCTCGCCGACCATGTCGGACGGCGTAAGCTCCTGATGGCGAGCGCCCTGGCGGGCGTGCTGGGCGCGGTGCCGTTCTTCATGCTGATGCAGCACAATACCGTGCCCGGCATTCTCCTCGGCCAGGCGGGCTTCGTCCTGGCACTCGGCCTGCAGTTCGGGGTGCAAGGGGCGCTGATGGTCGAGACCACGCCGGCGCCGATCCGCTGCACCGCGCTCGCGATCGGCAACAACATCGCCTGGAGCATCGTGGGCGGTCTGACACCGCTGATGGCGACGTGGCTGGCCTGGCGCACGGGCGACGAGCTCAGCCCCGCCTACCTGGTCGCGGGCGCCGCCGCGATCACATTGGTGGCGCTGTATGTCACGAAGGACGCGTTCCGGCGCGGGTCCTTCGGCAAGAGCAACCAGGAAGCGCTTCTGCCATAATCCGGGGAATGAAGCCCCCAAGCACCCGTCGCGTCGTCGCCGCCGGCATGATCGGCAACCTGCTCGAATGGTACGATTTCGCGATCTACGGTTACTTCGCCGCCACGATCGGCCGCGTGTTCTTTCCGGCCCAGGATCCGGTGGCGCAGGTGCTGTCGGCCTTCGGCATCTTCGCGCTGGGCTATCTGATGCGTCCCATCGGCGGCATTGTCGTCGGCCATGTCGGCGACCGCTATGGCCGCCGCGCTGCCCTCACCTTCTCCATCACCGCCATGGCATTGCCGACGTTCCTGGTGGGCGTCCTGCCGGGCCACGCCACGTTGGGCATCGCAGCACCGATCCTGCTCACGCTCTTGCGCATGATCCAGGGCCTCTCGGTCGGCGGCGAGGCCACCATGTCGATGATCTTCCTGGTCGAGCGCGCCCCGCCGGGCCGGCGCGGCCTGGTCGGCAGCATGGCATCGCTCGCCGCCAACGGCGGCTTCCTGATGGGCTCGGCGATCGGCGCGGCGTTCGCCGCTCTCCTGCCCCCCGACGCTCTGGCTACGTGGGGCTGGCGCATCCCCTTCCTGCTGGGCCTGCTGGTCGGCATCGTCGGATGGTGGATCCGGCGACTGCTCGAGGACGATTCACCGAGGCCGGCTCCGGCCACATCGCCGATCGTCGACACGCTCCGTCATCACGGCAGGCTGGTGGCACGCGTCGCCGGCATGGCGATCTTCAATGCGGTCGGCTTCTACCTGATGTTCCTCTACGTCGTGACCTGGCTGCAGACCGTCGACGGCGTCGAGCCCGCTCAGGCACTGGAAATCAATACCGCGAGCATGGTGGCGCTCCTGCCGGTGATGATCACCGCCGGTTGGCTGTCCGATCGCCTCGGCCGGCGACCGCTGATGTTCGGCGCGCTGATCCTGGGTTTCGCCGGCGCCATTCCCTTCCTCTGGTTGATGCATCATCCCGATCCCGCGCTGATGCTTGCAGGCCAGCTCGCCTTCGTGATTCCCGCCGGCATCTGCCTCGGCGTCATGCCGGCGGTCCTGACCGAGGCGGTGCCGGCCGGCGTGCGCTGCACCGCCGTGTCGCTGGGCTACAACATCGCCTTCGGCGTCATCGGCGGCCTGACGCCGCTCACCGCGGCCTGGCTGGTGGCCCGCACCGACATGGACCTCAGCCCGGCGTGGCTCATCATGGCGGCAGCGGCCGTGACCTTCGTGGCACTGCTCGCCTCTCGCGAAACGTCGCGCGACGCGACGCTGCCGGCGTGAAGATCGCGCGGCG
>CANJHI010000100.1 GCA_947474005.1 Alphaproteobacteria bacterium | reverse complement strand
TGCTACAGATATTCTCGCTCACGCTTTTCGAGAAGATGCCCTTGCAACAAGCCTTTTCAGCCAATCATCCCAGCTCCGATGACGTCGCCATCGGCAACCAATTGAATCTGTTCTCTTTTTAACCGGACAGCAGTGTTGTAAAATAACCACTCAACGCCATCGGTCTGCCCCCGCAGAGCCTCCCAGGATAGGATGGGGACATCCTGCGCCGAGCCGCGTGCGTCCGCCGGTCAAGAAATGATCAAGATTTGGCACGGGCAAGGTATAAAGAGCCCGATGCTGATCTATGCGTTCGGTCCTTTTATCCTCGACCCTGCCGAGCGGCGGCTGGCGCGCGGCGGCCGGCCTGTGGCTGTTCCCAGAAAGGCCTGGCAGATCCTGCTGCTGCTGGCCGAGGCGGGCGGCCGGCTCGTGTCGCACGAGATGTTCCGGACGAAGCTCTGGCCCAATGTCGTGGTCGAGGACCGCACGCTTACCGTCCATATGTCGACCCTGCGCAAGGCGCTCGGAGCCGGGCCCGAGCCCGCCATGGATATCATCGAGACGGTCGCCGGAGCAGGTTACCGTTTGGCTGTTCCGGTGCGTGCCTTGTCCAACCCCGCCGCGCCGCCACAGGCCGCTAACGGGCCGCCTGCGACCGAAGCCAGACCGCTCGCGGTCCGGACTTTCTCGACGGGCAATCTGGGTGAGGTCGACTCCTATCTCGGGGTCGGCATCGCCGACGCGGTGACGACGGTGCTGGGAGGTCTGCCCGGCCTGACCGTGTCTCCGGCCGGCACGGTGGAGGACCTCGACAGGGCGCGAACGCTCGGGCTGGGATACCTGCTCGAAGGCGCTGTGCAGCGCAATGATGCGCAGCTCCACGTTTCGGCCAGGCTGATCGACGTGGCGAGCGGTCACACGCAATGGAGCGAGCAGTTCGAGCATCCCCGGACAGATGGCGCCGCGCTGCAGGACATGATCGCCCGGCGAGTTGCGAACTCGCTGCCGCAATTGTCGGCCGTCGACCAGGGGCCGGACAGCTACCGTCCGCGAGCAGCGGAGGCCTATTTCCTGCAGCTGGAGGCGCGGGCCAACCTCAAGCCTTTTACGCGGCTGCCGCTGATGAAGGCCCTGGCCCTCTTCGAACAGGCGCTGGCAATCGATCCCGAATACGCCATGGCCCATGCCGGACTCGCGTCGACGTATCTGCTGATGGCGTCGACTGCGATGTTGCGGCCCCTGCAGGTCGACGAGGCGATGCCGATGGCGCGCCGGGCGGCCGAGCAGGCGCTGGCCCTCGACGAGGGGCTGGCCGAAGCATGGGCCGCACTTGGCCGCGTGAAAATGGAGTATGACTGGGATTGGGAAGGTGCCGAGGCCGACCTGGCGCATGCCGTTGCCCTCAATGCCAGCTCGGTCGAAGCGCTCGCCACCCTCGGCCAGTTCTTGAGCGCGATGGGCCGTCACGACGAAGCGATCGAGGCCATGGAGCAGGCGCGGCGGCTCGATCCGCGGAGCGTCGAGACGCTGCAGCATCTCGGAATCATCTACTGGATGGCGGGCCAGACCGATCAGGCGCTCGACGCCGTGAACGACAGTTTGCGGGTCACGCCCGATTCTCCCCAGGCGCATTACGGAAGCATGATGATCCTGGACCAGCTCGGCCGTCGGGACGAGGCGATGACTGCGCGTCTTACCACGCTGCGGGGACTGACCGTTGCCGAGGGGCTTGCCGAGCACGTGGAAGGGCTCCTGCGCAGCAAGGGCTGGCAGGAGGCGATGCATGTGTGGATCGGCCTGCTCGAGCGTACCAACCGCTGGGAGGGCGCCGCCATGCAATGGATGGCCGCCGGCGAACCGGAACGGGCGCTCGATGCCCTCGATCACTGCATCAAGGCACGCACCACTTACCTTTGCTTTACGGCACAGAACCCGTATTTCCGGCCACTCCACGGCCACCCGCGCTTCCAGAGAATCCTGCAGGCGCTCAGGCTCGACAGGCAGGCCGGCATCGTCACGCCTTAAGTGGCACGCAATGCCGTGGCTATGCCTCGAGGTCACTCCTTGTAGACCTCGACGGTCTGCATCATGCCCATCTCCTCGTGGTTCATCATGTGACAGTGCAGCATGAAGACGCCGGTATAGTCGAGGAAGCGGGAGCGGAAGACGGTGGTGCCGCCGTTGCGCGTCACGATGACCGAGTCGCGCCACACCAGGTCGGCCGGCCGCTTGCCGTCGAACTGGGTGACCTGGAACGGGTTGGTGTGGATGTGGAAGACATGGTCGTCGTGAAAATGGGTATTCACGATCGTCCATTCCTCGACGGCGCCCAGCTTGACGCGCTGGTCGATGCGGTTGGGATTGAACGTCTTGCCGTCGACCAGGAAGGTGAACTCCTGCCAATGCCCGGCGGCGTCGGCCTCCGGCGAGGTGGCAGAGAAGGTGATCGTGCGCCGGCCGGTGATCTCGCTGTCCTTGATGTCCTCGAACGGCGGCTTGGGCAGGGCGGCCGGCAATTTCATCGGCATCGGATCGCCCTCCACCACGAGGCGGGCCAGCGGCCCGACCGGCGAGGGGTGGCCCTGGTCGTAGGGCAGCGCCCGAAACTCGTAGATGCCCGGTGCGCCGGCCTGGACCAGGATATCGGCGCGCTGGCCCGGCGCGAATACCAGGGTCTTGAGTTCCTGCATGCTCCTGAGCTGGATGCCATCGTAGGCGATGACATTCAGGTTGTGTTTTTCGAGTTCGAGGAAAAAGTCGTCCTGGTACTGCGAGCCGACCAGCCGCCAGCGCTGTACTTCGCCGGGACGCATCGTGATCGTCGGCCGACGCTGGCCGTTGATCGCCAGGAAGCGCGTCGCGGTCTCCGGAAACACCGTCGAGAAATTCTCGATCATGCCGAAGGCATCGAAGACGACCTGCGACATGAGCATGACGCGCTCTTTCGCGTTGGTGATCTCGGGCACGCCGGCGAAATCGCCCTCGACGATGATCGCGCCCGCCATGCCGCTGGCCATCTGCACGTCGGCGCCGCCGTGATGGTGCGGATGGTACCAGTAGGTACCCATCGTGTGGTCCTTGGGCAGGGTGATCTCGATGTCGTACTTCTTGCCGGGCACCATCGAGCGCATGACGTTGTCGGCGATGCCGCTCGGGCTGCAGTGCGCGCCATGGAAATGGAAGTTGGTGTTGTTGAACTGGTGCGGCAGCGCCATGTTCTGCGGCAGCGCATCGCGGTTCGGCGGGAAATCGTTCGACAGCCTGATCTTCAGCGTCTCGCCGGGCTTCATGCGCAAGGTCGGGCCGTGGCTCGTGCCCTCGTAGCTCCGGAGATAGAGCTTCAGCCCGCCGATGTCCTTGTAGGTGTAGCGGCAGGAGAGCGTCGTATTGAGGACGCCGTTGACCGAGCGCCGGACCTCGGGCTCGAGCAGGGGCTGATCCACCGATGCCGCCGCCGCCTGGACGATCGGGCCGGGATCGAGACCCATCGCCGAATGATCGTGGCCCTGATGCTGGGCGCCTGCGGAGCGTGGCAGGAGGAAATACGCCCCCAGCGCGGTTCCGCCATTCAGCACGCGCCGGCGTGAAATCGCACTTTTCCCGAAGCGAGCGGCGGCAACCCTGTTGTCGTTCATGTATCCCCCAATTACGCAAATCTCACCTCCGCGCCGCGATACTCCTCCTCAGGGCCTCGTCGCTTCGGTATAATTGCAGCATGCCTCCCTGGGGAGGTGAGGGCCAGATGTCTCAAAGCGTCAATTCAGGACTTGATCCTGTGTCTCACGGGCCGGGCCGGCTGGTCGATTTGACGACCGATGGGGTACCGGCGGCGCAGCGGCTGACTTTCTGGCGGGATGAGGTCCTCAAGCGCATGGAGCCCGCGGCGGCTTCGCAGGCCGACGTTCCCTTTCGGGCGCGCCTGCGCCGCATTTCGGTCGAGGGTGCGGAACTGGTGGAACACATTTCGGACCCGGTGATCGCCCGGCGCACGGCCGAGCGGCGCCGGATCGACGGCTGCGACGACATCTCCATCGACGTCATGCGCCACTGCCAGGCGGCATCGATCGACCACGGCGGCGAGCACCGTCTGCGGCCGGGTGATGTTTGCGTCGTCGACTATGCCCAACCTATCGAAGTCCGTCGGTCCCGCCATGCCGCGATCGGCCTGATCATGCCGAGAAGCCGGGCCTGCGAGGCGATGGGAGGCGACGTTCCCGCCCTGGCCGGCACCTGCCTCATGGCACGCGGCATGACGACCGTCCTGCGGCACCACCTGCTGACGACGCTCAACGAGGCCTCGTTCATGTCGCCGCTGGAACGTGTGCTTGCCGTCAATGCCGCGGCCGACATGGCGCTTGCCATCCTCCAGGCCGGCCGGTTCGGGACGGCCGACAGCGAGCAGTTCAGCGAAGGTTTCTACTGCGCCGCCCACCGCCTGATCGATCGCCTGTGCCCGAACGCGGACCTGACGCCGAAGCGCGTGGCTGTCGCACTGGGCTGTTCGCGCGCCTCGCTCTACCGCATTTTCGCCCGGCACGGTGAGAGCGTCGCCGCCACCATCTGGTCGGCGCGGCTCGAACGCGCTCGGCGCATGCTGGTCTCGGCCGAGGGTTTGGGCCTGCTGGTTTCTGACATCGCGCAGCATTGCGGCTTCCGGGAGCTTCCGACCTTCACCCGCATGTTCAAGCGTCGCTACGGCATGACGCCCCGTGAGGCGCGGGCCACTTCGGGCGGCGCTATTTAACGCGCGGCCTAGCGCGCGGCAAAGCCCGGCAGCGTGTGCGCGGTCACCGCCGGCGCCGGCCCGTCGAAGCGCTCGATCTCGACCAGGCAGGTCTGGGCGATGCAGCCCTGGCTGAGCTTCGAGGCGCCGATGTCGAGGGTCAGCGCGTTGGGATTGCCGTGCTTTTCCAGTGGCGTGTTCGAGCCGGAGTCCTGCGGATCGAACCAGGCGCCGGTCGACAGCCTGACCACGCCGCGGCGGATGCGGTCTGACAGCTGGGCCGCGGCTAGGCAGGCGCCGCGGTCGTTGAAGACGCGCAGCAGGTCACCGTCGGCGATGCCGCGCGCGGCAGCGTCTTCCGGATGCATGGTGACCGGCTGGCGGCCCTTCACCTTGGTCGCCTTGGCATGTGGGCTGTGATCGAGCTGGCTGTGCAGCTTGTCGGTCGGCTGGTCCGACAGCATGTGCAGCGGGTAGCGCTCGGCCTTCTTCGAGCCCAGCCATTCGATCGGCTCCAGCCAGGTCGCATGGCCGGGGCAGTCGTCGTAGCCGAACGAAGCGATCTTCTCGGAGAAGATCTCGATCTTGCCCGACGGCGTCTTGAGCGGATTCGCTGCCGGATCGGCGCGGAAACGGGCCAGCATCACCGGCTCGCGATTCTCGCCCTTGGCCTCGGCGATGCCGGCTTCCCAGAATTCCTCGAATGAGGGGAGGGGCACGCCGACCTTGGCCGACTTCTGGCGACTTTCTTCGTGCATATGGGCGAGCCACTGCATCGTGTCCCGGCCCTCGGTATAGACATCGTCGGCGCCGAGACGGCGGGTGATCTCAGAGAAGATCCAATAGTCGTCGCGCGCCTCGCCGATCGGCTCGCGCGCCTTCTTCATGGCGATCAGGAAGGGCTCGCGCCGTGCGTAACCGATATCGTCGCGTTCGAGGCCGGTGGTCGCGGGCAGGACGATGTCGGCCATCTTCGCAGCCGGCGTCCAGAACTGCTCGTTGAAGATGATGGTCTCAGGCTTGCGCCACGCGATCCGGAGGCGATTGAGATCCTGGTGGTGATGGAACGGATTGCCGCCCGCCCAGTAGATCAGGCGGATTTCAGGGTAGGTGATCTCCTGCCCGTTGTACGGAATCTTGGCCCCCGGATTGAGCAGCATGTCGGTGAAGCGCGCGACCGGAATGAAGTCGGGCACCTTGTTGGTGCCCTGCGACAGCGTCGGGCCGGAAAACAGCGGGCTGCTACCGCCCATGATGTTGGTCGGGCCGTAGCTCGCGCCGAACCCGCCGCCCGGCAGGCCGATCTGGCCCAGCATGCTGGCCAGGGTCACCAGAGCCCAGAAGGGCTGCTCGCCGTGATGCGAGCGCTGCAGCGACCAGTTGATGTTCACCGTGGTGCGGGTCGCCGCCATCTCGCGCGCGAGCGCGCGGATGCGGTGTGCGCGAATTCCGGTAATGCTCTCGGCCCATTCCGGTGTCTTGTCGGCCAACGAGGGCGCGAACTTGTCGAAGCCAACCGTGCAGCGATCGAGGAATTCCCGGTTGTAGAGCTTCTCGACATGGAGCACATGGCACAACGCCAGGATCAGCGCGGCATCGGTGTTCGGCCGGATCGCCAGCCATTCGATATCGCCGCCGGTGTCGAGGTCTTCTGCGGTCGGCGTGATGTTGACGAAGCGAACGCCCTTGGCGCGCATGCCGTAGAGGCCATCCTTGAGACGATGCACCATCGCGCCGCCGGCATTGATCTGCGCGTTCTTGTGCGGCGCGCCGCCGAAGGTGACGAACAGCTTGCAATGTTCTGCCAGCACTTCCCACGTCGTGTGCATCGCCATCAGGTCTTCCATGCTGGCCACGATGTGCGGCATCAGCACGCGCGCCGCCCCGAGGCTGTAGGAATCCATGTGGCGGACGTAGCCGCCGATCGCATTCAGGAAGCGATGGACCTGGCTCTGCGCGTGATGGAAGCGGCCGGCGCTCGACCATCCGTAGGAGCCGCCGAAGATCGCGCGGTTCGAGTGCACGTCTTTCACGCGCTTCAGCTCGGCGGCGATGAGATCGAGCGCCTCGTCCCACGGCAGTTCGATGAACGGCTCCATGCCGCGCTTGTCGGTCGCGGCGCCCGGGCCCTTCTCCAGCCAGCTCTTGCGGAAGGCGGGCCGGCGCACGCGCAGGCGCGCCACTTCGTCGGACAGCATGTGCAGGCCGATCGGCGAGGGATCGGGATCCTTCGAGAAGGGATGGAGCTTCGTCGCCTGGCCCTTGTCGTCGTATTCGACTTCGTAGACGCCCCAGTGGGCGGCGGTCAGGGTACGCTGATGGGTCATGGAACTCTCAGGCTGCCTTGGCGATGGAGAGGAACTGGTCGACGTCCGCTGCGCTGGTGTCGAATGCCGTGACCAGCCGGAACGCGCGTTCGCCCGGGCGGTCCGACGGCCAAGGATGATACTGCGCCCCTCCAGCCGCCAATGCATCGTGCATGTGTGCCGGCAGGACGACGAAGATCTCGTTGGCTTCGACGGGATAGAGCAGCTGCGTGCCCTTGAGCGGCGTCAGCCCGGCGACCAGACGGCGCGCCATCGCGTTGGCGTGGCGGGCGTTGGCCAGCCACAGCCCGTCCGTCAGATATGCCTCGAGCTGGGACGACAGAAGCCGCATCTTCGACAGCAGGTGTCCGCCGCGCTTGCGGCGGAATTCGAACTCGCGGGCCAGCTCGGCATTGAAGAACACCACCACCTCGGCCGCCATCGCACCGTTCTTGGTGGCGCCGAAACTCAACACGTCGACGCCCGCCTTCCATGACAGTTCTGCCGGCGTGCAGCCGACGAAAGCCAGCGCATTGGCGAAGCGGGCGCCGTCCATGTGCAGCTTCAGCCCATGGCGATGGGTGGAAGTGGCGATGGCGGCGACTTCCTCGGGCCCGTAGACGGTGCCGCATTCCGTTGCCTGGGTGACGCTGACTGTGGACGGCTGCGGGTAGTGCACCACGCCGTAGACCGGTTGGGCCAGCGCGCCGGCGAGCTTGCGGGGGTCGATCTTGCCGCCCGGGCCTTCAACTCGAAAGAGCCTCGCTCCCGAGGTGAAGAATTCCGGCGCGTTGGTCTCCTCCTCGGCGATGTGGGAGTTGGGATGGCAGAAGATCGAGCCCCACGGCGGCGTGCAGCAGGCGAGCGCCAGGCTGTTGGCGGCGGTGCCGGTCGTGACCGGGAAAGCCGCCAGGTCGGGCTTCTCGAACAGGTCGCGTAGCCGTTGGACCACTCTCTGCGTCCACTCGTCGCCGCCATAGGAGTGGACGGGGCCGGCGGCAAAGGCGCGACCCACGGCCTCGATGATCGCGGGATGGGCGCCGACCTCGTTGTCGCTGCGGAAGTTCATTCATTCTCCTCGCGCTGGTGTGTGACGGCCTCGATGCGATTGCCATCGGGATCGCGCACGAACGCTCCGTAGTAATCGGGATTGTATTGCGGCCTGAGGCCAGGTGGTCCGTCGTCGGTGCCGCCGTGTTGCAGGGCGGCAGCATGGAACGCCCGCACGGCAGCAGGACTAGGCGCGCGAAAAGCCCAATGCCGGTTGTCTGGCACGAAGCTGCCGCGACAGAGGTAGATGGAGATATAGGGCGGCGCATCGCCGTCGCGCTGGCGCACGCCGTAGCCGATCGCCTCGGGACGGCGATAAACCCGGGGATAGTCGAGCGTTTCCAGAACGGCATCGTAGAAGGTCTGGGCGCGGTCGACGTCGGTCGTGGTGATCGACAGATGATCGATCATTGCTACCTGGCCACACCGGGCGGGAATTCGACGGTGCCGAGCAGGGCGCCGTTGCGCGGATCGACGATGTAGGCCGACGAGGGCCCGCCCTGGGTCTCGACATGGATGACCAGGCGGTCGCCGACCGCGTTCATCGACACCACGCGTGCGCCCGAGGGCAGGGCGATGCGCTCGCTGAAGCCGCCCGCTCCGCCACCCGCCAGGCCGGACGCTGGCGGCCGGGCAAGGTTGGGCGTAGACATGCGGCGGGCGATTTCGGCCGCGATGACGACGAAGCCGGCCACGATCAGCAGGCCCATCACGATAACCAGCACCTTCAGCCAGAGCGGTGCGGAGGCCTGAGCAGGAGACGCCAAGTAAACTCCATGAGCGATGCTGCCCGCCACTTCGTGACCTTCGACGACAGCGCTTCCGGCGAGCGGCTGGATCGCGCGCTGGCGACTGCCTTGCCGACCCTCACGCGAAGCCGCGTGAAGGCGCTGATCGAGGGCCGCCGCGTGACGCTGGCCGATGGGACGACGATAGAAGAGCCGTCCCGCAAGGTCAAAAAGGGCGACCGCTACGTGGTCGATATTCCGGAGCCCGAAGCGGCGACGCCGCTGCCGCAGGCCCTGGCGCTGGATATCCTCTACGAGGACTCCGACCTGCTGGTGCTCGACAAGCCGGCCGGGCTGGTCGTCCATCCGGCGCCCGGAAACCCCGACCATACCCTCGTGAACGCCCTGCTGGCCCATTGCGGCGACAGCCTGTCGGGCATCGGCGGCGTCCGCCGGCCGGGGATCGTCCATCGCCTCGACAAGAACACGTCGGGGGTGATGGTCGTGGCCAAGAACGACCGGGCGCACCAGGCGCTGTCCAAGCTGTTTGCCGCCCACGATCTCACACGGGTCTACCAGGCGCTGGTCTGGGGCGAGCCGAAGCCGAAGACCGGGACCATTGACGCCGCCATCGGCCGCCATCCCGTCGACCGCAAGCGGATGACCGTCCGCAAGACCAGCGGCCGGCCGGCCCAGACTGAATATTGGCTGGAGAAGCGCTTCGGACCGCCCCTGCATCCGCTGGCGAGCCTGGTCGGCGCCAAGCTGGGAACCGGCCGAACGCATCAGGTGCGCGTCCATCTGGCCCATATCGGCTGTCCGGTGGTCGGCGATCCGGTCTATGGCCGGAAACCCAGGAACGCCGCGGTTCCCGAGGCGTTGAAGGTATTCCCGCGCCAGGCGCTGCACGCCGCCAGGCTCGAATTCCGCCACCCAACTACTCACAAGGTGATGAGCTTCGCCACAGAATTGCCTCAAGACTTCCAGAAGTTGGTTGCCTCGCTGAACGGCGTTAAGTAATCCCCTTAATACCCGAGGGGGTTAGTAGGATTTAGGTTGACCCGGCGGCTACCCGACTAATAGAGTCGGGATTAGCAGTCGACGGGTGAGAGTGCTAAACGCCCGTTCATTCCAGTCTGGAGTACGAAAGAGGGCCGCCATGAGTGCAGCTACCGCCAATCTTCCCTCCCTGCCGTCGTCCCTGACGCCGGAAGGCAATCTCAGCCGCTATCTGCAGGAGATCCGGAAATTTCCCCTGCTCGAGCCGCAGCAGGAATTCATGCTGGCCAAGAGCTGGCGCGAGCACGGCGACTCCAAGGCCGCCCATCAGCTCGTCACCAGCCACCTGCGTCTCGTGGCCAAGATCGCCATGGGCTATCGCGGCTACGGCCTGCCGGTCGCCGAGCTCATTTCCGAGGGCAACGTCGGCATGATGCAGGCGGTGAAGCGGTTCGACCCGGACCGCGGCTTCCGCCTGGCGACCTATGCCATGTGGTGGATCCGCGCCTCGATCCAGGAATACATCCTGCACAGCTGGTCGCTCGTGAAGATGGGCACCACGGCGGCGCAGAAGAAGCTGTTCTTCAACCTGCGCAAGCTCAAGGGCCAGATGCAGGCGATCGAGGAGGGCGACCTCACGCCCGAACACGTGACCAAGATCGCGACCCGCCTCGGCGTGCCCGAGGAGGAGGTGGTCAACATGAACCGCCGCCTCGCCGGCCCCGACTCCTCGCTCAACGCCCCGGTGAAGTCCGAGGCCGACATGGAGTGGCAGGACTGGCTGGTCGACGAGAGCCCGAACCAGGAGATGCGCCTCGGTGAATCCCAGGAGCTCGGCCAGCGCAAGCAGATGCTGGCGGCGGCGCTGCGGCAGCTCACCGACCGCGAGAAGCACATCATCGTCGAGCGTCGTCTGGTCGATGAGCCCAAGACGCTCGAGGATCTCAGCGCCAGGTACGGCATCAGCCGCGAGCGCGTGCGCCAGATCGAGGTGCGCGCCTTCGACAAGCTGCAGAAGGCGATGAAGAACATGGTGGTGGAGGCGGCCGCCAAGCCGACGACCCAGCCGGCCCCCGCGCACGGCTGAGGGGCTGGCCCAAAAGGGCTAATGCCCGGCATGAGGAACCATTGAGAGAGCGGCGGACTGGCCTATTCACGGCCCGCCGGCTGTCGATTATCCTGTCGGCATGAACGCCCAACACATTGCCATTGCTGGCGCCACCGGCGCGGTCGGAGTTGAAATCCTCCGCGTCCTCGAGCGACGGAACTTCCCCGTCGCTTCCCTGAAGCTGCTCGCCTCGGCGCGCTCGGTCGGCAAGACGCTCGAGTTCAAAGGCAAGCCGCACAAGGTCGAGGAGCTGAAAGCGTCCTCCTTCAAGGGCGTCGACATCGCTTTCTTCAGCGCCGGCGCCACGCGGAGCCGCGAGTTCGTGCCGCACGCCAAGGCAGCAGGCGCCGTCGTGATCGACAATTCCTCCGCCTTCCGGATGGACCCCAACGTGCCGCTGGTCGTGCCCGAGGTGAACCCGGGCGATCTCGCGCGCCATGACCGGGTGATCGCCGTGCCGAACTGCAGCGCCATCATCATGGCGACCGCGATCTGGCCGCTCCACCGGGCCGTCGGCATCAGGAAGGTCGTCGTGTCGACCTACCAGTCGGCCTCGGGCGCCGGCGCCGCCGCCATGCGCGAGCTCGAGGACCAGGTGCACCAGTACGCCGAGGGCAAGGAAGTCACCCGCTCGGTGTTCCCGCACCAGATCGCTTTCAATCTCTTCTCGCACAACACCAAGGTGGCCGAGAACGGCTACAACGAAGAAGAGAACAAGATGGTCGAAGAGACGCGCAAGATGTTCCATATGCCGGAGCTTGCGATCCTGCCGACCTGCATCCGCGTGCCGGTGCTGCGTGCCCACTCCGAGGCAATCTCGCTCGACCTCGAAAAGCCGCTGTCACCCGCCGAGGCGCGTGCCATCCTCGAGAAGGCGCCGGGCGTGAAGGTGGTCGACGATCCGGCCGCCAACCACTTCCCGATGCCGCTCGAAGCCTCGGGCGATCTCGACGTCCATGTCGGCCGCATCCGCCGCGACCTCTCCAACCCGAACGGCCTCGCCCTGTTCGTGGCCGGCGACCAGCTTCTGAAAGGCGCTGCCTGGAACGCCGTCCAGATCGCCGAGGAATTGGCCAAGCTCCAGAGCCGCGCTCAGGCGGCGGAGTAGACTCATAGGAGCGCGCCGCTCCAGCTCAACTCTTCACCATCACCTCGATCAGGGTCGGCCCGTTCGTCCGGGCCAGCGCCTTGTCGAGCGCCGCATCGAAGCCGGCGGCCGTGTCGACGCGCTCGGCGGCCAGGCCGAAGCCGCGGGCGATGGCGGCGATGTCCATCGGCGGGTCGTTGAAGTCCATGCCGATCGGCTTGTCGTTGCCGTGGAACAATTTCAGGCGGTTCTTGAGGATCTGGTAGCCTTCGTTGTTGGTGATGACGAAGATCACCGGCAGCTTCTGGTTGGCCGCCGTCCACAGCGCCGTGATCGAATACATGGCGCTGCCGTCGCCGATCACCGCCACGACGCGGCGCGCCGGCTCGGCGATCTGCACGCCCACGGCCGCCGCGATCCCCCAGCCGATGCCGCCGCTCACATTGCCGAAGAAGCTGTTGCGGTCGCGGAAGGCGAAGTAGTTCATCAGCGTCGCCGTGCTGGTGAGGCCTTCTTCGACC
This sequence comes from Alphaproteobacteria bacterium, assembly GCA_947474005.1. GTDB lineage: Bacteria > Pseudomonadota > Alphaproteobacteria > Reyranellales > Reyranellaceae > Reyranella. Next base: position 7,086 of record CANJHI010000100.1, on the reverse strand, counting down.
ACGATGGCGTCCTTGGGCAGTCTGTCGGTCAGGCGCATCATCGCCCACTCGGCCTGCAGTGGCTTCTCGCTGGCAGGCGCGGTGAGCTTGGCCGCACGCGCCTTGCGCTGGGCATTCCAGTTGCGCGGCGCGATATCGGCCATGGAAGCCTTGGCGCGCTCGGCAAGATTGGCGCCACCCAGTTTCTTCAGGAGCGGCACCAGCGCCTTCAGCGTCTCCTTCACGTCGGCGCGGAGCGCGATCTCGGCCGGGAAGTTCTTGCCCATCTCCCAGTCGCGCAGGCCAACCATGGCCACCGCCGTGGTCTCGGGCAGCGGCTCGGTCTCGCTCCACACCGACATTTTCAGCACGTCGGCGCCAACACAGAACATCAGGTCGTAGTCGCTGAGCACGCGGCGCACGTATTTCTGGTCGCGGTTGAGGGCGCCGAGATAGCACGGATGCTCGGAGGGAAAATGCGCGCCCCAGGCCACGGTCTGCTGCAGCACCGGCGCGCCCAGCACCTCGGCCAGCGCCGTCGCTTCCTCGAAGGCATCTGAAGTGGCGATCTCGTGCCCGGCCAGGATCACCGGCTTCTTGGCAGCAAGCAGGCGCCTGGCGAGATGTTCGAGGGCCGCATCGGAGGGGCGCACGGCGGTATCGACCCGCGTGGCCTCGCCCATGTCGATGGCGGCCTCGTTGTTCAGGATGTCGCCGGGCAGGGAGATGAAGACCGGGCCGGTCGGCGCGGTCGTGGCGATCTTGGCGGCGCGGCGCAGGATGCGCGGCAGGTCTTCGATGCGGCTCACTTCGGTCGCCCACTTCACGACCGGCGTCGCGATCGGCACCAGCGGCGCGTAGAGCAGGGGTTCGGTCAGGCCATGGCCCTGTTCCTGCTGGCCGGCCGTTACGATCATCGCCGTGCCCGACATCATCGAGGTGTAGATCGAGCCGATGGCGTTGCCGAGGCCCGGCGCCACATGGACGTTGCATGAGACGAGCTTGCCCGAGGCGCGGGCGTAGCCGTCGGCCATGGCGATGACCACGGCCTCCTGCAGCGCGAGCACGTAGCCCATCTCGGGCGCCGAGGAGAGTGCATGCATGATCGGCAGCTCTGTGGTGCCGGGGTTGCCGAACATTTTCACGACGCCTTCGTCGCTCAGCACGCGGAGAAAGGCGTCGCGGCCGGTGATGGTGTTGGTGACGGCCGTCTTGGAGATGGGGGCGTCGGGCATTGGTTTCCTCCCTGGAAGCCGCGAGGCTAGCGTGCGCGCGGCCCGCGTGGAATGATTGTGTCGGGGAGGCATGCGCGATGCGGAAGGACGATCTGGAGAGCAGGCTTGCGCACCTGCCGTGCTGGCGCGGCCCGGTGACCCTGGCGCCGCTCAAGGGCGGCCTCACCAACCTTTCCTACCTCGCCGACGATGGCCGCGAGAAGTTCGTCGTGCGCTGCGGCGCCGACATTCCCGTCCACCACGTCTTTCGCGATCGCGAGCGCGCCGCGTCGGTCGCCGCCTTCGAAGCAGGCCTGTCGCCCGAGGTGATTTACGCCGAGCCCGGCATCATGGTGCTGCGCTTCATCGACGGCTGCACTTTTAGCGAAGCCGACCTCGCGACCCACCTCGGCCGCATCGTGCCCCTGCTCAAGACCTGTCACGCCGAGGTCGGCCGGCGCGTGCGCGGTCCGGCCAATGCCTTCTGGGTGTTTCACGTCATCCGCGACTATGTGCGATTGCTGGGGGCCGATCCCTGGTACCTCACGGTGGCCGACGATCTGGAGCAGGCGCAGGTGTCGCTGCCGGTGGTCTTCGGCCATCACGATCTGCTGCCGGGCAACTTCATGGATGACGGCAAGAGGCTGTGGCTGATCGACTGGGAGTACGGCGCTTTCGGCACCGCCATGTTCGACCTCGCCAACCTGTCCTCGAACGGCGGTTTTAGCGCGACGCAAGACGCAGCCCTTCTCGATGCCTATTTCGAAGGCAAGGTGCCGGACGATCTGCACCGCGCCTTCGATGCCATGAAGTCGGCAAGCGCGTTGCGCGAAGCGCTGTGGGCGATGGTCTCCGATGTTCACCTGAAGACGCCCGGCGTCGACTACGCCGCGCACGCCCGCGACTACCTCCGCCGCTTCGAGCAACTCATGGCCCGCTGATTGCATGTGCTGCTGCAGGTTTCGACCTCAGGAGCACATGCATGAGCCTTCGCCGTTTCGGCCTCGCTGCGGCGATGGCTGCCCCCATGATCTCCCTCGTGATTTTGGTGTCGCCGGCCTGGGCGCAGGAGAAGACCCTGCGCATCGCCATGACGGCGTCCGACATCCCGACCACCACGGGCATGCCCAACAACGGCTTCGAGGGCATGCGCTTCCTGGGCTTTCCGATCTTCGAGGGCCTGATCCTGTTCGATCTCTCGAAGTCGGACAGCCTGGCGACCCTGCGGCCGGGCCTGGCCGAGAAGTGGGAGCAGTCGCCCGACGACAAGAAGACCTGGATCTTCACCCTGCGCAAAGGCGTGAAATTCCATGACGGCACCGACTTCAACGCCGACGCGGTGATCTGGAACCTCGAGCGCATCTTCAACAAGGACAGCGCGCAGTTCGAGCCGGCCGCCACCGGCATCATGCGCTCGCGCGTGCCGATCCTCGCCTCGTACAAGAAGATCGACGACAACACCGTGGCGCTGACCACGACCAACGTCGCCTCCTACTTCCCGTGGATGGTGCCCTACATGCTGAATGCCTCGCCCGCGTCGTGGAAGAAGGCCGGCAAGGACTGGGGCAAGGTCGGCGCCGTGGGCGCCGCCGGCACCGGCCCGTTCAAGATCACCAAGGTGGTGCCGCGCCAGTCGGTGACCCTGGCGCGCAACGACGAGTATTGGGATCCGGCCCGCAAGGCCAAGGTCGATTCCATCGTGCTGCTGCCGATCCCCGAGGCCAACACGCGGCTGGCCGCCCTGCGCTCGGGCCGCGTCGACTGGATCGAGGTGCCGCCGCCGGATGGCATCCCGTCGCTGAAGCAGGCGGGCTTCGTCATGTCGACCAACTCCTATCCGCACGTCTGGCCGTGGTTCTACAACATGGCCGCCAAGAACAGCCCGTTCGCCGACGTGCGCGTGCGCCAGGCGCTCAACTACTGCATCGACCGCAGCGCCATCGTGACGATGCTGAACGGCACGGCCGAGCCGTCGGTCGGCTGGCTGAAGCCCACCGACGCCGCGTTCGGCAACCCGGTCAACAAATACGCGTTCGATCCGGCCAAGGGCAAAGCGTTGCTTGCGGAAGCTGGCTTCACGCCTGCCAAGCCGCTCTCCTTCAAGGTCATGATCTCGACCTCGGGCTCCGGCCAGATGCTGCCGCTGCCGATGAACGAGGCGCTGCAGGAGAACCTGAAGCAGGCCTGCGGCGTCGAAGTCCAGGTCGATGCCGTCGAATGGCAGGTGCTGCTGAACGCCGGCCGCGCCGTGCCCGACAGCCCGGCGCTGAACGGCGCCATGGCGCTCAACGTCAGCTCGCCCTCCAGCGACATCGGCATGATGTTCCGCTACTTCGCGGCGGCCAACTCCTCACCGACCGGCTCCAACTTCCAGCAGTGGAACGACCCGAAGTTCGAGACTGCGCTGAAGACGCTGGCCGAGGCGACGGACGACGCCACGATCCTGCAGAACTTCAAGACGGCGCACGAGCGGCTGGTCGACAACCCGCCGTGGCTCTACATCGTCCACGACCTCAACCCGCGCGCCTTCAGCAAGAACGTCCAGGGTTTTACGCCGGCGCAATCCTGGTTCGTCGACCTCGCATCGGTCAGCCTGAAGTAGGGCATGCTCCTCTCCCCTTATCGGGGGAGAGGTTAGGTGAGGGCGACGGGAACACGGCATAAAAAATCCGTGTAATATCCCCGAATGATTCCCCGCAGCAGGCTTCGCCTCTTTGCCGCCGGCACGATCGGCAACGTTCTCGAATTCTACGATTTCGCGATCTACGGATTCTTCGCCATCTCGCTCGGCCGCACCTTCTTTCCGGGCAACGATCCGGTGACGCAGGTTCTGGCGGCCTTCGGCGTATTCGGCGTGGGCTTCCTCATGCGGCCGCTGGGTGGCCTGCTGACCGGTTTTATCGGCGACCGCTTCGGCCGCCGCACGGCGCTCTCCTATTCGGTGACGGCCATGGCCGTGCCCACATTCCTGGTGGGTGTCCTGCCGGGCTACGAGACCTTGGGCGTGGCCGCTCCCATCCTGCTCATCGTGCTGCGCATCATCCAGGGCCTGTCGGTCGGCGGCGAATACACGACCTCCTTCACCTACATGGTCGAGAACGCGCCGCCCGGTCGCGCCGGCCTGACTGCCGCGATAGGCGGCTCAGGGGCCACGATCGGCATGATGCTGGGCTCGGGCGTGGGCACGTTGATGGCGGCCCTCCTGCCACCCGACGCGCTGCATGCCTGGGGCTGGCGCGTGCCGTTCCTGCTGGGCCTCGCCGTAGGTGCCACGGGCTATTTGCTGCGCCGCGACGTGCAGGACATGCACGCTCCACCGCACATCGGTCACCGGCCGATTGCCGAGACTTTCCAGCATAACAAGGCCCTGCTGGCACGCCTCAGCTTCCTGCCGGCCTACGCGGCCGTCGGCCACTACCTGATGTTCCTCTACATCGTCTCCTGGCTGCAGTTCGTCGATCGCGTCGCGCCCGAGCGCGCCCTCAGCCTCAATACCGAGAGCATGGCGGCGTTGATCCCTGTCATGGTGGCGGCGGGCTGGTTGAGCGACCGCATTGGCCGCAAGCCGGTCCTGATCGCGTCCATCGTCCTGGGGTTCGTCGGCGCCGTGCCCTTGCTGTGGCTGATGCATCACCCCGACCCTGATATGATCCGCCTCGGCCAGCTCGGCTTCGCGCTGGTCGTGGGCGGCGCCATGGGGGTGCAGCCGGCGCTGCTGGTCGAGGCGACACCGCCCCACATCCGCTGCACCGCCATCGCTGTCGGCTACAACATCAGCTACGGCCTGCTGGGCGGCATGGCGCCGTTGGCGGCGACCTGGCTCGTGGAGCGCACCACGATGGATCTCAGCCCGGCTTTCCTGGTCATGGGGGCGGCCGCGATCTCCTTCGTGGCGGCGCTGGCCTTCAAGGAGACCGTTCCGAGACGTGGCTAGTGCTCTTCCGGACCGCGAGCCTCCGGCTCGCTCGGACTCATGAGCGAGCCGGAGGCTCGCGGTCCGGAAGAGTATGAAATGCTGTAGTTAGGCGACCGCCTCGAGATAGCTCTGGAAGACGGCGACGTGGATGACGGCCGATTCAGCGCCTCCAGGCCAGAGATCTTCGCTGCGGAATTGCACGTCGTAGGTCGGCTCGTCGACCGCTTCGAGGCCATGAGCATGGGCGTCGGGGAAAGGGGTGAGCGGTCCCTCGACCATGACGACGCCGGTCTTGCCGCGGATATAGCCGGGCAGGCGAACATGGCCGGGGACGAAATCGTTTCGAACCCGCACCCGCTCGCCACGCTGGAAGGACTTGCGGTCGGGCGCATTGGTTCTGCCCCCAGCGCCCGGATGCGACAGCGCAAACCCGCCGCCGGCGAGTTCTTCCAGTTCGGCCCGAGTCGTCACGCCCTTTTCGACGAGGAGCGTCGCGATGGCCGTGAGCACGCGCTCATAGTAGCTGGCGCTCACCGAGTGGCGCGGGTCCATGCGTTCGACGGCATGGCGGTACTCGTCGATGTTGTACACGCCGAGCTGCCCCGCCATGGTTCGCAGCGCATAGGTCCGCTTCTCCCACGCGGCCTGGAACGGCGACGCCTTCGGGGTGAACCCGACCTTGCCAAAACCCTGGCGCCCGCCCAGGTCATGCATGCCGTCCATCGTCAGCCTCCCGTCCCGGACAGCCGCGCGACCCCGATCAGGGAATCGCGCGTGACGATCGACGCAAGCTTGTCCTCCGGCCAGCCGATCGTCTCGGGCGGCTGCATCGGCAGCACCATGAAACGCGTGTCGGCGGTCGTGTCCCAGACGCGGACTTCCGTCTCGGGCGCCACGGGGCAGCCCATTTCCTGCAGGACAGTGCGCGCTTCGCGGACGACCCGCGCCCGGTACTCCAGATCCTCGTACCAGTTCGGCGGCGGGCCGATCAGGGTCGTGGCGGTGCAGGAACACAGCGTGCAGACGATGACGTTGTGGACCGCCGGCGTGTTTTCGAGCACGTAGACTTGGCGCTGGATCGCCGGCAGGCCGATCCCGAATTCGGCGATCGCCGCCTTGCCGTCGGCCAGGAGGCGCTGGCGAAAGGCGGGGTCGGTCCAGGCGCGGGCGACGACCTTCGCGCCATTCTCCGCCAGCAAATTTTCTTCCTGCCACTCCATCGTGCCGTCGACCGACAGGCCTTTGTCGTGTGCGCGCACCTCCAGCACCCGTTCGACGGCCGCGAGGCGCTGCTCCATGGAGGCGTTGGGCGCTTGTTGAGTGTCTTGAGAAGCCATGTCGGGTTCTCCCTCTAAACTTTGATGGTGGAAAGCGGCAAGAGAGATGACCCTGCCGCAGTCTCAACTGTTGCGGCAATTTCATACCAATAGCAGCGCTGATGCAAGGCAGCGCCGTCGGCTGCACTATCAGTTACGGCCTGCTGGGCGGCCTGGCGCCGACCTGGCTCGTGAAGCGAGCCACCATGGACCTCGGGTCCATCCCTAAAGTAGGGGAGCCACATTGTGGCGTTCGCGCGCATGTTCCTCGGCCAGCAGGCGCTCCGAGACGTCCTCGGCGACGCCGACGATGCCGGTCGTCTTGTCGTGCTCGTCGCGCAGCGCCACGGCCTTCATTTCCACGTACTTGGGAAGTCCGCCTTCGATCATCTGGCGATGCACGCTGTCAAAGCTGCTGCCATGCCCGATCGTCTCGTGCCAAAGCTTGTGGACGGTTTCCGAGTCCGTCGGGTGTACGCGGCTGAGCCAGTGATCAGGCATCGACGTGCCGGTCAACACGCAGAACCTCTGGTTCGCCTGCTCGATCCGGCCGGTGGCATCGGCACGGAAGATGCCGACATGAAGCGATTCGTAGAACGCCCGCAGTTCGCGGTTTGCTCGGTCGAGCAGCGCGTTCGCCTTGATCAGCCTCCGCTGTGTC